>JANQWV010000044.1 GCA_030729695.1 Flavobacteriales bacterium | reverse complement strand
AAAGACTCTTGATCAATTCGTTGAAGAACAATATGGAAAGCGAGGAACAGCCAAGCGAGAGAAATTTGAAAAGGGGTATGAGAACTTTAAAATTGGGGTTCTCATTCAGCAGGCCAGACTTGAAAAAGGATTAACACAAGACCAGCTGGCCATGCGTTGCGGCACGAACAAAGGATACATCTCGAAAATAGAAAATGACATCAAAGAAGTCCGCCTATCTACTTTGCAACGCATTGTAGAAATTGGTTTAGGCGGACATCTTGATTTGTCGATTCGGTTTTGAATGGAGAAAACTTGAAGTCACGAGAACTGATCAAAAAAAGAGAGCCCTACTTCTGTGTAAGAGCTCTCTTTAGATTTTTCTCCCCCAGCTTCACTGGGGGCATTTCGGATGCCGCTCGCAGAGCGAGCTCGATAAAAAAGCATTCGTACCTTCGCAAAACCATGCAAGCAAAAACCCTCCACCTTCTTAAAAAATACTGGGGATACGATGCGTTTCGCGATAAGCAAAGCGAAATCGTGAATGCTTCCGCATACGGAGAACATGTGTTTGCGCTGCTGCCTACAGGCGGAGGAAAAAGCATCTGCTTTCAAGTACCCGCCCTGTGTCACAAAGGTTTGTGCATTGTCGTGACACCCCTGCTTGCACTTATGAAAGATCAGGTGGAAAGCCTCATTCAAAAAGAAATTCCAGCAACCTATCTCTCTTCCGAATTAAATAATTTCGAGATTGAAAAAATTCTCGACGACTGCACAAACAGAAAATACAAATTCCTTTACGTCTCTCCGGAACGTTTAGAAAACGACAACTTCATAGCACGCATTCGCTACCTGAACATCTCCTTCGTGGCCATTGATGAGGCACATTGCATTTCGCAATGGGGACACGACTTCCGACCTGCATACAGAGCCATTCCGAATTTCCTAAAAGAACTGCGCGACCCCGTGGTAATGGCCGTTACCGCAACCGCTACTCCGCAAGTGGTCGCCGACATTGCCACACTCGTCTTCAACAACGATTGCAAAATTATTCAGAAGAGCTTCGCTAGAAAAAACATTGCCTACAACGCACTCTTTTCGACACAAAAAGAAAACGACCTCGTTGACCGAATCGTGCACATGAAAGGTGCTGGTATTGTCTATTGCAATTCAAGAAAAAAAACAGAAGACCTTTCAGCGTTGCTGAATGAAAAAAACATTAAAGCCCTTCCCTATCACGCCGGACTCGATCTTCACAAAAAAGATCTCGCCTTTCAAAAATGGAAGAACAACGATGTGCAAGTCATTGTCGCCACCAACGCTTTCGGAATGGGCATAGACAAACCCGATGTCCGCTTCGTGTTTCACTTCGATATTCCTTCTCAACCCGAAGCGTATTTTCAGGAAGTGGGAAGAGCCGGACGCGACGAACAACCTGCGCTCGGACTGGCACTTTGGAACGACAGCGATTTCGTTCAATTGAAAAAAAGCATTGCTATGCGCTACCCACCGAAGGAAGACATTGCAACGGTTTATCAAACGCTCGCCAACATTCATCGCATTGCCATTGGCTCGGGCATGAACGAACTCTTCGCTTTGAACCTCGATCAAATTGCTGAACGCAGTCAACTTCACGCCAACACCATTTCAGCTTCGTTGCTGTTACTCGAACGCGCTGGATACATTTCCATCTTAGCACGCGGACTGCACCGATCGCGCGTTCGCGTCATTGCTTCGAAAGAAGAATTGCGCAACTTCGTAGACCAGCATCCGAAGCATGAAGACTTTCTTCGCTCGCTCTTCCGCTTGTATGGAAGCATCTGGGATTTCGCTGTTCCCATTTCCGAATACCAACTGAGCGTCTTGAATGAACGCTCGAAAAACGAAGTGCTCACTTCCCTCAACGATCTTCATAAACTTCAAATTCTCGAATACCTTCCGGCTAGCTCCACTTCGCAATACAGTTATGTAAAACAACGCGTCGCGACGAATGAAATTTTCATTCCGGAAACGATGTACGAAGAACGTCGCGATATCGATCTTGCGAAGTTGAACAGCATGCAACACTTGCTTTCAGAAGACCACTGCCGCGAACAATACATTCTGCGCTACTTCGGCGAAGACACCGCCGCATGCGGAAAGTGCGATCACTGTCAGCGCGAACGCGCTCTTCCAACTACAAAAGAAATTCTGCAAGCTTGCCTCACCGGGAAAACGCTCGACGAACTCTACGCGTGGCCGATTTCCTTCAACAAAGAAAAAACAATCGAACTCGTGCAAGAAGCCCTTGCCGAGGGATGGATCATTCCAAAAGAAGGCAAGTATTTCACGGCCAAGTAAGTTTTCGGAGTAGTTTTGCCACATGTTAGCAAAAATCTATTTAAAGAAAGGGAAAGAACAAAGCGCAAAACGCTTTCACCCTTGGATATTTTCGGGTGCCATTGAAGCCATTTCTGAATTGTTGAAAGAAGGACAATTGGTGGAAGTGTTCACGCGTGCAAACGAAAAAATTGGAATCGGGCATTTCTCTGAAGGAAGTATTGCGGTTCGCATCTTTTCATTCGGTGAGGAAATGTATTCGACAGATATCTGGCATTCGAAAATTAAACACGCCTACGATCTTCGCAAGAAGGTTATGGTGAATACCGAAAGCACCACGCTGTATCGTTTGATTAACGCGGAGGGCGATGGTTTCCCTGGACTTATTGTAGATGTATACGGAGAAACAGCGGTGCTTCAGTTTCATGGGGCAGGTATGTACCAGCACAGAAGCGAAATTGCGAACGCACTGAAGATGGTAATGGGAGATAGTTTGAAAGCCATCTACGACAAGAGCGGAGAAAAAATCAAAGGCGTTCCGAATGCACAAAACGAATATGTGTTTGGTGAAAAAGGAAACGACATTGCACTTGAGCACGGTATTCAATTTCAAATCGATTGGGAAAAAGGACAGAAGACAGGTTTCTTCATTGACCAGCGCGAAAACAGAAAACTGCTCGGCGAATTAAGCCAAGGCAAAAAAGTATTGAATACGTTTTGCTACAGCGGGGGATTCTCTTTGTACGCTTTGAAAAACGGAGCGAACCTCGTTCACAGTTTAGACAGCAGTGCTTCTGCATTGGCTTTGGTAGAGAACAACATTCAATTGAATAACCTCGACACCACGAAGCACAAGTTGATTCAAGCAGATGCGGTTGAATACATGAAGAACATTGAGGAAGATTACGACATTATTGTTTTAGATCCTCCAGCGTTCGCGAAACACTTAAGCGCGAAACACAAAGCCATTCAAGGCTACAGAAGAATTAATGAAGCGGCTTTGCGTCAGATTAAACCAGGCGGAATTCTCTTCACCTTCTCTTGCTCGCAGGTAATTGACAAGCAACAATTCACTTCCATTCTTTTGGCTTCTGCTATTTCGGTTGGAAGAACGGTGAAGATATTGCATCAATTGCACCAAGGGGCAGACCATCCGATTAGCATCTTCCATCCGGAAGGAGAATACTTGAAAGGTTTGGTTTTAGAAGTTATTTAGTATTTTAGACTTTATGAAAAAGCTACTATTCTTTGCGATTTTTATTTCGGTTGGAATGAATGCCTTCGCGCAGACCGATCTACTTCCTCATTTATTGAAACTTCAAGGCAACTGGGTTGGACTAACCGGTAGAGAAGAATGGACGAAAGTGGAAGATGAAATGGTTATTGAAGGCATTTCATTTTACAACGTGAATTTCGAAGAATACGGAACAAACGAATTACCGAACGAACATTCGGTTATAGTGTACGATAACGATCATTGGGTATACATAGCCACTCCGCTAGAAGCCGACAAAAGCACCATTTTTGTTTGCACCAAAGCCACTTCTACCGAATGGGTTTTCGAAAATCCACAGCACGACTTTCCGAAACGAATTACCTATCGTTTTCTTTCAGAAGAACAACTGGAAACGACTATCGACGCGGGCCCCGGTTCTGATCCGAAGGACGTGAAGGTCTGGAAGTATTGGAAGAAGAAGATCTAGACTTCTTCGAAGTGTAAGGAACCTTTCCGTTCGCATTCGTCCCAGGCTCACTTCTTGCCTCACGCGGTTCATCGCGCTCAACATTGTCTTCCCATTTCTTAACTTCTCTTCCCGATTCTTCCCCTCTCTTATCCTCTCTATACCCTTTACTCTCTTGATTCCCGAAAGAATCTCCAATGCGTCTATTCGGAACAGGAAGTTTTTTCGCGGTGTATGGCTTGCGCACATCGTCGGTTGGCTTGTCTTTCCAGTTTTCAATATCGCGTGGCGTTGGCTTCTGACCGTCGGTCAACAGCTTCACACCGAACTTCATTAAGTCTACCTTCTCTTGCTTGTACAACAATCCCGCTGCTTTCTTAAAGGTCTTCTTCGACATGCGAAGACGAATTTTAATTTCATCAGGATCACTGTCGTCGTTCAAACGAATGTAACCACCGTTATTTTCCAAGAACTCTAGCAAACGGGCAGCAGCATCTTCAATCAGATCTACTCCTTCCTTCTGCATGCTTACTACTACATCTTTCCCTTCAATCTTGCGCACGTACCCTTTCACCTTATCGCCTTCTGAAACGCGACTCATGATTTCTTGTTGGAAGATGATACCCTGGTATTTTCCATTTACAATCACCTTTCTTCCCACTTCCAATTTCTCGAAAATGGTCATTTCAATTTCATCACCACGCTTAAAGTCTGGAACTTCTTTCAGATGATTGAAAATCTTCGTTGTTCCGAAAAGTCTATGGTTCGCAGAATCGTAACAAAGCATGATTAACGCTTTGCGATTCGTAAGAAGTTCTTGTCTTTGCTCTCTCTTTGGAATAAGGACGTCGCGCCCCACTCCGATATTGATGAATGCACCTAAATCGTTTGAATTTAGAATGGTGAACATTCCCATTTCGCCTACCTGAATCTCAGGAATGCGCGTTGTTGCTTCTAATTCTTTTCTGTCGTTGAAGTAGCTGAAAATCTTCAGCGTTTGTCCCAATACAACACCTTTTGTATCAATTTTATTTAAAGGAATTTCTTCGTGGTCGTTTCCAACAAAAACTCCTTCTTCGTTAATAGAAGTGACCATTAACTCTTGAATGGCGCCCGGACGCAAATAATCTGTCATAATGCAAAGTAAGCGCAGAACGGCTGAATTCAAGGTGTTTTCGCCATTTAGTTTTCAGACTTCGCTTGTTCGTCTTACATTTGATGTACTAACCTTACGCCATGAAATCGTTTTTACTCGCCACTTCATTTGTATTCTTCGCTGTATTGAATAGCCAAGCGCAATGCGGTGCTGGCGAGACCGCCGTGACTTTTGTAATGCACACAGATGCCTGGGCATACGAGAACTATTGGCAATTGAACTTGGATGGAACGGGGTGCAACCCAACACCTCTTGCGGAAGGTGCAAACTTGAACGTAGGCTGCGCAGGAACCGAATCAGATAACAGTCCGAATGGATACGCAAATAGCACGGTCATCACTGAAGGACCTTTTTGCCTGACTAACAATACTGCTTATGAACTGATTTATGTAGACTCTTATGGAGATGGTGGATTGGTGATTGAAGTTTTTGAAAACGGAGCGCTGACCCACGTTTATTCAGGTGGTGGTGATGGTAACACATGGACGTTCACGATTGGTTTAAGTACAGCGCCTGCTTATGACAGTCCATGCGGTGCATTGGAAATTACAGCCGACGGTCCGTCATTGTTGTTGAACAATACCGATGCTATGGCAGGGTTTGGTGAAATTGCTCCGGCAGGCGTTGATTGCGGAGTGTACGGTTTTTGGTGTGAAGGAAATTCGACTAATTCTATTTGGGCGAAGTTCATTCCGACAACGAATGCAACTTCATTCGAAGTAACGACTTGTAATCCAGGAACCACAACTGATACACAGGTTGCGATATACAAAGTAACGGACTGCTCGAATTTCGAAACCTTTGAATTGGTCAGTTCAAATGACGACATGCTCGGAGGTTGTTCTTCTGGGGAGTACTATGCGTCACAAACATATACTTCTTGTTTGGAAGCAGGCCAATTGTATCTGATTCAATTAGATGGCTGGGAAGGCGATGTGGGTGACATTGAATTGTCTGTTCATACCTACAGCAGTTCTATTTCGTGGGACGCTCTAGTTGATGGGATTTCTTGTCCCTTAGACAAAGGAGAAAACGGAGACGGAAGTGTTTATCCTTATAGCGTTGGCGCAGGAGCGAACTTCACTTCAGTTTGGACAGGTCCTTTCGGTTACACTTCCAACAATCAATATTTACAAAACGTTGATCCAGGAACATACACCTTAACTGCAACAACAGGTTGCGGAGAAGTGCACACACAAACATTCGATATTGTTCAGCCAGAACCTTGGATGGTTACGACCAACATTATTCTTCCGAGCTGCGACGTAAACAACGATGCGGCAATTGAAGTGAATGTTGCCGGAGCAACAGGACCCTATGAGTTTTCATGGACCGATGGTACAGGAACACCTCTTGCGGCAGCTAATCCATTAACCGGAATTGGAACAGGAATTTACAACATGGTCATCACGGATGATAACGAATGTACCTTTCCTTACTCATTCACAATTACCGATTGCGTTGGCATTGAAGAAATGGAATTGGCTTCTATAAATGTTTTTCCAAATCCTTCTAACGGATTATTCACCATAAGTCACGACGTTTTGACAAACGCATCATGGAGTTTGTATGACATCTCTGGAAAATTAATTCATTCGGAAAGAATTGCTTCGGGAAGCACTTCAACTTTGGTTAATGTAACTGTTCCTGCGGGCGTTTATTCTTTGCGCATCATTGCTGAAGATATGCAGCTTCAGAAGAGTGTTGTTGTTGAGTAAACCCTTCGTCTAATTACAACCCCTGAAGTTTCTCTATCAGTTCCTGAACTTGTTCTGAAGAAACGTTTCTGTGAAATACGAAACGAAGCCAAACGGGTCCAAACGGGAAGCATTTTATTCCAACTGCATTTAACTTATCAATCATATCTGCTGAAGAATTGCTTGTTGGTCTCCAGATTACAATGTTCGTTTCAACCGGCATAATCTCGGCGCAATAAGCAACCGAACTTAAAACACTTCCAATTGCTTTCGCATGCGCATGGTCTTCATGCAAGCGGAAGCGTTCAACCTTCATGGCGTGCAGACCAGCTGCGGCAAGGAATCCAGCCTGACGCATTCCTCCTCCCATACTCTTTCTACGGCGACGTGCTTTCAAAATAAATTCTTTCGACCCGACTAAGAAACTTCCAACCGGAGCTGAAAGCCCTTTGCTTAAACAAACGCTTATGGAGTCATAAGCCTTCGCGTATTCTGCAGGAGTCATCTTCGTTTCTTCCAAGGCGTTGAACAATCGCGCGCCGTCGCAATGCAAGGCCATTCCATTCGCTTTGCACACTTCTTGAATTTTCAAAATCTCATTGAAATCCCAAATAGCTCCTCCGCCTTTGTTCACGGTATCTTCCGTGCATACCAAAGACGTGTTCGGCAAGTGTACATCTACTCTGTTGTTGATGTTCGCTTTTACTTGCTCTGCAGTGAACATCCCGCGCGGACCTTCTATTAAACGGACAGAACTTCCACTGTTCAATGCTATTCCTCCGCCTTCATAAATATAAATGTGCGCTAGGTTGCTGCAAATCACTTCGTCTCCCGGACGCGTATGCACATTGATCGCAATTTGATTCGACTGCGTTCCGCTTGTACAGAATAACGCTGCTTCCATACCGAATAATTCTGCCGCGTATGCTTCCAATTCGTTGACCGTTGGATCCTCTCCGAAAACGTCATCGCCCACTTGCGCTTCAAACATGGCCTTTCTCATCTCCTCAGAAGGAAGAGTGAAGGTGTCGCTGCGTAAATCAATTATATTCGCCATAGATGAATTCTTTTTTCAGTTCGAACAAAATTAATCGGAATAACGCTATTCCAATTTTTCTTTGGCTAGCATTTTCGCTTGCCGTTTCGAATGTCGTTTCTGCACAGCAATGGGGCTATGTGGTGTTCAAAGACAAAGGACTTCATGACAATTCCTGTCAAAATAATTTTTCCGCAGCAGCAATCGAACGTCGGTTTCTTCAAAACATTCCGTGGGACGAACGCGATGTTCCTGTGCATGAAGAATACATTTCAATTATTGAAAATTATACAGACAGCACCTTTGGCACAAGCCGTTGGCTGAATGCAGCGGTTGTTCGCGCCTCTGAAATGAATTGGAAAAGAATAGCCGCTCTTCCTTTCGTTCTTGAAGTGGAATTCCTTCAAGAGCAATCGGTGTTGGCCGCCGAATTTCCAACTACGAACTACCTTCCTTCAGAAATTTCCGACTATCAAGTAAAGGAAGCGAAAACTCAACTTGATTTGCTTGAACCCACCCAATTCAGCGAGCGCGAGTTATTCGGAAAGAACACCATTATCGCTGTATTCGATGCGGGGTTTACTCATGCCGATGATCTTGAGCAACTCTCGCATTTGTTCAAGAATAATCAAATCATTGAGACCAAAGACTTCTTAAAGAAAACAGAAGGTGTCTATTCTCATTCCGTTCACGGAACCGAGGTGCTAACTTTTCTGGCAGGAAAAACAGACTCTATTCAATACGGATTGGCTTCTGAAGCCAAATATCTCCTTGCGCGTGTTACTCCGAATATGGGATTCTTTCGTTTTCTAAACGACGTGCAATGGATTCAAGCATTGGAATGGGCCGACGAAAAAGGAGCGAGCTTGGTGAATTCTTCCTTGAGTTTTACCAATCAATTGTATGAAAGAAAAGATTTGAATGGAAGAACTTGCAAAATAAGCATTGCCGCCAACACGGCTATGGACAAAGGAATTCTGGTGGTGAATGCTGCCGGAAATGAATTTCAAAACGGGTGGGAAATTATTGGTGCACCTGCAGATGCTGAACGCATTTTAACTGTTGGATCCGTTGACCCAAAAACAGGATACATCTCAAGTTTCAGCTCTGTAGGCCCCACTGCAGACGGAAGGTTGAAGCCTGATGTTTGCGCACCGGGTGAACTTTTATATCCAGATGGAGATGAATTCAAACACATACAAGGTACATCCTTCGCAACGCCATTAGCATGCGGATTCGCGGCGTGCGTTCGTCAGCTTCATCCGGAATGGAACACTGAAAAACTTTGGACTGAAATCAGAAAAAGCGGATCGCTTTATCCTTACTTCGATTACGCACATGGATTCGGAATTCCCAGAGCGAGTTATTTCTTTTTCGGGAATGAAGAAGAACCGAACGTTTATTCGGTTCAATTCAATGAAATAGATACGCTAAACTGCAACAACCTCTTAACCATATCACGTATCGATGGCGAAGAAATTCCGGAAGAGTATTCTTCACCGGTTGCATTCATTCAATTTGTAAAAGCCACGGGTGAAGTATTCAAATACAACGTCACCCGTCCGCTCAACAAAATCATTGCTTCAATTCCTTCGGAAGAATTTAAAGGCTGTAAACTTCGTGTAGTCTACGACCGCCACTTCTTCGAAATACCTATTCCCGAGCAATGAAGCACATTGTCACCATAGTCATTGCTGCATTGTTTTCGCTGGGATTATCTGCGCAGACAATTCTCTTCGAATCGACGATTGACTCTGTCATGAAGCGAACTCGCGATTACAAATTAACGGGTGTGAACATTGACAATTACTCTTCCTATTATTACGAAATTGGAAGCTTCATTCCGAACAACAAGCACCTTGCAAAAAACGAGAAACTAGAACTTGGGAGAAGTTTTTCTTTCGGCTACACCTTCAAAAAAGATATCGCTGAAATGTCTTCGGTTGTTTTTGGAGCAAGTTACTTCCGCAGAACACAACGGTTGAATTCAAATTACCCTGTCCAATCTTTCGAGCCCGACAGCACTTGGAACCGCGCGAAATACAGTTCCAATGCGGTGAATGCACAAATACGTTTGCGCAAATACCTCATAAAGCACGGCAATCAAACCAACAGTTACCTTGAATGGGCCGTGGAAGGATTTTATTTTTTAAATAGTCGATATGTCGGAGTGAAAAAGATAGACGACCTCAAGTTGAAACGCATTGAAAACAATCCGAACGGATTCAACAAATGGCAATACGCCTCTTCATTAAAAATTAGTTTTAGCACATTGGCATTTGGTCTGCGTTATTTCCCGAAGCCTCTTTTTTCAAGTGGAAAATATGTTGCTGAAGATTATGGCAATTGGAGCTTCTATTTCACGGCGAATCTTCCTGGAACCAACAGCAAGAAAAAATAACTTCAAATCACAAACTTCCATTCGGAAGTCTCGTTGTGCCATTTACCTGTTCCCAATTCAACGTTCACTTCACACAAGGCGTGCTCGTGTCCATTCGAGATAAATAACCAAGGAGCCTTCAACACTGAATTGTATCGTAAGGTCTGACTTAATACCGAGTCATCTATTTTCACTGTGGGTGATTTAAATTCAGCAATCAGCAAAGGACATGCTTCGCGGGTGAATAAAACCAAATCTGCTCTTCGCTTCATTCCGTGAAAAACAACTTCAGCCTCTACTCCCACTCTTCCCTTCGGGAAATTCAAATCGTTCACGAAAAAGTGAATGGCATGCTGACGAACAAATTCCTCTGGAGTTAAAGCGACCCACTTGTTACGAACAATGTCCCAAACCTCGCGCGAAGCTTCTCCGCGAATGCGGAAGGAATAAGAGGGAAAATGGAAATTGAGCATAAAATTCGGTTGTGCAAATTAGTGTATATTTTTCAAGATTGAAATGTTGTACCGCGACAAGACTATTGCCGATATTTGCAAGACATGGAACACTCGCTAATCATTCGTGACATTCAAATGGGCAACACCGCCCCTGTCTATCTTTTGCACGGCGAGGAAGCATTCTTTATAGATCTTATAGCCGATGCCATTGAGAACAAAATTCTCGATGAAAGTGAAAAGGCCTTCGGCCTTACTGTTTGCTACGGAAAAGATTCAAACCTAGAATCCATTGTCTCCATGGCGAAGAGTTTCCCCATGATGGGAAACAAGCAAGTGATTATCGTGCGCGAAGCACAAGATTTAAAATGTTGGAAAAAAGAGGATCTCTACAAATGTTTGTTGAATTACCTCGAAGCACCAACACAAAGTACCGTTCTTGCATTCTGTTACAAGAATGGAAAAGTAGATGGCAGATCTTCGCTTTTCAAAACATTGAAAGCAAAGGCAAAGACATTTGAATCTGCACCCATCAAAGAAAATCAACTTCCTACATGGGTTCAAAACATTGCGAAAGACCAAGGTCTTACTATTCGCGGAACTGCTACTCAACTGCTTGCCGACTATTTGGGATCTGATCTTCACAAGCTCACAAATGAAATTTCAAAGTTGAGTATTGTGCTTAATCCAGGCGATGAAATTACTACCCAAATTATCCAAGATCACATTGGCATTTCAAAAGACTACAACGTCTGGGAATTGCAAACAGCACTCATTCGCAAAGATGTTTTGAAGGCCAATCAGATCATTAACTTTTTCGAGAAAAACCCGAAAGACCATCCGTTGTTTCAGATTATTCCTGCGCTTTACGGATTTTTCGCAAAGCTTTGTGTCATTCAAAACAGTTCGAACAAAGACGAAGCCTACAAAGAACTTGGCGTGAATTATTACGCTGCGCAAAACTACAAGGAAGGAGAGAAAAACTATTCACCAGGAAAATCGGAACGTATCATCAAATACTTCCGCGACGCAGATGAACAACTGAAAGGACTGAAAGGAAACAGCATGTCTCATGGAGACATTATGCGTGAGTTGATCTTTAAGATTCTACATTAACGAATCAACGAACCCGCAGTGTACATTTCGTTCTTACCGTCTTTGCACAACGCATAAGTAAATCCGCCTCTTAATCCGAAACCTCCTGTAACACCCGCTTTATCAACTGCCAAGACTCCAACTTGGAATTCATCGGTCATAAAAGCATTGTTCGCTTTTAATCGCGCTATAGCCTCTTCACAGGCTTCTTGTGCCGAGGCTCCTTGACGCATTAATTCAACAACTAAGAAGGATGTGCAGGAGCGTATTACTGTTTCACCAAGACCTGTGCAGGTTGCGCCACCAATTTCATTGTCGATGTACAGACCGGCTCCAATAATCGGACTGTCACCTACTCTTCCGTGCATCTTATATGACAGTCCACTTGTGGTGCAAGCGCCCGAAATTCTTCCTTCATAATCCATGGCAAGCAAGCCAATGGTATCGTGATTTTCAATATTGATGATTGGTTTGTATTCGGAAGTCTTCAACCATTCTTTCCATGCTTTGTCCGCTTCCGGATTAACGTAATCGCTGTGTTTGAATCCTTGTTCCAGAGCAAATTGCTCTGCCCCCTTTCCAACAATCATAGCATGCGGAGTCTTTTCCAAGACTGCACGCGCAATAGAAATCGGGTGTTCAAATCCTTGAACAAACGCCACAGATCCCACCTTGTGCTGCCAATCCATAATACATGCATCAAGCGTGGTTCGTCCTTCTCTATCTGGTAATCCGCCGAGCCCAACACTTAAGTTAGTCAAATCAGATTCCGTTTGCCAAACGCCCTTCTCTGCCATATCTAAAGCATTCCCACCTTTCTTCAATGCGTCCATTGCAGCATCGTTTGCTGCAATGCCGTGATCCCAAGTTGACAGAACCAACCCTTTCGTATAGCGCACTTTCTCTGCTGGCTTTTTCTTCTTTTCACTGAATGAAAACAAAGCCGGTGACATCCCCAACAATGCGCCTGTAGCGGCAAGCTGACCTAAAAACTTTCTTCTGTTACTCGACATTATTTAACAATAAATGGAAGACGATAAGCGCCCTTGTCTGTGATTAATTGAACGGCATACACACCTGAAACTAAATCACTCGCATTGAAAAACACTTTCGATTGTTCTGGTGAAAGCACTCCTGAATATATTTCCTTTATACGGCGTCCTTGCATATCTACAATAAAAGCTTGCGCTTTTTGCGAAGCACGTGCATTAAATTCCACGCAAGTAATTTCACTCGCAGGATTCGGATAAATTCTCGAAAAACTGAAAGCTTCTTCGTTAATGCTGTTTCCATTCAACACATCGAAACTCCAGTATCCTTCTGGCGCAGCCATTGGACGTTGCATTACTTTTCCTGTTGTTGCTTCTCCTTCCACGTAATAGTAAACACGTGTACCAGCGGGCTGCGCAGGAATAAATCCTTCCCAATTATTACTTCCTACACTAGTCATTTCCACTAAATTGTACGCACCCGTTAGAGAGGTCTTCCAATACAATCTTCCAGCAGCTATTCCGTCGCGGTGATTCATATATGCGACAACTGAATAAGGAGCGGATGTGTTGTCTGTATCTGGAAGTGGGTTATGGCTAATAAGTAAAGGATTCTGAACCCCAACGCTGTGAGTTATACAATGTATTGCACCGCTAGCCGCAATGATATTATCGGGTTGATTATCGCTATCAATGCCCACAATCTGATAACCAGGAAGTGCTTCTTGCCATATGCGTAGAGCAGTGGTGTCGTATTCTTCGCGGTATGTTGGAAGCAGAACCATCTTGTTCACGAACACAGCATTTGTGTAGGTGCGATAATAAGCCGCCGGATTCGAACTCGGCCAATTTCCGGAGGCACTCGGAGGCATTGGAATGCGAATGGTCTTGTAAGGCTCTCCCCACTTATTCATAAAGTTCGAAACCACATAATCCATGTTCGCATTGATTTGGGGACCGTCTGCAATTCCTTCCGGATACTCACCCACCAACAAGGTTTGCTCATCTAGAAGCTTCATGTGCATATCTACGTGATGAATACCGTCGTATGGAAGAACTGGCATTTTAATATATCTGTCTACACCAAGATAGTTCTCTGTGATGGCATCGATCTCCGCCTCTGTTTTTGCGGTAACTCCGTATGGATTTCCAGGAGCATTTTCTTCCAATACAAGTTCTGAAATGATTGCTGTTCCGAAACCATCACTCATCCAATTACCACCCGTATTTACCAAGTCATCCGGAGCCGCAGTTGTTGTGTATAAATCCAATCCCAAATAATCGGCTACGTACTGAGGTGAAGAGTCGTCGTTCGGACGCGTTGGGCGATTGTAAATCCAATCGACCAAGAACAAATCTTCCACTTCGTTTGCATAAGCCGGATTAGCGCCGTAATCGCGCATCCAAACCGAATCATAATTAGCTGGAAGAATAATTACATTATCCATGTTTGTAAACGCAGGACCTCCGGAAGTGCTGTACAAATAATTCTGTGTTGCTTGAACGTCTTCAGATAAAATAACCACCAACGTTTGAGTGCGAGCTGCCGCTACAATCTGCTTTAAAATCGAAGGATAAGAGATCCAAGAAATTGTTAAACATTGTATCTCTTCCCACTCGGCCATCGCACGAATATTTGGAAAAGGCGGTGGAGACTCGATTCCTCTGTCTGAATTCACAATTGAAAAATCACCGTGAGAAATTTGCTCAATTTCAGCAGGCGTCAAATTCCTTGGCAAATCAACTTGTGCATTCAACAAAGACGTTAAACTTAAAGCGAGAGTCAGTAGACTTAAAATACGTTTCATTGGGTTAAATATTTTTCGGTTTGAAATTAGTCATGTATTTGCACAATACCTATAAATTCAAGATTAAATTGTTGGTTTGAAAAGGATGACAGAAAAGGCTGTCCAGTATAAAACTTGTGCCTGAAGTCGATGAGATTGCGCAATTGTATTTCAACCACCTTCCTCCATAGACGTCGCATTGAAAAACAGTATCAGAAAGATTATTAAATGTCTTCACCGCATTCGTGCAGCAATTGCAATTAAAATTTGTCCCTACCCAGTTGAATTGAATAAGCGACGCACCTGAATTATTTTGTAGATGAACCAAAACAGAAGACTCTGGCCATAGCGCAACGTTTTTGGTCAGATTAACTTCATTTCGAAGATCGTCTGGTGCAATTGCTATCTCTTGCGAATAATAATATTCTCTTGAAACCATTAATCGAGCTTCCGTCAAATTTTCTTTCTTCCATTCCATTTTGTACTTTCCATTAACATCGGAAGTTGCATTGGCCGCTTCCAGAAAATAATTCGTGAACACACCGTTCACTAGAGACTTCTGCTCAAATACTGTTGTCACATATGGAAGCACAGCGCCCGAAGAGGCATCGGTTGTCTCTCCTTCCAACGAATAATTATCGGAAGGTTTCTTGCAAGAAGCAAAGAACAAAAGCAGAGATAAAATCTTCAAGCTCAACTTCATTTCGACCCTGTTTTGTAGTATTCAAAAATGGCTAAAATTTTATTTACAAAATTCACTGGGCCAACACCATTGAGGTATCCGTGCTTTACACAAGACATGGCGTAGTATTGTCGCTGCGCCTTCAGCATCAATGCATCTGCAACATGGCCGTCCCATAAGGTATCGTTCCTTCCTGTTTGACGGGCGATGCACATGGCATCTAAGATATGTCCTGGTCCACAATTGTAACTCGCCAACATAAATTTCACGCGCTCGTTCGGATTATGAATGTACTGCTTCCAAAAGCTGTCTAAGTTCTTGAGAAGTTTCGCACCTGCCATAATGTTATTATCGGGCGGACAAAGCGTATCACCATCATACTTCAAGAGAGTAGCTGGCATGAGCTGCATGAGTCCACGCGCGCCTGCCCACGATTCTGCATTCGGATTAAATCCAGATTCAACATAACTTAATGCCGTTAACAAGCGCCAATCCCAGCCCACAATTGGCGCATGCGCTTTGTACAGCGAATCAAAAGGAGACAAGACTCCATCCTTTATGGGTGGCATGGAAAAGAAACGCTTTACTCCGCCAGACCAATGCTCCTCGGCACGTCCGAAATACTTGCGGTACAACTTGCTAATGAACCTGGCGCCGCTTTTTCCTGCAATGAAAGAAGTTAGTCTTTCTTGAAGTAAATATGCATTTGGGCGAATCGCCCAAGCGATGTCTTCGTCTTCGCTCAACTCGACCGACATATCCAAATTCGGATAGTCTTCAAAACTTAAAAATGCCAAACTCTTATCGGTAATGGTTGCCGGAACCGCGCCACTTGCGACTTCTTGCAACAACTCTTCTGTCCCTACCTTTCCACTTGCTTCAATCACTTGAAGATTCATTCCTGAATTCTTCGTGATTTCTTCTAATTTTCTGTAGAACGATGAATAAGCATGAACGTGAATGGGCAGACGGTCAAGCTCATTCAAGCCATGAACGACGATTCCGTTTTCCAATAATTTATTTGAAGTATCTCTGCGCTGAACAAGCACTTGCTTAGTTTGATAAATCGGCGGCGAGAATTCCAAGAATCTCTTCCGCTGTTCTGTCACTGTAAGGTTTGAAGCAATGATATCGCCTTCACCGCGATAAAGCATGGCGAACATGCTATCCAAATTTTCAATGACACGAACTTCCAATTTTACCTTCAGAAATTTCGCGAACTGCTTCGCCAATTCGTAGTCGAATCCCTTCGGTTCTTCCTTGTATAAATAATAGGTGGAAGAACTGTTTTCGGTAAGAATAATGAGCTTTCCTCTTGCGCGGATACTGTCTAAATCAACATTCACCAATTCGGGTAAATTGGGATCTTGTTCAAACTCTTTCAACTTTTTCTTCGGTGCAAGAAGCGTAAACATAAAAGCCACGCCACCAAGCAAAGCAAGAGAAACTAGGATAACACGCCAAACAGATTTCTTCAATGATTTCAGGTTTCTTCCGCGAGCGAATCGCGAAAGGGTCACTTACAAACTTAATCAATTTTATTTTCATGCAGAAGCGCCAAACGCTTCAACTTAAATTCACACTTCAACTCTTCGAAAAATGTCGAAAAATATGGCGATGCCATTTCCACATAATCATCAAAAAAATCTCCGGCTGCTAGCAACGATTCACCGCGAGGAATGCGATTTCCCATTTGACGAACAATGACTGCCATTCCTCGTGGATGAGCGTATTTCATCATGAATTCTTTGTCTTTCATGTGGAAGAAATAACTCTTCATTTTAGCTGGAAAAGAATCCTCGTGCTTGTTCAAAACACCAAAAGTGAATTGCTGAAATTCTTCCAACTCCCTTCCAGCATGAAAATGAAAATCCTTGGCCAAGAAATGATCAAAAACCAAGTCAATGAGCACACTGCTGTACAAACCCAAATTCGGGCGGTATGCCGCACGTAGTTCTCTCACCAAATCGTGTGCGTCTGTGAATGAATCGACCCATCGATGAAGCAGAATTCCTTGACGTATATCCGGACTATAAAAATTGAAATCACTGCCCTTCACCGCGTCTGCAATGAACTGTCCAACCATTTCCTCTTCATTGTCAGAAGAAAGGTACAAGTGGGCCAAATGATTCATTCCACAAAGAACGAAGTTTAACTCTTTCGGTGAAGTATCTTTGCACAAGTTATTTTAAAGACATGACCTTAATAAAATCTATTTCCGGATTTCGTGGAACCATTGGCGCCGTTCCTGGCGAACATTTAACTCCGCTCGACACGGTGAAATTCACAGCGGCATTCGCTGCTTTTCTTCAACATAGAAATAACAAACAACATATTTCAATTGTAGTTGGAAGAGATGCGCGCATTAGCGGTGAGATGCTTCAAAACCTTGTGATGAATACGCTAGTCGGAATGGGTGTGCATGTCATAGATGCCGGACTTTCCACTACGCCAACTGTGGAATGGGCTGTAACGGAAAGCAAAGCGAACGGAGGAATTATTCTTACCGCGAGCCACAATCCGAAAGAATGGAATGCATTGAAATTACTCAACGAAAAGGGAGAATTCATTTCTGGCGATGAAGGAAAAGAAGTGTTGCGCAGAGCAGACAGCGATGATTATGCATTCTGCACAGTAGACGAATTGGGCAGCATAGAAGAACGCAATTTCATGAAGGCGCACATTCAACATATACTTGGAATAAACACCATAGATGTTGAAGCCATTGCAAATAAAAAATTCAAGATTGCCGTAGACGGAATTAACAGCTCTGGAGGAATTTATGTTCCTGCTTTGCTAGATGCTTTAGGCATTGAAAACATTGTTCCGATTCACTGCAAAGCAGACGGACACTTTGCGCACAATCCCGAGCCCTTGGCTGAACACTTGACCGACATTGTCGCTATTGTAAAAAAAGAAAAATGTGATTTGGGAATCGTTGTTGATCCAGATGTAGATCGTTTGGCCTTCGTGTGTGAAGACGGAAGTTTGTTCGGAGAAGAATACACCTTGGTAGCCATTGCAGATTATCTGCTTGGCATTACTCCTGGTCCTACCGTTAGCAATCTTTCAAGCAGTCGTGCATTGGCAGATGTAACACACAAACACGGACAACGCTACGAAGCTTCTGCTGTAGGCGAAGTGAACGTTGTTGCGAAGATGAAGGAAATTGGAGCCGTTATTGGCGGCGAAGGAAATGGTGGTATCATTTATCCGGAAACACATTACGGAAGAGATGCGCTTGTTGGAATAGCGTTGTTCTTAACGCACCTTGCGAAGAACTTCAATTCTGTTTCTGAAATGCGTGCAACGTATCCAACCTATCAGATGATTAAAGACAAGGTTGTCTTAAGTCCGAGTCTCGATGTAGATGGAATACTTGCAACCGTTGCGAAAGAATTTCAAAATGAAAAAGTAAATACGATCGATGGTGTGAAGGTAGACTTCTCGAACGGATGGGTGCATTTGCGCAAGAGCAACACCGAGCCTATCGTTAGAATTTACGCTGAAGCACCAACGAATGAAGAAGCGATTGAGCTTATTCAAAAAATTAAACAACACATTCCTTCCGCAGAATGAAAGCTTATTTAGACAATGCAGCAACGACTCCTGTTGCTCCTGAAGTAGTAGATGTTATTTCAAACTTCTTGAAAACAGAATTCGGAAATCCATCTTCCACACACTCTTTCGGAAGAAAAGTAAAGACGCAAATTGAAACAGCGCGCCGCACCATTGCGAAGCATTTGAACTGCGAACCGGGAGAAATTTATTTCACGAGCGGAGGAACGGAAGCAGACAATCTTGCGATGAACATTGCTGTTCGCGACATGGGATGCAAGCGCATCATCACTTCAAAAATTGAACACAGTGCCATTGTAAAGACGGCCGAAAAACTTCAAGAAGAAGGAAAGGTTTCTGTGCATTGGGTTGCCTTGACTTCAGACGGAAGCGTTGATTTAAATGACATTCGAAACACCTTAAGAGATGGCGTGAAGACGTACGTTTCGCTTATGCACGGGAACAATGAGATAGCAAACCTACTGCCGTTGGAAGAAGTTGCGGCTATTTGTGCAGAGCACGGCGCAGTGTTTCACAGCGACACGGTTCAAACGATGGGACACTATCGTTTCAACTTGAAAGAAACACCTATTCATTTCATTAACGCTGCTGCGCATAAATATCACGGACCCAAAGGTGTTGGATTTATTTTCATTCGAAAAAATATGCCTGCTTTCGCAGACATTACCGGTGGTGGACAAGAGCGCGGCATGCGCGGAGGAACTGAAAACACCGGAGGAATCATGGGTATGGCGAAAGCCATGGACCTTGCTTTCAGTGAGGTGGAAGAGCACCAAGAATACGTTAGCGGATTGAAGCAATACATGGCTGCTGAATTGAAAAAACGTATTCCTGGAATTACCTTCAATGGAAAATCGGAAAGCACCGATAGTCTTTATACCGTTTTAAGCACCACCTTTCCTCCTACGAAAAACAACGACATGTTTTTGTTCTTGTTAGACCTTGAAGGAATAGCCGCCTCTGGCGGAAGTGCATGTAGCAGCGGCGCAACAAAAGGGAGCCACGTATTAGACGCCATTGGTGCGTTGCGCGAAGGACAGCCTGCTGTCCGTTTCTCTTTCTCTCGTTACACGACGAAAGAAGAAATAGATTACGCAATAGATAAGGTTACTGAAATTTTCGAAGCCGGAAAGATCTAATTGCAGTTCGTTCCGAACGTAGCAATAAATAGCATCACATCTTCGATCGTGATCACACCATCTTGATTCATGTCGCCGAAGCACGTGCCTATCAAATCACAACTGCCATCGTCGACATTCGCAATCGGATTGAAGTTGTATGCTGAAGCATTCGTACAACCCGCATACAAACAAGTTCCGTTATCTACCGTGGCCGTCGCGTTGTAATTCGAAGCTGCGCTATTCGTGCATCCTGGAATAACCGCTGCAAACAAACAAGACCCATCATCGAATGTCGCTGTTGCATCGTAATTCAATGCATTCGCATACTTACATCCGTAACACGAAGCGAAGTCGCAAGATCCGTCGTTGGTGTTCGCAACCGGATTGAAATTACAACTCAATGGATTCGTGCAACCGAGTATTGAAAGATCGCACGAGAACGTTCCTTCGTAGGTTCCAGCATTGCTAAAGCTTCCGCCTACACGAATGAAATACGTTACACCTGCAGTAACAGGAAAAACAAGATCACTTGCGAATACCGGATTCACACAAGCATCGTCGTCTTCCGCAATAAAAGTTAAATTTCCACAATCACCCGAATAGGCATGAACGCGCGTATCGTAATTGGTGTTGTTACTACAAAGACTTACTTCCGCCGTTCCACTTCCGAGCGGAGTGAACGTGTACCACAACTGACCAGCGGTGCCTTCAAAATTTCCTGAATCGAAATTATCTGGAAGAACGCTTAGCGTGCTTCCGCCAATGTTCTGTCCACAAGTTAGTGTCACTGCATTTGAGCAACTTGTTCCACCCGGCTGACCAAAAGTCAACTGCGAGATGAACAAGAAGCTCAAGATTGCAACAACATGTTTTTTCATACTATTCTTACAAGTGAATCACCTCGCCGTAAGCAGCAGCTGCCGCTTCCATAATGGCTTCGCTCATGGTCGGGTGAGGGTGAATGGTTTTCACCAATTCCATTCCTGTTGTTTCCAACTTACGCAATGCAACACACTCGGCAATCATTTCAGTAACGTTCGCACCAATTAAATGTGCACCCAACAACTCGCCGTATTTCGCATCGAAAATCAATTTCACGAAACCGTCTTTGTGTCCAGCAGCACTCGCCTTTCCAGATGCACTGAATGGGAACTTACCAATTTTCAATTCGTATCCAGCTTCTTTCGCAGCCTTCTCGGTGTAACCCACGCTCGCAATTTCTGGAGAGCAGTATGTACAACCTGGGATGTTGTTGTAATCGATAGCTTGTGGGTGGTGACCTGCAATTTTTTCAACGCAAGTAATTCCTTCCGCACTTGCTACGTGAGCCAATGACTGACCAGGAACACAGTCACCGATTGCATAATAACCAGGGATGTTTGTTTGGTAGTATTTGTCTACCATGATTTTTCCTTTGTCGGTAACAATACCCACATCTTCCAAACCAATATTTTCAATGTTTGCAACAACACCGGCAGCAGACAACACAACGTCGCATTCGATTACTTGCTCGCCACTTGCGGTTTTCACATGCACTTTACATCCTTTACCTGAAGTATCTACTGAGGTCACTTCTGAAGAAGTGTGAATTTCAATTCCTGCAGACTTGAACGACTTCGCCAATGCTTTTGAGATGTCTTCGTCTTCCACTGGAACAACGTTCGCCGCGTATTCAACAATAGTTACTTTCGTTCCCATTGCGTTGTAGAAATAAGCAAACTCTACTCCGATAGCACCTGATCCAACAACAACCATAGACTTTGGTTGCTCTGCTAATGTCATTGCTTCGCGGTATCCAATAATTTTCTTTCCGTCTTGTGGCATGTTCGGCAAGCTGCGTGAACGTCCACCTGTAGCAATGATGATATTTTTTCCGCTTACTTCAGAAACAGTTCCATCAGCAGCAGTCACTTGAATCTTCTTTCCAGCTAGAACTTTTCCAGTTCCCATGATCACATCGATCTTGTTCTTCTTCATTAAGAATTGAACACCCTTACTCATACCGTCGGCTACGCCGCGGCTTCTTTTCACTACACCAGAAAAATCTGCCTTTGCACCGGTAACTTCAATACCGTATTCTTTTGCGTGATTGATATATTCAAAAACCGATGCGCTCTTCAAAAGAGCTTTGGTTGGAATACAGCCCCAGTTCAAACAAATTCCGCCTAAAGCTTCGCGTTCGATAACAGCTGTTTTCAATCCCAATTGGCTAGCGCGAATTGCAGTTACATATCCGCCAGGACCTGTTCCTAAAACAATAACATCGTAATTCATAATTTCATTATTTCTGCGAAGATAATTCAGATGGCCGAAAACACCACGAAAACCATGCGTGTGTTGTACATTTGCAGTTCAATTCAACCCAAAGACATGATTAACATTGTACTCTTCGGCCCTCCGGGTGCTGGAAAAGGAACCCAAAGCGAACGTTTGGTGAACAGATACAAGTTGGTGCACTTGAGCACTGGCGACATTTTTCGCAAAAACATTAAAGAAGCTACGGACCTAGGTACGCTTGCTAAAAGCTACATGGACGCCGGGAATTTGGTTCCCGACGAAGTGACTATTAATATGTTGAAAAACGAATTGGAAGCCTTTCCAGAAGCGAGCGGATTTATTTTCGACGGTTTTCCACGCACTTCTCCTCAAGCTTTGGCGCTTGACGAAATGTTGAAAGAAAAGAACCAAACCATCTCTTGCATGTTGGCTTTGGAAGTTGAAGAGGTTGAATTAGAGAAGAGATTGTTGGGTCGCGCTGCCACCTCTGGACGCGCAGACGACGGAGATATTTCAATTGTGCGCAATCGCATTGAAGTATACAAGAGAGAGACAGCTCCAGTAGCTGAATATTATAAAGGACAAGATAAATTTTTCGCAATAGACGGAATTGGTGAGTTGGATGAAATCTCTAATCGCTTATTCAGTGCAATAGACACTTTAGCATGAGCAATTCAAATTTCGTCGATTACGTAAAAATCTGTTGTCGTTCTGGAGCAGGCGGTGCTGGCTCTAGACACATGCACAGAGAAAAATTCGTCCCACGTGGAGGTCCTGATGGAGGAAACGGCGGAAGAGGTGGACACATTATTCTTCGCGGAAATAGAAACATTTGGACGCTGCTTCACTTGAAGTTTAGAAAGCACGTTATTGCTGAACCGGGCGAAGGCGGAAGTAGTTCGCACAAATCGGGTAAGCAAGGCGAAGACGAATATTTGGAAGTGCCAATTGGTACTATAGCGCGGGACGTTGAAACAGGCGAAGTGCTTTGTGAAATAAACGAAGAAGGTCAAGAGTACATCATTGCTAAAGGTGGACGTGGTGGTTTAGGAAATCACAACTTCAAGACCGCTGTGAATCAAGCGCCAGATTACGCTCAACCCGGTGAAGCCGGTGTGGAAGAATGGAAAATTCTTGAATTGAAAGTTCTTGCCGACGTTGGATTGGTTGGTTTCCCAAATGCTGGAAAATCTACTTTACTTTCTGTTGTTTCTGCTGCTAAGCCTGAGATTGCTGACTATCCGTTTACAACCCTTGTTCCGAATTTAGGAATGGTGCGTTACCGCAACGACCGCAGTTTTGTTATGGCCGATATTCCAGGAATTATTGAAGGAGCATCGGAAGGTAAAGGTCTTGGACACCGCTTCCTACGTCACATCGAGCGCAACGCAACGTTGTTGTTCATGGTTCCTTGTGATGCCGATGACATTAAAGCCGAGTATAAAATCTTATTGAACGAATTGAAGAAATTCAATCCTGAGTTGCTCGACAAACCGCGCATTTTGGCCATTACGAAATGTGATATGATCGACGAGGTTATGGAGAAGCAAATGAAAAAGCTTTTACCTCGCGGCATTAAGCATGTATTTATTTCTGCTGTAGGTCAAAAGAACATCGACGAGTTGAAAGACATTATTTGGGAAAGCATTAGTTCGCAAAACAGTTAATTAACTGTTTTCGATCAGTTCAAAGCGTTTCTTCAACACTCTAAATTCTACTCTTCTATTTTTCGCACGCCCCTCGTCTGAATCGTTGGTGGTTGCTGGTTTTGTAGCACCAAAGTATTTTATTTCCAATCGAGATTGGTCTATGCCTTTCTTCATTAAATAACTTACCACTGCCTCTGCCCTATTTTTAGAAAGCGTCACGTTGTAATCGTCTTTCCCTCTGCTGTCGGTATGTCCCTGCACTTCCAGATACATCGCCTTGTTCTTCTTCAACAATACATAAACTTCATCCAATTCTTTCTTCGCGCTATCGGTTAAATTGAATTTATCGAAATCGAAGAAAATATCGTCGAGTCTTATTTCATCGTACTGACTTAATTGAAGCGGTGGATCGAAAACCATGGATTGAAGTACTTCATTTTCGCATGAGCATTCTTCTTTGGTTCGAACTGGCTTCACCACCACATCGTCTACATACAAGTAGCTGTAATCTCCCATGCCCTTGTCGTTTCCTGTGCTGTGAAGAATTTTCGTGGCCTTATCGCTTTTGAAATTTCCAATTGTAATAAATCTTTCTCCGCCCGAAGCTCTGTAGACATCGCCCATCTTCACCCAACCGTCTTTCTGATCTAAAATGTACAAGCGTGGATTTTCAATGGTCGCTTTCATCTCAATGCAATTCATTCCCTTTTGGCGAAGTTCTTCGGAGCTTAAAACAATGCCACATCCATCGGTTACGAAATTGCAGAGATCGGCTGAAGAGATGCTTATTTCGATACACACTAATTCTCCAGGTTTAAGCGGTCTACTTAATTCCGAGCTCAAATACTCGCGGTAATTTTTCTTATTGAAGGTGTAGTTCACAAAGCCAGCGTAGGCTTGTCCGGTTGCTGCATTTTCATTTCCGAAAACATTCTTCGGAACACCAACGGCCTTGCTGCAACTGTTGAAGTAATCGGGAGTGCCCTGTCCGGGCTGCTTCCAAGAGACAATATGTGTGAGTTGACTTTGATTGAAATCGACAGGACAGCCTTGGTGTTCTTCAAAGCTTGAATTCAACACCAGGTTCTGGGCGAAGCACGAAACGTGCACGAATCCCAGAACAAGAAGGAGTATACGGTATCTAAATAATTTCTTCAACGCACCGAATTTAACGAGAAAACAAAAGGGGAGCGCAAATTATTGCAGCTCCCCTTTAAAAAGATTGTATGTTCTTATTTCACCTTGAACACAACGCGTCTGTTTTGCGCGTGTCCAGAAGGAGAATTGAAAGTGCTTGCTGGTTGTGCATCGTCTACGAAAGTCACTGCAATGCGTGCTCCGTTAATTCCGAAACCAACCAATGCTTCTTTCACAGCGTTCGCACGCTTTTCAGCCATGTTCGCAACTTCTTCATCTACTTTCGCTTCAGCAATTTCGTCAACATCTGAATGTCCTATCAACTCAATGTTCAATGTTGGATTTGCTTTCATTAAAGCAGCAACCTCTTCAATGTTTGAATCGAATTGTCCAGGAACCATTTCGGTTAAGCCTGCAAAGTAAACTACCGTTGTGTTAATGATGTCTTGTGGTTTCGCATCGGTCTCACGAGCAACAGAGCTGCTGTAGATGAACTGCGCCTGCGGCTTGCTCTTCTTCGAACAGTTACATTGGCTTTTCGCTTCAATAGCAACGATTTCAATGTTGTCGATGTAGTAGTAAGAATCGTTCATTACAGTTCCTGCAACTCCCGCTGGCTTCTTCATTTTTTCAACCTTCATTTTATCTTCTGCTCCGAAGCCTCCGATAACAATGTACTCTTCACCACCTGCAGCAGTGAACGTTCCACAAATGTGTTCCCAAGAATCCATGATTTTCACTGGAACGTTGTCTGCGATAGTTACTAGTGGTTCAACCATAATTGCGTTGTCTTTCGAGTATTGCAATTTCTTTTCGGTAACATAAACACCGACGTTGTTTACTGCGAACTTAGAAAGTTCTGCAAGGCTCAAACTGTAGCGAATGCAATACTGTTGTCCTTTCACCAATTTCTGGTTCAACTTAACTTCTAAGTATGTTCTTGTTTTCTTTGGGTCTTTTGAATAAGCTCTGAAACCAGCGTAGCTCGAACCTGAAGCAGGTTCTTGAACACCGTGCTCATTTGTTGGAACTTGAATCTTTGGGCTTTTTACTCCTTTAGAGAACAAGTCACAAAGAGTAACGTTTGGAGTCATCCAAGGTGTGGCCAAATCAACTTGATTTGGTGTTTTCAACGATTTGAATTCAAAGTCGTCGAAGTTGCCATTCGGAACAATTCCCTTTGGCTCCGCTGCAGCAGCCTTATCAGTTTTCTTTTGAGCCGTTGCTCCAACAACTGCAAGCGTCAATACAGCTAATAATAAACGTTTCATAATCATTTTACTTTTCGTTAGGGTATTCTTTTATTGTATCAATAAAGCATTTTAGGTTATCGGGAGAAATATCGGGATAAACTCCGTGGCCTAAGTTAGCAATATGTTTTTGAGTTCCAAACTTTTGCAGCATTTCTCTTGTCGCTTTTTTAATGCTAGCGAAGTCTCCATAGAGCACCGAAGGGTCTAAGTTTCCTTGCACTGTTTTCGCTCCTGCCCATTTCCGTGCCAATTCTGGTTGAATGGTCCAATCGAGTCCGATCGTCTCGCACGGAGAATTCGCGAAGTCTTCTATCGCATACCACGCCCCTTTTGCGAAAACGGTTCTTGGAACTTCTGGAATTGCTGCTAAAATTCTATTTATATATGGAAGGGAAAACTCGCGATATGAATCTGGTCCTAATACACCCGCCCATGAATCGAACAACTGAATCAAATCAGCTCCCGAGGCTATTTGCATTTTCAAATAAGCGATTGTCGCGTCTGAAATAGCTGAAAGCAATGCATGAGCGAGTTCTGGATTTTCGCGCATCATTCTTCTCGCCTTTGCGAACTCCTTACTCCCCTGCCCTTCAATCATGTAACAAAACAACGTGAATGGCGCACCGGCAAATCCGATCAACGGCACTCTTCCATTCAATTCTTGCTTGGTTAGTTTCAACGCTTCAGCCACGTAATTCAATTTACCTTCAATCTCTGTGGTTGAAAGTCTAGCCAAGTCCTCCTTCGTTTTAATGGTATTTGGGAAACGTGGTCCTTTTCCTTCATCCATTTCATACGGCAATCCCATGGCTTCAGGGATAACCAAAATATCAGAGAAAATAATCGCGGCATCTACACCCAAAATATCAACGGGCTGAAGAGTAACCTCGCACGCCAACTCGGGTGTACGAACCAATGTAATGAAAGAACCCGCTCTGGCGCGTGTTGCGCGGTATTCGGGTAGGACTCTTCCGGCCTGACGCATTACCCAAACAGGAGTGCGCTCCACTTGCTCGCCCTTTGCGGCACGAAGCAATAAATTGTTCTGCAAATTCATGTGTTGCAAAAATACATCAGACATGCGCTACCTTCGTTTTTATGTTGAAGTCAATTTCAATTTATCCAGTAAAATCGTTGAACGGCATTGAGCTAACCTCCTCCGAGGTGCTTCAGCACGGATTGAAATACGATCGCAATTGGATGTTGGTCGATTCCAACAACCAGTTCATCACGCGAAGAGAACGCCCCGAACTTTCGCTCATTGAAACAAGTCTTTCCGAAAATGGATTTGCATTTTCCTTCAACAATCAATCTAAAAATCTTGCACTTGGAACGAATGATTTCCAGCAAGAAAAAATTGAATCGAAGGTTTGGGATTCGAATGTTTTCGGATATGAAGAGAGCAAAAATCTAAGCACTTTTTTTTCTGATTTTTTGAAGGAAGAAGTGCGTCTCATTCGCATGCCTCTTCAACCGGAAAGAATGGAAATGGCTCCGTTGACGGGAGAGTCAACAACCAGTTCATTCGCAGACAGTTTTCCAATTTTAGTTTTAGGCAGTGGCTCGCTCGACGCGCTGAATGAGCAATTGGAAGAACCCATTGACGCCAGATATTTCCGTCCGAATTTACTTTTCCAAACCGAACGTTCATTCGAGGAAGACGAATGGCAAGCCATTCAACTTGGAAATGTATTGCTTCGCAAAGCCAAAGCCTGCGGGCGATGCAGAATGATTAATGTCAATCCAGATACCGGTGTTTATCGCACCGATGTTATGCGAGAGTTAGCGAAATTGCGCACTGTGAAGAATAAAGTTATCCTTGGCGACTTGTATTACCCGGTTCAAACCGGCTCAATTGAACTTCATTCCGAAGTGAAAGTTTTCACTACCTTCAACACCTAAAATACTGTTATGACTCAAGCGCTTTTCAAAATGTCTCGTCCGAACAATCTGCTCATGATTGTATTCGCCATGTTTGCGTTTCGCTTTGGTTTTGCGCACACTATAGCGCCTGAAGACTTCACGCAATGGATGCAGTTTTTGGGAATGATGATTACTATTGTTCTGCTTACTGCAGGAGGAAATTTCATTAACGATTATTTCGATGTACGCGTCGATCGAATTAACAAACCGAATGCGGTTTATGTGGAAACACAAGTGAAGCGCAGAGTGGTTATTCTTGCGCACATTGTTACAACGACCTTAGGCATACTTATTTCGTTTTTTGTTGGAAAGAGTATGCACTCTTATTTACCATTTGTTGTGGCTATTGTTGTTTCCATTGCCTTGGGGCTGTACACTCCGTTTTTCAAGAAAAGGGTGTTATCTGGAAATCTATTGGTCTCCCTTTGCATTGGAATGATTCCATTGTGGAGCGTTTGGCCGCATCTTTCGAATTTGCACATTGGCTTTTGGACGTTGATCTTTTCCGTGTTTGCGTTCTCAGTGAATTTCAGCAGAGAAATTGTGAAGGACATTGAAGATGTAGACGGCGACGCTGCAGAAAATTACAAAACCTTGCCAGTTGTTATGGGTACACAAACTGCGCGTATTTATGCGTTGTTGTTTTTATTCGCAGCATTAATCACGGCGGGAGTAACGCTGTTCATTGCAGCAACGCAACACCATTCTTTGGGCACACTTTATTTAATTGGAATGGGCATGTGCTTGCCATTAACCGTTGCGCTATTCGCTGTGTTCATGGCCAATTCAAAAGAAGGGTTTCACAAGGCAAGTCTCATCTTAAAGATTGCAATGGCTGTTGGAATTACTTGTGGGTTTGTGTTGAGGTTTGTTTAACCCTCCGCCTTATTCTTCGGAATTAAAAACATTAATCCGAAGCCGATAACGAAAAAGACAATCAGTGCCAAAATGCTATAACGCATACTGAATTTTCCTTCAATAAACCCGAAGGAGATCAATCCAATGATCAACCCTACTTTTTCAGTTACATCGTAAAAACTGAAGAACGAAGCAGTGTCTTTTGTTCCTGGAATCAATTTCGAATAGGTGCTTCGCGCCAAAGATTGGGTTCCTCCCATAATGAAACCAATTAGTCCAGCCACGATATAAAACATCATGACTTGACCTTCTTGAACAAAGAAAAATGCAAAAAAGCAAATGAACATCCACAACGCAAGTGCTATTTTCAACACTGAAAAATTCCCAATTCTATTCGACAATTTCGAGAAAAGATAAGCTCCCGGAATGGCAATAATCTGAACCAAGATAATCGCCACAATTAAGTTCAGTGTTTCCAATTTCACTTCTTTCTTACCGAAGTAAGTGGCCATCTGCATAATGGTTTGAATACCCATGCTGAATGTAAAAAAAGCCAACAAATAAGCCTTCAACTGAGGTAGGTGTTTCAATTGCTTTAAGACACTTCCTAATTCAGAAAACCCTTTGGTAAATACATTTGTTCTTTCCGCATGAACGCGCTCGCTCTCTTTCAAACGTGCGAATGTGATCTGTGCAAATCCCATCCACCAAACTCCAACAGCTATAAATGAATAACGCATCATCATCACTTTCTCTGGTCCGCTCTTCGCAATAACCATAACAGCGACCAAGGCACAAATAAGTAAAATCATACTGCCCAAGTATCCCAGTGAAAATCCTTTTGCGCTGAGTTTATCTTGCTCATCCTCTGTCGCAACTATTGGTAAAAAACTATTACTGAAGGCATAACTTCCCCAGAAACCTATACATGCAAGGATTACACTCAGGATGCTTAACTCCATGTTCGCAGGATCGAAAAAATAAAGACTCATACAGGAAAGAGACCCCAGGTAACAAAAGAACTTCAGGAAGAACTTCTTCTTTCCATAATAATCCGCCACACCAGAAAGAATTGGCAAAACCAAGCACACAATTGTCAAACCAAATGCAGTTGCATAACTAATCAACTCTGTATTCTCCAACGTTGATCCGAACACCTTCACTTTGGTTGAAGTCACAACTCCATCCGAATTTTTCACGGAGGTCATGACATCGTAAAAAATTGGAAAAATCGTAGATCCAATAACCAAGTTGTAAACCGAATTGGCCCAATCGTACATGGCCCATCCGTTCTGAATCTTTTTGCGGGAGAGTGCAGTCTCTGTCATGTTACTTTTCAATTTTCAACCAAAACGAACCGCCGTGTTTTTCCACAACATGTGGAATGGCGTTCCAAATCGGCTCTATAATTTGACTCAATTGTTTGTTTTCTGAAAGATAATAATTTGGAATTATCGGTGCATACTTTTCGCTGTTCGCCAAAAGAAACGCTGCCAACATGTATTGCTCTGAATAAAAACGATCGCACATAAACTGCGGATAGTCGAATGGCAAATACACATCGTGAATTTGAACCACCACTCCCTTCTTCAATCTCGGAAGCACTTCCAAGAAAAACACAGTAGCATCGGAATTTGGAAACACACGATGCGAATTGTCGACAAACAAAATATCATTCTCTTCCAATTCTTCTAAAAAATCGAAATTAGAATCTTCAAACGGGGAACGAATGATGGTGTTTGCTAATGCATCTATTTCTGCGCGAGGCATCGGATCTATCGAAATAATTTCAGTCTTCAATCCTTGCTCTATAATGGCCTTGTGAGCCACCTTGGTCGAATTGCCCGATCCAATTTCAACATAACGTTTCGGCTTCAGTTCTGAGATGGCTGTGTACAACATTACCATGTCGAGACCTGGCAAAAACAAGTTGTTCCAAAAAGGTTCTTGCGCTGAAGGTTTGTCGGTGTTGTTTTTTACTGATTGAAAATTATGTGTGTATTTCAATGCTGCGTGCAGCCACTTCTCGTACTCTTCTTTTCTATTTTCAATAATGGAAAGCAATTGCGGATGAGCCTTTTGGCCATGGCCGTAGCGAGGTTCAAAAGAAACAGGATACTCCAGAATTAATTTCTGAAACTTCGGATGAGCTAATTTGAATAATCTTTTTATCATGAGCGCGGTTCAATCTTCTAACTGAAAAAATCAAAAGCTAATGTACTACCTTTGCGGCAAAGACCGAAGAGGATTCATCGCTGGTTGCAAAACTAGAGGAAAGTCCGGGCTGCGCAGAGCGCCGCACCCTGTGAAAAGCGGGGGACGTTAAACGCAAGTTTAATGGACAGACAGTGCTGCAGAAATTAAACCGCCACTAGCAATAGTGGTAAGGGTGAAAAGGAGGTGTAAGAGACCACCGTCGTTCTTGGTAACAAGGCGAGCTAGGAAAACCTTGCGGGCTGTAAGATCAAATAAACCGAGGCCGTTGGATTCGTTCCAACTGAAGAGTTGCTCGCTCAATCTCGGAGGGTAGATCGCATAGATAAATGATGAAACATGTGGCAACACATGAACAGAACCCGGCTTACGCTCACGGTCTTTTACTTTTTTTCTTGAAGTTGAATGCGCTCCTCCGGCGTATTCGCATTGACTAAAAATTCCGAATTTTTAACAGGAAGAATTTCAACGGTTCGATTGAAAAGCATTTTTCGCGGACAACTCTTTCCGCTTACCCAAACTTTCATCAATGCCGAAAAAGATTTCGGTTCGTAGATGGAACACAACGGCTCTGGACCTCCGTCTAATGGCGATTCATAACACGTCGCGAACGCTTTCGCGTTTCTATTCTTCAACAAAAATTCAAGTTGTTCTTTTTGCAAATTCGGAAGGTCACATGCCACAACTAAAAATGCGGTTTGTGGAAACGATCGCATAGCGGAAGCGATTCCGCCAAGCGGACCAGCACCTTGAAGTTGATCCGCAATAAACGGTCTGTTCAAAAACGCATAATTTTCTTTCTGTTCTTCCCGAACGGAAAGAAAAACTTCCAACCCCAATTCTTCCAACAACACAACCAAATGTTCCGCTTGTGTTTTTTCATGATACTGAATGAGTCCCTTCTCTTCGCCCATGCGGCTGCTCTTTCCGCCCAATAAAACCAAGGCTTTTACAGGCGCCACTTCAAAGAAATTTGAAACGAATTCAAGTACTTCTTCCTTCAAAATAAAAATTTTAGTTTCGGGTTGAAGGAAGGGTTGAACAAACACAGGAACCTCTGTCATTCCTTCTGGAAGGACAACGACTAACACGTTGTTTAGTTCTGCGCTGCGCTTCACTAAACTCTTTTCTTTTTCAAGATTAACAAAAATGATTTGGTTGGAAGCCGCATGGTGATTGCCGTTGACTAACGCCCCGTCGAATTCCTGAAGTACCGTTTGATCGAGTCCTGTTTCTTCCTGAAGAACAAAATGATTTTCGTGTGTGGTTATTCCGAAAGAAGAATCTGAATTTCCTTCAGCGTGAGAAGCATCGACATAAGCCAAACGCTGGTTCACTTCCAACTGAAAATAACTCACCCACTTTTTTATTTCTTCGCAAGTGGTGCCGTATAGCGCCAACTCGCGTGAGTGCCATTTCGATTTAGATTGAAGGTTCATTGCCAAGCGCTGTATGTCGATTTCCCTCCCGACTTTTCCATAAGCTTAATGCCGCCTATTTCCATATCGAAACTCATAGCCTTGCACATGTCATATATCGTCAGCGCCGCAACAGATGCACCCGTGAGCGCTTCCATTTCAACCCCTGTCTTACCGAAGGTTTTCACAGTGCAAAGAATGTGTGCACCTTTCTCTGTCTTTTCAATTTGCACATCAATGCCCGTAATGGCAAGCGGATGACACAAAGGAATTAAACTTGAGGTCTGCTTCACCCCTTGAATACCCGCAATGCGAGCGGTTTGAAAAACAGGGCCTTTAGGCGATTGGTACTCATTGTTAAGAAACAATTGATTCAAATTTTCCGGAAAAATAATTTCCGCAACCGCTGTGGCTTGGCGCAGCGTCTCGCGTTTTTCAGAAACATCGACCATGGCCGCATTTCCCTTTTCATTCACATGTGACAAGTTTTCCATCGATTCAAATTTAGGACAGGAATGAGATTATTAATTCTTTTTAGCAAGTAAGACAACCTTTTCATGGTTAAAAGGGTTTTATATTCGTTCACGCATTAAATGAAACAAGAATTCACACACTCTCCCATGAGCAAACCCTTGCGGTCTTTGCTTTTGTTTGCGTTGATTGCACTTTCTTTTTCATCGCATGCTTCTCATTTAATTGGCGGTGAAATTTATTACACCCACACCTCAGGAAATAACTACACTGTCACGCTTAAGATCTTCCGAGATTGCGGACCTGGTAATGTAAACGGAACTGACTTCGACGACGCCGTTTCTATTGGAATTTTCACGAGCAACAACAATCTCTTTACCGATCTTTCAATAAACTTAATAAGTACAAACGTCTCGAACATACCCGTGACATTAAACAATCCTTGTTTCGTTTTACCTCCGAACATTTGTGTTGAACAGGCGATCTATACTGGCAGCGTGAACCTTCCTCCTACTCCTGGTGGATATAACATTGTTCATCAGCGCTGCTGCTTTCAGCCTAGTATTGACAACCTGACTTCACCGCAGTCGCAAGGTGTTTCGTACGTGGCGCACGTACCTGGAACCTCTGAACTTCCTGTCGGGTACAATTCAAGTCCGCGTTTTACAAACTTCCCGCCTCCGGCCTTGTGCAAAGACGCTTCATTCACCTTCGACCACTCGGCTGTGGACCCCGATGGTGATGTAATCGTTTATTCGTTTTGTGCGCCCTATTTGTTCGCAGACCAGTTCAATCCAATGCCTACTCCGCCGGAAGATCCTCCGTATCCAAATTTGACATACGGTCCCGGGTTCTCTCCTTCTTATCCGATAACGAGCAGTCCTGCAATGGGCATTAATCCAACTACCGGATTAATCAGCGGAACAGCCACGCAAGTTGGACAATACACCATCACTGTATGCGCTGAAGAATACAGAAATGGCGTTTACATTTCAACTACGCGCAGAACATTTCAATTTAACGTTACATTGTGCGACCAGTATATTATTGCCAGTATTCCCGCGCAGACGTCATTTTGCAACGGGCTTGAAATTAATCTGATAAATCAAAGTGTAAACTCATCATTCTGGGCCTGGGACTTCGGAGTTCCCTTTGAAGACACCGATGTAAGTACAGAAGAAAATCCAACATTTACCTATCCAAGTGCTGGGACTTATAGCATAACACTCGTTGCAAATCCTGGTTGGTCTTGCTCGGACACAGCTACTGTTGAGTACACCGTTTTTCCTGAAATAGACCCGATTATTACGATTGAAGAATACGCCTGTGTGAATCAATTCGACACTTATAATTTCCTAGGGTCAGCGACATTTGTTGCAAATAATGGAACGCTCCTTTGGAATTTCGGTTCGAACTCTATCCCCTCTAGCTCCGACGTGGTTCATCCGCAAGGAATTATTTTCGATCCGAATGAAGCCGTTCATTCCATAACGCTTACTGCAACAGCTAGTAACGGTTGTTCGCAGGACACCACAATTACCATTGTGAATCCGCCCGATCCTGTTGCTGTTATTCCGAATCAAACAACCTTTTGCGATGGACTCACCTACGTCTTCGAAAACTCTTCATTGAATGCTACAGATTTCTGGTGGGAATTCAACACGGTCTTCAACGGCGATTATTCAGACGACTTCGAACCACAATTTTCTTTTCCCGATACAGGAAGTTATACCATTCAACTCGTCGCTTATTCTGAATTTAATTGTCCCGACACCACAACGAATACAATAGAGATTCAAGGCAATTTAATCCCTTCGTTTCCTGCGCAAAATACACAGTGCCTTTCCACCAACAGCTTTGATTTTCAAGCCGTCGGTGCGAACACCAATTTCGCAACTTACTTGTGGGATTTCGGAAGCCCGGAAATCCCCAATTCAACCAACGCGAATCCTCAGAACATTCAGTACAACCAAGAAGGAACATATACAGTAACACTAACCATAACCGATAACGGATGCACGGAATCCTACATCGATGACCTTTGGGTTCCGATAGACCCCACGCTCGACCCTTCCATCTTTCCTGCAGCGGGTTGTCCTCCTGTCTTCGGGACCTTCAACGCCGTTGCGCAAGGCAACACCCAATTGTTTTACGAATGGAATTTCGGAGATGGAACCAGTAGTTTTCAACCCGAAAACTTACACATCTACAACACCCCGGGGACCTACGATGTATCGCTCATGGTTTACACCGTGACGGGCTGCATTGACACGCTTTATCAAAGTTTGAACGATGCGATAGTTGTTTATCCGCTGCCCAATGCCGGATTCTCCATCGTCCCGCAAACCGTAGACATCTTAAGTCCGAATACTACCGTTACAGATTTGTCAACTGGAGGAATAGACTGCATCTATTCCATGTCAGACGGTGGTTCCAGCAGCGATTGTAATTTCCCTTACGACTGGTCAGAAGCCGGAATTCAAACCATTACGCAAACGGTAACGAATGAATACGGATGCATTGATCAAGTAACCGGAGAAGTTATCGTAAGCGGATTTCTATTCTACGCTCCGAATTGCTTCTCTCCGAACGGCGATGGAATCAACGATGATTGGATTCCTGAATCTACAGGCACAACAAGTTACAATTTAAAAATCTACGACCGCTGGGGACAGATCATTTTCCAAACCAACAATCCGAATGAAGCCTGGACTGGCAATGTACTAGACGGTGAATATTTCGCGGCGAACGGTGTCTACAATTACCAAGTCACCATGAAGGATTTGATTGAATTGCCGCACACATTTTCGGGACATATTGTATTGTTCAGATAGGGGCGAAAAATTTTTCGCCCCGACGGGATCATTTAAAATACAAAATTAAACGACACGTTGAATGCAAGTCCACGCATGTTGCGGGTGTTCTTGAAAGGAATCATGTAGTTCACCTTCGAATCAATTAAAACGTATTTATTCTTGAAAATTTCCAGTCCAACTGCTGGAGCTAAATATCCGAATGTCTCCTTTCGCTTGTCATTCGAAGACAACATTCCGCCCAAGGTATATCCGCTGTAAAGGTTGAAGAATTTCTTTGAGCCTCTTCCCAAATGTCTTGAGTAAAAATCTTGTCCAAAGCCGAAAATGAACATCTCTGAATAGTGCATCGTGTCTGGATCCAATTTATTGGTGGTCTTGTATGCTCCTAACGTCGCGAAGGACTTTCCTTTGGTGAATACATATTTCAAGAACACACCTTGATAATACGGACTGCTCAAGGTATCGTGTGGTTCTTCAATTTGAAAATATGAATATTCAACTCCTGGCATGTTTATCCATTGAACTGAACTTGTCTGAGGCGTGTACGTCTCGTCTTCAATTTCTAAATCAACCACGTAATAATATTCAGTGTTCGTCAAATTATTCAAATCGGTTTGCGCAGTGCGAATGCTCGTCTCCCAATTCTTCAATTCTCTCCACATGTTTTTATACTGATCGGTTTGCGCGTCCATCTTTTCCATCAATGAATTTTGAAGTTCAATCTGATCTTGGAAGTACTTAATGTTTCCCTTCAACTCCTCAACACGAGCGGTGTTGTCTGTTGTGTTCAAGTTATTCTCTGTGAACAATCCCATGTCCTTCACAACCTCTTTGTATGCTGCATACAATTTAGGCTCGATGCTGAAATTCACGGTATATCTCAGTGGAGATTCGTTCTGACGAGAAACCATAATGTTGTTGGAAGTAATGAACGTATTCATCTTCTGAACAGAAACCCAATAATCCGTGGTTTGAATTCTCTGCTCCACCGTAGTTACTCTGTAACGAACCTGCGCATTCAACACAACAACCTGAACAACGGCTAACAAAAGAAAAATCCACCTTTTCATTTCAACATATTTCCACAAATATAAGTGCGTCCGAACTTTAAGATTAACTTTGCACTCTCATTCGCAGAATACCATGTTTGAAAATTTATCCGATAAGTTAGAAAGAGCGCTGAAAGTCTTAAAAGGACACGGCCAAATTACAGAAGTAAACGTTTCTGAAACATTGAAGGAAGTGCGTCGTGCACTTTTAGATTCCGACGTTAGTTACAAGACGGCGAAAGAGTTTGCCGACCGCGTGAAAGAAAAGGCGCTCGGACAAAAAGTATTGACTGCTGTTAGCCCAGGTCAATTGTTGGTGAAGATTACCCAAGACGAGTTGAAAGAACTTATGGGCGGTGAGCACAGCGAATTGAATTTCCAAGGCAATCCGGGTATTATCTTAATGAGCGGTCTGCAAGGTTCGGGTAAAACAACTTTCTCTGGAAAACTTGCGAATCATTTAAAAACGAAGAAAGGAAAGAATCCACTTTTGGTGGCTTGTGATATTTATCGTCCGGCTGCTATTAACCAATTGCATGTTGTCGGAGATAGCATTGGCGTTAAGGTCTATAGCGAACCAGAAAACAAAGATGCCGTTTCAATCGCGAAAAACGCATTAGCCTTCGCGAAGCAAAACGGATACAACGTTGTCATTGTCGATACCGCCGGCCGCTTGGCTGTAGACGAGCAGATGATGACCGAAATTGCTGCGGTGAAGGAAGCCCTTCAACCGACAGAGACGTTGTTCGTGGTAGATGCCATGACTGGACAAGACGCTGTGAATACAGCGAAAGCCTTCCATGACCGATTGAATTTCGACGGGGTTGTTCTAACCAAATTAGACGGTGACACCCGCGGTGGTGCTGCGTTAAGTATTAAGAGTGAAGTAAACAAACCCATCAAGTTTGTCGGTACAGGAGAGAAGATGGATGCGCTCGACGTATTCTATCCAGAGCGTATGGCTAGCCGTATTCTTGGAATGGGTGACGTGGTTTCTTTGGTTGAAAGAGCACAAGAGCAATTCGACGAAGAGCAAGCGAAGCGTCTTGAAAAGAGAATCAAGAAAGACCAATTCGATTTCAACGACTTCCTTGAACAAATAGGACAGATTAAGAAAATGGGAAGCATGAAAGACCTTATGGGTATGCTTCCTGGAATGGGTCAGTTGAAAAACGTTGATGTGAACGACGATGCATTCAAGTATGTTGAAGCCATTATTCACAGTATGACTCCGGCTGAACGCTCGAATCCAAGCATGATCAACCCTTCACGCAAAGCACGTATTGCCAAAGGATGCGGACGTCCGCTTGAAGAAGTGAATAAGCTCATGAAGCAGTTCGATCAGACACGTCAAATGATGAAGATGTTCACCAACAAGAGCCAAATGGCTGCCATGATGAAGCAAGCGAATCAAATGAAAGGAATGAAAGGATAATGGAAGCACTCGCAGGAACTCAATTCACTTTCCCGAATCAAACCAACTTTTACAAAGGCAAGGTTCGCGATGTATACAGCATTGGTGCTGATCTTTTGGTAATGGTAGCTTCAGACAGAATCTCTGCATTCGACGTGGTTTTACCGCGTGCTATTCCTTTCAAAGGACAAGTCTTGAATCAGATTGCAGAACGCATGTTGAATGAAACGGCTGACGTCGTTCCAAACTGGAAAATGGCTTCTCCCGATCCAAACGTCACCATTGGAAAACGCTGCGAACCTTTCGCGGTGGAGATGGTTATTCGTGGATATTTAACTGGACATGCTTGGAGAACCTACAGCAGCGGGCTTCGTACATTGTGTGGTGTTTCTCTTCCGGAAGGATTGAAAGAACACGACAAGCTTCCTTCACCCATCATTACTCCTACTACAAAAGCTTCTGAAGGTCACGACGAAGACATCAGTCGCGAAGAGATCATAGCGCAAGGAATCGTGTCTGCCGAAGACTACGCTATTCTTAAAAAATATACCCACGCACTCTATGAGCGCGGAACTGAATTGGCTTTGAAACGCGGGTTAATCCTCGTTGACACGAAGTATGAATTCGGAAAGCACGACGGTGAAGTGGTTCTTATGGACGAGATTCACACCCCCGACTCTTCTCGTTATTTTTATGCTGAAGGTTATGCCGAGCGTCAGGCTGCTGGCGAAAAGCAACGCCAGCTTTCGAAAGAATTCGTTCGCGAATGGTTAATCAGCGAAGGCTTCATGGGCAAGGAAGGTCAAGAAGTACCTGCCATGTCAGATTCTTGGTTGGAAGAAATCAGCAACCGCTATATTGAACTTTTCGAAAGGGTTACCGGCGAATCGTTCATAAAGCAAGATTATTCGAACGTCGAGAACCGCGTAGAAGGCAATATTATCAAGGCTTTGCGTACCCTTCAATCCTGATTTATTTCAGTTCATATCTTACTGAAATAGAAAGGTCGTTTTTGGAAGAAATACCTATCTTTGAAGCCGTATTTTCAAACGAAAGCGATGGACGATAATTCTTATCTCGGCAATGCCGATGTGAACACGATTGAAGCGCTGTATAACCAATATCAGCAAGATCCCTCTTCTCTAGATATTTCTTGGAGACGTTTTTTCGAAGGATTCGAATTTCAACACTCCTCTTTTCCTGTTCTCTCAAGAGACACTGCATCTATCGGAGACGACGGCATGCACAAGGAATTCAAAGTAATTAACCTCATCAATGCATACCGCCAACGCGGGCATTTATTCACCCATACCAATCCGGTTCGCGAGCGTAGAAAGTATTCTCCGGACTTGAGCATAGAAAACTTCGGACTTACGAAAGCAGATCTAGAATCTGTATTTCATGCCGGTGTTGAAGTGGGATTGGGCGATGTGAAATTGAAAGACATCATTGTGCATTTACAATCTTGCTACTGCGAAAGCATTGGCGCAGAGTACATGTACATTCGCGACCCTGAAAAAATTCAATGGTTGCGCTCTCGCCTGGAAGCAGTGAAGAAGACTCCGTTCACCTCTGAAGAAAAGAAACAAATCTTCGACATGGTGAACAAGGCAACCACCTTCGAACAATACATTCAGCGCAAGTTTGTTGGACAAAAACGTTTCAGTGTTGAAGGATGTGAAGCTGTGGTTCCGGCCATGGACTATATGGTTAGAGACGGCGCCGATAAAGGCGTTTCTGAATTTGTAATTGGAATGGCTCACCGTGGTCGTTTGAACGTCTTAACCAACATCATGGGCAAACCGCAAGAAGAAATTTTTGCCGAGTTCGATGGTGTGGCATTCGACGACGAAGGATTGTTCGACGGTGACGTGAAGTATCACTTTGGTTATTCGATAGACCGCGTTACTCCGAACGGGAACAACGTTCACTTGACCCTCTGCCCTAACCCTTCTCACTTGGAAGCGGTGAATCCGGTGGTGGAAGGTTTGACACGTGCGAAGATTGATCACTACTTAAAGTCAGAAAATAAAATTGTCCCTGTGTTGATCCACGGAGACGCGGCAATAGCCGGACAAGGTATTGTTTACGAGGTTGTGCAAATGGCACAATTAGATGGATACCGCGCAGGTGGTACCGTTCACATTGTAACGAACAACCAGGTAGGTTTCACCACGAATTATTTAGACGGAAGATCTTCAACTTATTGCACCGACGTTGCGAAAACAACGTTGTGCCCTGTCTTCCACGTGAACGCAGACGATGTTGAAGCCGTTATTCAAACCATGAAGATTGCCTTCGATTACCGCATGGCATTCAACATGGATGTATTTGTAGACCTTTTGGGTTACCGCAAATACGGACACAACGAAGGCGACGAGCCGAAGTTCACCCAACCAAGTTTATACAAAGCCATTGCCTCACACCTGAGCCTTCGCGATTTATACGCGAACAAATTAATGGGCGAAGGCGTCCTTACACAAGAAGAAGTTAACGCCGCGAAGACAAACTTCGAAGCCCATTTAGATGAGCAACACGAGAAGTCGCGCGTTGTGAAGCAAGCGTATGTGAAGCACTTCTTGGAAGAAACGTGGAAAGACATTCGCGTTGCTTCAGAAAAAGATTTCGAGCAGAGCATTGAAACGGCAGTATCCAAAAAGAAATTATTGGAATTGGGAATGAAGATTTCAACCCTTCCACAAGGAGAAAAATTCTTCCGCAAGATTGAGAAAGTTTTCGAAGACCGCAGAACCATGTTAGACAATAACGCATTGGACTGGGCGCTTGGAGAATTGTTGGCATACGCCACTTTGTTGGAAGAAGGACATCCTATTCGTATTTCAGGACAAGACGTCGAGCGCGGAACATTCTCGCACAGACACGCTGTTGTGAAAACAGACGAGGATGAAGAAAAGCGCATTGTTCCATTGAATGAAATCAGTCCAAAACAAGCGAAGCTTTCCATCTACAACAGTTTGTTGAGCGAGTATGGCGTTCTTGGATTCGATTACGGTTATGCCTTCGGAACGCCGCAGGGATTAACCATTTGGGAAGCGCAATTCGGTGACTTCAATAACGGAGCACAGATTATGTTCGACCAATTCATTGCAGCCGCTGAAGACAAATGGCGCACGATGAATGGAATCACGATTCTTCTTCCACATGGATTCGAAGGACAAGGATCAGAGCACAGCTCGGGTCGCATGGAGCGTTTCCTTCAATTAGCTGCTGAGTTGAACATTCAAGTTGCGAACTGCACCGTTCCTTCGAACATGTTCCATTTGCTTCGCAGACAAGTGAAGACCGAGTACCGCAAGCCATTGGTTGTATTCACTCCGAAAAAATTATTGCGCTATCCGAAAGCAGTTTCTAAGATTGAAGACTTAGCGAAAGGTGGATTCCGCGAGGTAATCGACGATAATATTAAAGCGCGCAAGCAAACCAAAGTGGTTGCTTTGTGTACTGGAAAAGTATATTACGAATTGTTGGAAGAGAAAGAGAAGCGCGGACTTACCGATGAGATTTCGTTGGTGCGCATTGAGCAACTTTATCCGCTTCCTGAAAAGCAAATTCGTGAATTGCTGGGTAAATATGGCAAGAAAGCACAGTTGGTATGGTGTCAGGAAGAACCAGAAAACATGGGAGCTTGGAGTTACATAATGCGTGCATTGCGTGACTTAAACTTAGACGTTGTAAGTTTGCCAGCGTCCGCTTCTCCTGCTACCGGTTCGCCGCGTTTGCATGAGATGCGAATGAATAAGATGATAACCACATTGTTTGATAAGGTTTCTAAAGCCTAAAAAAAATAAGTATGTCAGTAATTGAAATTAAAGTTCCCTCTCCAGGCGAGAGTATTAGCGAAGTTCAAATTGCCAACTGGGTTGTAAAATCAGGCGACTTCGTTCAGAACGGACAAGTGATTGCGGAAATTGATTCCGACAAAGCGACATTGGAAATGACTGCTGAAGCATCAGGAGAAATTACCATTCTTGCTGCTGCGGGCGATACGGTTGCTGTAGGAGCAACTGCTGCAACCATTGACACATCGAAGCAAGGCAACGCGCCTGCTCCAGCAGCGGCTCCGAAAGCGGAAGCGGCACCGGTTGCAGCGCCAACACCTGCGCCAGCTGCGGCACCATCTCCTGGACCAGCGGCTAGTTATGCAGCTGGCCACGCGGCCCCTGCTGCTGCAAAGATGATGGCAGAAAACAATGTGACTGCTGCACAAGTTAGCGGGACAGGTCCTGGTGGAAGAATTCTGAAAAGCGACGTAGCAGCGGCTATGGCTGCCGGATTCGACACTTCTGCTGTTCCTGCAAGAACAGGTGAAAGAACCGAGCGTCGCGAAAAGATGACCATGCTTCGCAAGAAAGTTGCCGAGCGTTTGGTTTCTGTGAAGAACAACACTGCCATGCTAACCACCTTCAACGAGGTGAACATGAAGCCTGCAATGGATCTTCGTGCGAAGTACAAAGAATTATTCAAAGAGAAACACGGTGTTGGTCTAGGCTTCATGAGCTTATTCACGAAAGCAGTGTGTGAAGCGCTTCATCAGTTTCCTGCTGTGAATGCGCGCATAGACGGTACCGATATTGTATACAACGATTTTTGCGATGTGGGAATTGCAGTATCTACTCCGAAAGGATTGATGGTTCCTATCGTTCGTAACGCTGAAATGCTTTCACTTGCCGACATTGAAAAAGGTATTGGTGGACTCGCGAAAAAAGCACGCGAAGGAAAAATTACCGTTGACGATATGACAGGTGGAACCTTCACTATCACGAACGGAGGAGTATTCGGATCTATGCTTTCAACGCCTATCATTAACCCTCCGCAAAGCGCTATTCTGGGGATGCACAATATTGTTGAGCGCCCGATTGCAGAGAACGGACAAGTGGTTATTCGTCCAATTATGTACATCGCATTAAGCTACGATCACCGCATTATCGACGGAAGAGAAAGCGTTGGTTTCTTGGTGAAAGTGAAAGAAATGTTAGAGAATCCAGAGCGCATGTTGTTCGGTGGAAAAACTGCTGAAGAGGTTCTCTTGGGACTGTAATTAATTAGAACGATTTTAAATACTATTTGAAAGGAGGCTTGCCTCCTTTCTTTTTGTTTGAAACTTTGAATATTCGTGTGAAAAAACACTTCGAAAAACTATGTTAATCCGTTGTTCCTTCTAACTTTGCGACGCCCTAAAATGGGCTCCTGCAAGAAATGGAAAAAACATCACACCTTTGGGAATATCTACCCATCGTTTTCATGGCACTCGTTGCCGCTGGTTTTGTTGTCACCACAATGTTGCTGACGCACCTACTTGGTCCGAAGAGAAAAACTAAAATTAAGAACGAAGCATTCGAGTGCGGAATTGAATCCGTTGGAAATGCACGTACGCCTTTTTCAATCAAATATTTCTTGGTTGCCATTCTATTCGTATTGTTCGACGTAGAGGTAATCTTCATGTATCCTTGGGCGGTGAACTTCAGAGAGCTCGGAGTGTTTGGATTGTGGGAAATGTTCGCTTTCATGGGATTAATGGTTGTAGGTTTAGTCTACATCATTAAGAAAGGCGCATTAAACTGGGAGAAATAAAAACTTTTAATACAAAAGAAATGAGTGTAAACATTGATCCAAGCCACAAGCCAGAAGGTTTCGAAGGCGCAGGATTTTTCGCCACATCGTTAGACAAAGCCGTTGGATTGGCGAGAGCAAATTCACTTTGGCCTTTGCCATTCGCAACTTCATGTTGCGGAATTGAGTTCATGGCTACTATGGCTTCTCACTACGATCTTGCACGTTTCGGTTCGGAGCGTTTGAGCTTCTCACCAAGACAAGCAGACTTGCTTATGGTTATGGGAACCATTTCGAAAAAGATGGGACCTATCCTTCGTCAAGTGTACGAGCAAATGGCTGAACCGAAATGGGTATTGAGCATGGGCGCTTGCGCTTCTTCAGGTGGAATCTTCGACACGTACAGCGTTCTTCAGGGAATCGACAGAATCATTCCGGTTGACGTTTACATTCCTGGTTGTCCGCCAAGACCGGAACAAGTTTTAGACGGCATCTTGAAAATTCAAGAACTCGCGAAGAACGAAGGTCGCAGCCGCAGAACTTCAGAAGAATACAAAGCCCGCTTGGCACAATACGGAATTGAATAATGGCAGCCATGACTACCCAAGAACTTCACGATTTCGTTTTATCGAATTCAGAAAATATTTCTTCGAGCATTGTTACGAGTTACGTAGATCGTGACTTCCCTTGCTTCGAAGTGAAAAAAGAAAACATCCTTGAAGTGATGAAACACTTCAAAGAGTCGACCGAACTTTCATTCGGTTTTTTGACAACCTGTTGCGCAATGCACTTTCCAGAGCAAGGCGACAAAGAGTTCGGAATGGTTTACCACTTGCACAACATGCAAGCAAACACGCGCATTCGTGTGAAGACCTTCTTCCCGAAATCTGATTTGAAAATTTCTTCGCTTGTTTCTCTTTGGCCTTCGGCGAACTGGATGGAACGTCAAGAATACGATTTCTTCGGAGTACAATTCCAAGGTCATCCAGATTTAAGAAGAATCTTAAACATGGATGAAATGAACTACTTCCCAATGCGCAAAGAGTATCCGTTGGAAGACGCTGGACGCGACGATAAACAAGATAAATATTTTGGGCGATAATCCTATGAGTACAACTCCAATCATAAACCCAAACGATCCGGAAAAGGATTATTCAATCCTGAACCTAGGTCCTACACACCCTGCAACACACGGTATCTTTCAGAACGTCTTAACCATGGACGGAGAAATGATTGTGAAAGCAGAACCTACTGTTGGATACATTCACAGAGCTTTTGAGAAATTGGCGGAACACCGTCCGTATGCTCAAATCACTCCGATCACCGACCGTTTGAACTACTGCTCCTCTCCTATCAACAATATGGGATGGCACATGACGGTTGAGAAATTGATCAACTGCGAAGTTCCGAAGCGCGCGCAATACTTGCGTGTGATAATCATGGAGCTTTCGCGTATTGCCGATCACATTGTATGCGACACCGTTATTGCGGTTGACTCGGGTGCAATGACCGGATTCCTTTACCTCTTCCAATGGAGAGAAAAAATCTATGAAATTTTCGAAGAAATATGCGGTGCTCGTTTAACCACGAACATTGGTCGTATTGGTGGAATGGATAAGGACTTCAACGAAAAGGCTTGGAATAAATTAACGGCCTTCTTGAAAGAGTTTCCGAAAGCATTGAAAGAATTCGATGCGTTGGTAACAAGAAACAGAATCTTCGTAGACAGAACCGTGAACTGCGGTCCTATCACTGCAGAGCGCGCATTGGCATACGGATTCACCGGATCAAATCTGCGTGCTGCAGGTGTTGACTACGACGTTCGTGTTGCTGCACCTTACAGTTCTTACGAAGACTTCGAATTTACTGTCCCTGTTGGAACAACCGGCGACACCTACGATCGCTACGCTGTGCGTATGGCAGAGATGTGGGAAAGTATGAGCATTATTCAACAAGCCATAGACAAACTTCCTTCAGGACCTATTCACGCTGACGTTCCAGAGTTTTACCTTCCTGCAAAAGAGTTGGTGTACAGCAGCATGGAAGCGTTAATCTATCACTTCAAAATTGTGATGGGTGAAACTGATATTCCAATTGGTGAAGTGTACCACGCTGTTGAAGGTGGAAACGGAGAATTAGGATTCTATTTGGTGAGCGATGGTGGAAGAACACCGTATCGCTTGCACTTCAGAAGACCTTGCTTCATCTACTACCAAGCTTATCCAGAAATGATTTCTGGTGGAATGTTAAGCGATGCTATTCTTACGATGTCTAGCATGAACGTTATTGCTGGAGAATTAGACGCATAAATTTTGGACGATATGTCAGAAAAAACAATTTTAAAATTCAGTGACGAAACAGCCGCAATTGCTAAGAAAATTGTTGCGCGTTATCCTGAAGGTCGACACAAGTCGGCATTGATTCCATTGCTTCATTTGGCGCAAGCTGAATTCGACGGATGGTTAAGTGTTCCTGCAATGGATTGCGTTGCTGAATTCCTTTCAATTCAACCGATTGAAGCATATGAAGTGGCTTCGTTCTACTCCATGTTCAATTTGAAGCCTGTTGGAAAATGTACGCTTGAAGTGTGCAGAACCAGCAGCTGTTGGTTGAACGGTGCGGAAGATATTGTTCGTCACCTTGAAAAGAAATTAGGTATCAAAGAAGGTCAAACCACAGCAGACGGAATGTTCACACTGAAAACCGTTGAGTGTTTAGGTTCTTGCGGAACAGCGCCAATGCTTCAGTGCGGAGGTGACTACTACGAAAACCTAACGTTAGAGAAAACCGACAAATTGGTTGACTCACTTCGTGCTGAAGGCAAGGCGCGCGTTTACACGAATGATAATCCCGTTAACATAGACTAAGCCATGGGAAAGAAAATACTTTTAGCGAACGATCATATTGAAGGAATACGTTTCCTCGATACCTATCGCAAACACGGCGGATATGCTTCTCTTGAGAAAGCATTGAAGTCTATGACCCCAGAGCAGATTGTTGAAGAAGTGAAAACTTCTGGTTTGCGTGGACGTGGCGGTGCAGGATTTCCAACAGGAATGAAATGGAGCTTCCTTGCAAAACCTGAGGGTGTTCCAAGATACGTTGTGTGTAACGCCGACGAATCTGAGCCAGGAACGTTCAAAGACCGTTACCTCATGGAGCGCATTCCTCACTTGTTAATTGAAGGAATGATCTTGTCGAGTTACGCGCTCGGAGCAAAGACTTCATACATCTACATTCGCGGCGAGTATTTCTACGTTGCGCGTATCTTAGAACAAGCCATTGACGAAGCCTACGCAGCTGGACTTCTTGGAAAGAACATATTAAATTCAGGATTCGATTTAGACTTGTATGTTCAAATCGGAGCAGGTGCATACATCTGCGGAGAAGAAACCGCGTTGCTTGAATCGCTTGAAGGAAAAAGAGGAAATCCTCGCATTAAACCACCGTTCCCAGCAATCGCTGGTTTGTACGGTTGTCCTACCGTTGTAAACAATGTTGAAACCATTGCTGCCGTTGTTCCTATTGTGAACGAAGGCGGAGCGGCCTACGCTGCTATTGGTGTTGGAAACAGCAAGGGAACGAAATTGATTTCTGCATCTGGACACATTAACAAGCCAGGCGTTTACGAAATTGAATTGGGTGTTCCAGTTGAAGAGTTTATTTATTCAGATGAATACTGTGGTGGAATTCGCAACGGAAAAAAATTAAAAGCGGTTGTTGCCGGTGGATCTTCCGTTCCAATTCTTCCAACAGAATTAATCTTGAACACCGCCGCAGGTGAGCCTCGCTTAATGTCTTACGAAAGTCTTGGCGATGGCGGATTTGCAACTGGAACCATGTTGGGTTCAGGCGGATTCATTGTTATGGACGAAGATACCAGCATTGTAAAAAACCTATACACCTTCGCTCGTTTCTATCACCACGAAAGCTGCGGTCAGTGTAGCCCTTGTCGTGAAGGAACAGGATGGATGGAAAAGATCCTTCACAAAATTCTTCACGGACACGGAACCTTGGCAGACGTTGATTTGCTTTGGGACATTCAATCGAAGATTGAAGGAAAAACCATTTGTCCATTGGGTGAAGCTGCTGCATGGCCTGTGGCTGCTGCCATTCGTCATTTCAGAAAAGAATTCGAAGATTTCATTCGCAACGGCGAGCACGTAAACGACGTGAAGCACTATTACAGACTGAACAACCTTACTGCTCCCATTAACTAATTGAAGAACTACTATTATGGCTAAAGTTACCATAGACGGAATTGAAATTGAAGTGCCAGATGGCACAACCATTCTTCAGGCTGCACGCATGATTGGTGGAGACATTGTTCCGCCAGCGATGTGTTATTATTCCAAATTGAAAACAAGCGGTGGATACTGCCGCACTTGTTTGGTGAAGGTATCGAAGGGTTCTGAAAAAGATCCTCGCCCAATGCCTAAGCCTGTTGCTTCATGCAGAACAACAGTTATGGATGGAATGGAAGTGCTAAACATTACTTCACCTGAAGTTTTAGAAGCACGTGCAGGTGTAGTTGAAATGTTGTTGTTGAATCACCCGTTGGATTGCCCTGTGTGCGATCAAGCGGGAGAGTGTCACCTTCAAGATTTAGCCTACGAGCACGGAAAAGCTGAAACGCGTTATGAATTCCCAAGAAGAGAATTCGAAAAGATTGATATCGGAGATAAAGTTCAGTTACACATGACGCGTTGCATCATGTGCTTCCGTTGTGTGAAAGTTGCTGACCAAATTACAGACGGACGTGTTCACGGTGTCATCAACCGTGGCGATGCCGCAGAGATTTCAACTTACATTGAAAAAGCAATCGATAACGATTTCTCTGGAAACGTCATCGATGTATGTCCGGTTGGAGCCTTGACCGACAAGACCTTCCGTTTCAAAAGCCGTGTGTGGTATACCAAACCGGTAGATGCGCACCGCGATTGTCCGACGTGTACTGGAAAAGTACGTTTGTGGTACAAAGGAGACGATGTCGCTCGCGTTACCGCTCGCAAAGACACCTACGGAGAAGCTGAAGAATGGATTTGTAACAGCTGTCGCTTCGAACACAAGAAAACCAGCGACTGGGTTATTGAGGGACCAACGAAAGTTGACCGTCACTCTGTTATCAGCGCGAACCACTATGAAAACCTTCGCTTGTTGAAAGCCTCTATCGACCGCCAACGCGCATCATTGCCGCACGGCGACAAAGTTGATTTGGGAACAGGAGCATTAAATCCGAACAACGAAGAAAAATAAAGACTATGGATCAGATTATTATCTATAAAATTATTCTTTGTGTGATCGTGTTCGCTGTAACGCTTGGCGCAGCAGCCTACATGACATGGGGAGAGCGTAAGTTGGCATCTTGGCTGCAAGACCGCGTAGGTCCGAACCGTGCAGGTCCTTTCGGATTGTTGCAACCGATTGCAGACGGATTGAAAATGCTTTTCAAAGAAGAAATGATTCCAACCCATTCGAATAAATGGTTGTTCATTTTAGGTCCATCATTCTTCATGCTTACCGCATGTATGACCGGAGCGGTTATTCCTTGGGGAGCTGGATTCACGATCGATGGTACTTACTTCCCAATGCAAATTGCCGACATTAACATTGGACTTCTGTATTTGCTTGGTGTTATTTCTATTGGTGTTTATGGAATCATGATTGGCGGATGGAGTTCGAACAACAAGTTCGCATTACTTGGTGCGCTTCGTGCTTCTTCACAAATGATCTCTTACGAAGTAGCCATGGGTCTTGCGCTTATCGCATTGGTTATGCTAACAGGCACCTTGAACTTGGGTGAAATTGTTGCGCAACAAGATGCCGATTATGCTTACATCGTTTATCAACCACTTGGATTTTTGATCTTCTTAATCTGTGCATTCGCTGAAACGAACCGTGCACCGTTCGACTTACCAGAAAGTGAATCGGAATTGGTTGGTGGTTTCCACACCGAGTACAGTTCTATGAAATTAGGCTTCTTCCTTTTCGCTGAATACATCAACATGTTCATCTCTTCAGCAGTGATGGCCTCGTTGTACTTCGGTGGATATAACTTCCCATTTCAACATGAATTAGGGTTGGAAGGAAATCTACTTTCTGCTATTCAAACAGCGGTGTTCCTTGGAAAGATTTTAATCTTCATCTTTATCTTCATGTGGGTTCGTTGGACACTTCCACGTTTCCGTTATGACCAATTGATGAACCTCGGATGGAAGGTGTTATTGCCTCTCGCTATTTTCAACATTTTCATTACTGGCCTTGTGATGTACTTCACGGGCAAACTGTAAAACAACAACACCATGAGTTTAACTAACCGTTCAAAAGTTGTTGCCAAGAAGGAACTAACCTTAATGGAGAGCTTGTACTTACCTGCAATCTTCAAAGGAATGGCAATCACGCTTAGCCACTTATTTAAGCGTAAGGCAACCATTAAATACCCTGAGCAAACCAGAGAGATTGCTCCTGTTTATCGCGGACAACACGTGTTGAAGCGCGACGAAGCAGGTGCTGAACGCTGCACGGCATGCGGACTTTGCGCTGTTGCTTGTCCGGCTGAAGCCATTACTATGGAAGCAGCAGAACGCAACAAAGGAGAAGAATCTCTATACCGCGAAGAGAAGTACGCGAAGATTTACGAGATCAACATGTTGCGTTGCATCTTCTGCGGATTGTGTGAAGAGGCTTGTCCGAAAGAGGCCATCTTCCTTACCGATCGCATTGTTCCAAGTTCATTCACTCGCGGAGAAGAAGTGTTTGGAAAAAGTATATTGGTGGAAGACGTGAACGAACGTGTAGATGTTACGAAGCGTCAAACACCCGATGTATTGTCTTTCAAACAAGATAAAAAACACGCGCATAACCAAACCTTTCAAGACCGTTTAAAACAATGAGCTTAACCGAAATTGCTTTTTACTTTCTGTCGTTCCTCGCAATTTTCAGCGGTCTCGCTGTTATTCTGAGCAGGAATCCAGTGCACAGTGTCCTTTACTTGATTGTAACGTTTTTCAGCATTGCAGGACATTACTTTTTAATGAACGCGCAATTCCTTGCAGCGGTTCACATCATTGTTTACGCGGGAGCCATCATGGTATTGTTCCTCTACGTCATCATGATGCTAAACCTAAACGAAGAGCAAGAAGAGAAAACAAAATCTTGGGTGAAGATTGCCGCGGTGGTTTCATCGTGCAGCATCATGCTCATCTTGGTTTCGTTAATCTCGAAGTCTACCATTGTTATGGGTAAAGCCCCAATGGCTGACGATGCTGGATTGGTTCAGAACCTAGGAAAAGTATTGTACAAAGACTACCTACTTCCTTTCGAATTGGCGTCTGTACTCTTCCTTGCGGCAATGGTAGGTGCCGTTTATTTATCTAAAAAAGAAACTTCAAAATCGTAATTATGGAAATCCTTCCGAACATTACCATACAGCATTATTTGTGGCTAAGCACTGCCTTATTCGCTTTAGGTGTTTTTGGTGTTCTGCTTCGCAGAAACGCAATTCTTATGTTCATGTGCATTGAGCTTATGCTGAATGCGGTGAACATTGCACTGGTAGCTTTTTCAAAAGTGCACGGCGACACATCAGGACAAGTATTCGTATTCTTCATTATGGTGGTTGCTGCTGCGGAAGTTGCAGTTGGACTGGCCATCTTAATGATGCTTTACCGCAACTTACACACTACAGACACCGACGCGTTAAACAACTTGAAGGGATAAGCCATGGAAAAATTAATTACACTCGTACCGCTCTTCCCATTAGTTGGATTTCTTTATCAAGTTTTCTTCGGGAAAAACACTTCGAAACAACTCACTACCATCATTGGATCTGGAGCCATCTTCGCTTCGTTCGTTGTTTCGTTAATTGTCTTCAACAGTCAGCTTCATTCACACCAAGCGGTTACCGTGAAAGTGTTCGAATGGATTCATGCTGGAAGTCTTCACATAGATCTAGCCTTCTTGGTAGATTCACTTTCTTCAACCTACCTCCTATTCATTACCGGAGTTGGTTTCCTTATTCACATTTACTCTTCGGGGTATATGAGTCACGACGAAGGATTCAATCGCTTCTTCGCGTACTTGAACCTGTTCGTATTCTTCATGTTGATCCTTGTTCTGGGCGACAGTCTTGTGACGTTGTTCGTTGGATGGGAAGGCGTGGGTGTTTGCTCGTTCATGCTCATCGGATTCTGGTACAAAGAACACGCGAACAACGAAGCTGCGAAGAAAGCGTTCATCATGAACCGTGTGGGTGACCTTGGATTAATTGTCGCTATGATTTTAATCTTCAGCAACACCGGAACATTGAACTATGTTGAATTATTCAACCACGGAAAAATTGCTGCCTTGTCTCCTTCAATGTTAACTACCATCGCCATCTTCTTGTTTATTGGAGCGATGGGGAAAAGTGCACAGTTCCCTTTGCATACTTGGTTACCCGATGCAATGGCCGGTCCGACTCCAGTATCTGCATTGATCCACGCCGCAACCATGGTAACTGCAGGTATCTACCTTGTTGCGCGTAACGGAGACTTGTTCGAAATGAGTCACACTGCGTCTAACTTGGTTATGTACGTTGGACTTATCACTGCGCTAATGGGAGCAACCATTGCGCTTACGCAAAACGACATTAAGAAAGTATTGGCCTACTCTACTGTCTCTCAATTGGGATTCATGTTCGTGGCCTTGGGAATGGGTGCTCACAGCATTGCGGTATTCCACGTAATTACGCACGCATTCTTCAAAGCGTTGTTGTTCTTAGGTTCTGGTTCTGTTATTCACGGAATGGGCGGAGAGCAAGACATTCGTAGAATGGGTGGATTGAAGAAATACATGCCAACAACACAGAAGACCTTCTTAATTGGAACACTCGCTATCGCAGGTATTTTCCCATTCGCAGGTTTCTTCTCGAAAGATCAAATCTTGGCGCACGCCATGGAACACAACATGCCTGTGTTTATCTTGTTGGTCATTGCTTCAGCATGCACAGCGTTGTACATGTTCCGCATGTATTACTTGACCTTCCACGGAGAGTTCAGAGGCACACACGCGCAAGAACATCACTTGCATGAATCTCCAGCTTCAATGACCATTCCTCTTTGGGTATTGGCTGTTCTTTCAATCGTTGGTGGATTCATTGGATTCCCTCACGCATTGGGACACGCGATTCACTTCCCACACGCTTTAGATCATTTCCTTGAAGGACCAGTTCTTGTAGCAGTTGGAGACATGTCGGTTACGGTTGAAATAATCCTGGCGTTGGCTACAATGGGTATTGCAGTAGTTATGATTTACGTAGCACACAACATCTACATTGCGAAAGCCACTCCAGTTTTAGAAGACAACGAAATCACTTCTCCTTTTCACAAACTTCTGAATAAGAAATACGGATTCGATGAGTTGTATGAAGCAATGTTTAAGAAACCAGCTAACGCAATCGGAAATGCATTCGCAACTGTTGTTGAATGGAAAATTATTGACGGAATCGTTAATGCGGCAGGAACTGCTGCTGAAGGTGTTGGTGCATTGGCAAGAAAATTACACGGCGGTCACATCGCTGGTTACTTGCTCACCTTCATCGTTGGATTAATTATTTTATTGGGATTGATTTTTAAAGCATAAGCACCTATGTTAACTCTCGCACTACTTTGTATACCCGCCTTCTTCGGACTGATGATGTTCCTATCATCTGATTTATCGAAGAAATTAGCATGGGTCGGTTCTTTACTCAATGCAGCTGTTGCCATTGGTGCCGCTGTTGCCGTTTCTTACGGAAAAACAGAAATGCTTGAATTCGATGGTGGAAACATTGCTCCGCTTGGCGCACACTTCGCACTTTCGATAAACGCAACAAGCATCTTAATGGTGTTGTTGAATGCATGCCTACTTCCATTCATTGTTCATGTAGCAAGCAAACATGAAATGCGCAACGAATCGGCATTCCTTTCGTTAATCCTTTTCATGTCGTCTGCCATGATGGGCGCTTTCCTTGCGAACGACTCGTTCCTTTTCTATATCTGTTACGAAGCAGCATTAGTTCCGATTTACTTCATTATTCTACAATGGAGCACCGCTGAAAACAAAAGCAAAATTGTGTTGAAGTTTTTCGTCTACACACTCTTCGCTTCGTTGTTCATGTTGTTCTCATTGTTGTATGTTCGTCAGTTCGCAGACAGTTTCTTAATCTCAGACATGATAGCCGCTGGATCGAAACTTTCACAGCACGAGCAAGTGTGGGTATTCGCAGGATTCTTCATTGCCTTCGCAGTAAAAATTCCAATCTTCCCTTTCCATACCTGGCAGCCGAACACCTACAAGGCAGCGCCTACCGCAGGTACCATGTTGCTTGCAGCAGTTATGTTGAAGATGGCCACTTACGGATTGCTTCGCATTACCATGCCTATGGTTCCTGCAGGAGCAGCGAATGCAGACTGGGCTATGTGGTTGTGCGTGATTAGCATCATATACGCTTCATTCGTGGCGTTGAACCAGACCAGCTTCAAACTATTAATTGCGTATTCTTCTATTGCTCACGTGGGCATGATTGCGCTTGGAATTTTAGCAAATGGAAACACTGCTTATGAAGGCGCATTGATTGAAATGGTTTCTCACGGAGCCATTGCAGTTGGATTGTTCTTCATTGCAGATATGATTGAGTCGCGTGTTGGGCACGATCACTTCAACAAGTTGGGTGGACTTCGTGAAAAGCATCCGGCATTCGCCTTTTTGTTCTTCGTTATTGTTATGGCCTCTGTAGCACTTCCGGTAACAAGCGGATTTGTTGGTGAGTTCTTGTTGCTTCAAAGCGTGGGAAGTCACAACATTGTCATGGCTTTATTGGCTGGACTTACCGTTGTTTTCGGAGCCGTGTATATGCTTCGTGCATTTCAAAGCACAATGTTGGGTAAGCACAATGCTGAATTGGCATTTGCTGAAATGACAGCATCAGAGAAAATGGTATTAACCATTCTTGTCCTTATTACCATTGCTATTGGTGTATATCCGGGTATATTACTCGACGTTGTTCACAAAGGCCTTCAACTTACTGGAATTTAATTTTATGAAAGAGTTATTACTAACCGCATTATTGGGAATTGGAGTTTTGGTTTTAGACATTCTAAACCTGAAGAAATACGTTCTCCCATTTATACTTCTTGCCTTGGCTACGTTGGTTGGCTTTATTGCAGCAGATTGGAACACCGTTGAGACGCCATTCAATCACACCATGTTGGTTTATGAGAACGGAGCAAACTTGGCTTTAGGCGTGTTCGCTGTTGTCTTGTTCTTCTGGTTTATTCTTTCTTCGTCTTACTTCAAACAACACGAAGGAAAAACAGATTTGTACGCCTTGGTGGTATTCAGTTTTTGCGGTGCTGGACTCTTGGCCTCTTTCGGAAACATGGCTATGTTATTCTTAGGGGTTGAAATCTTAAGTATTCCTGTTTATGTTTTGGCAGCGAGTAAGAAACACGATTTGGCTTCAAACGAAAGTGGATTCAAGTACTTCATCTTGGGTTCTGTGGCTTCTGCTATTTTGTTGTTCGGAATCACCTTGGTTTACGGCGCAACTGGAAGTTTCGATTTAGCAGTTATCTCGAATTTCATTCAAGACGGAAAAGACGCATCGATCATTATGAATGTTGGAATTACCATGATTTTGGTTGGATTCCTTTTCAAGATTTCTGCAGCGCCATTCCACATTTGGACTCCAGACGTTTATCAAGGTGCACCAACATGGATCACCGCATTCATGTCAACCATTGTGAAAGCAGCTGCTATGGTAGCGTTGTTCAAACTCTTCACAGGTCCATTTCAATTTTATGTTGAAGCCAATGGTTACACCATTGGAGTTATCGCTGCGGTAACGCTTATTGCTTCAAATACTGCAGCATTGTGGCAGACAGATGTGAAACGCATGTTGGCTTACTCGAGTATCTCTCACGCTGGATTCCTTCTTTCAACCATTATTGGAAATGCATCGTTATTGAGTTTGTTGTTCTATTTGCTCACGTACAGCATTGCCGGAATCATTGCCTTCGGTGTAATTAAGGAAACACAAACCTTGGAAGGAAATCCGTTGAAAGGCTTGTACAGAAGAAACGGTGTATTGGCCTTCGCTTTCACTGCTGCTTTACTTTCAATGGCAGGTATTCCTCCATTCAGCGGATTCATTGCAAAGTATTTCGTCATTGCACAATTGATCGAAGCGAAGTATTTCGCATTGGTGGTTGTCATGATCATTACCTCTGCCATCGGAGCCTTTTACTACTTGCGCGCATCGTTGAATGTTTATCAGCATATCGAAAACGCTGGTCGCATTGTCCTCACTCCACTTATCAAATGGACCTACATTTTGCTTACTGCTTTGTTGGTGTTGTTGACAGTGGCAGCGGGGTACATGCACAATCTTTAAGTTAAGAAAGGTTAAGAAAAGGGAAGAGAGTGGAAGAAATGAACTGCGTTGTTTGAACTTCGTTGTGAGAACTACGTTATTGGAACTTCGTTGTTAAACCCTCGTACGTAGGACCCTCGCAACGCCATTTGCCCTCGTCCACCGGACCCTCGCAACGCTAATTGCCCTCGTCGAAGACCCTCGTTGACAATACACTAATCATCACATCATGACTAACCAAGAAATTTACTCCGAAGCACCAACCTACTTCCACTATTACTACGGACTTATTCCGTCGAATGACTTGCTAGTGGCGTTGCATGACGATTTAAATGCAACACTTGAAATTCTCAATTCCATCCCTGCCGAAAAAGAAAACTTTGCATACGCCCCAGGCAAGTGGACAACCAAAGAAGTGTTCAAGCACATCATTGAATGTGAACGCATCTTCGCTTATCGTGCCTTGCGTTTTTCACGATTCGACAGCACGCCTCTTCCAGGATTCGATGAAAACGAATTTATCGAAAACTCGAAACAAATGAATCAGAGTCTTGCTGAATTAATAACTGAATTCGAACTCGTCCGCAAGTCAACCATAGCCTTATTTAAATACATGTCGCCTGAAATGCTTCAGTTCCAAGCCCCCGCGAACAACACCTCCTACTCTACTCGCGCCATTGGCTTTATGATAGTCGGACATTGCATTCATCACTGCAATTTTGTAAAGAAGAACTATTTGTGAAGTGCGTAATTAATTTGGTGCAAAGCGTAATCGCAAACTAAACATCGAGCGAATCGAATCAACTGTGATTTAGGCAAAACATTTTCAGAATAACTCCCAATGACATTTATATTTGTTTTCATGTCAAGTGGAAATTTAGTTGATGAAAAATTTTAAACTCTTCCTGTTACTCTGCATTTTCCTTTGTTCGTCAACAACCTATTCGCAGCGCAAAAAATTTCTTGGTTTCACTCCTCTTGACGATACCGTTAAAACAGCTACCGAAGGTACATTCCTTCTCCCTCTGCTATACTACACTCCCGATACGCGATGGGCAGCAGGCGCAGCGGGCGTTCATTACTTTAAACTTGAAGCGAAAGATTCGACCCAGCTTCCTACCAGAACGAGCAACATTCAACTTCTTGCCGATTACACGCAAAACAGGCAAGCCGATTTATGGGCGTCATGGAATGTCTTTACCCGAAATGAAAACTATTTGCTGAAAGGTGATCTGCGCTTTAGAAATTTCCCTGATAAATTCTATGGCATTGGAAACAACACCAGCAAAGAACAAATGGAGAGTTATTCGTATAACCTCATTCAGATAAAATCCATGTTCTTGAAAAAAGTTAAACCCGATTTCTTCATTGGTTTTGACTACGAATTCGAAAAAGAATATGGAGTTAAAACTTCCGCGGGTGGATTGCTCGAGACTGGCACTATTCGCGGATCAAACGGAGGTGTAGGCTCCGCAATTGGATTTATAAGCGTATACGATTCGAGAGACTTTATAATCAATGCGCAAAAAGGTATGTTATTCGAATTTTCAACTTATCTATTCAACAACTTCTTAGGCAGCACATTTAATTTTTTCAACGTCAACACCCTCTATCAAAAATACTGGAGCGTCAAGAAAAATCACGTCATTGCTTTTCAGTATAAAAACAAATTCAACTTCGGAAACATTCCGTTCATCGACATGGCCACACTTGGCAACGACGATATTCTTCGCGGTTACCCCAAGAACAGATTCAGAGATAAACATTTCATGGGTGCCCAAGTAGAATACAGATTCCCGCTCTTCTGGCGTTTTGGCCTAACCACCTTTGCCGGCGCCGGAGATGTATTCGGAGAACTCCAAGACCTTCATTTAAACAGAATAAAATACTCCGTGGGCACCGGTCTACGATTTGTTGTCAACCCTCAAGAAAAACTAAACATCCGCCTCGATTACGCTTACGGCCGAGAAGGCGGCTACTTCTATTTCATGGTCGCTGAAGCGTTTTGATTCAGCTAACAATTACCCCTCAAAACCTTCTCTTCCCCCTTCTTACCTTCTCTTCCCCTCTCTTAACTTTAAATGAAGCATTCGCCTGAAAGGCATTCGTCGAAGACAGATTTGGACCTTTTTCCGGCTATTCGTTCCAAGCTTCTCGCTTCGCTCAAAGGCTTTCCACTTCTATCCGGGGTATAATAGGCATGTAGGATTCTGACACTTCTCTGATTTAAATAGAATCACATTGAAGTAGTCGCAACCATCTATTTGCACCCGAACATATGAAAAAGTCAATAATTCAGGTCGCCATTTCACGGTTTAAAATAAAATCATTATCTTTAGCTGAACGGGAAAAACCTTCGTTTATCGCGCTGAAATGAGATGTTTTGGAAGTTTGCTAAGCTGGTAAGTTAGTTATCCACTTACAAAGTTTTCTTGAACGATTAACCCTTGCTAAATAACAAATGACTACAACCATAATCATCACAATATGTACGCTTCTGCTATTAGCATATGTTTTTGACATCAGTTCTGCACTTACAAAAATCCCATCTGTTATTCTTTTGTTGCTTCTGGGTTGGACTGTAAAACAAGCAGTGGAAATGTTCAGTATTCGTATTCCAGACCTTAATCCACTTTTACCAATTCTAGGAACAATCGGTTTAATCTTAATCGTACTGGAAGGTTCATTAGAACTTGAACTCAATAAATCCAAACTCCCCCTAATTAAAAAATCATTACTCAATGCACTCATTCCAATGTTTGCTTTAGCATTTCTTTTTGCATTTGCCTTTCAATACTTCAGTCAGATTTCCTTTAAAATGGCTTTAGTAAATGCAATTCCATTTTGTGTAATCAGCAGTGCCATTGCTATTCCAAGCGCAAGAAATCTTTCGACCTTTAATAAAGAGTTTATTACTTACGAAAGCAGTTTGTCCGATATTTTCGGTGTGCTTTTGTTCAACTTCATTGCACTCAACCAAATTATAAACGCACATTCATTTGGGAACTTTGCCAAACAATTGCTTTTGATCATTGTCATTTCATTCGTTGCTGTTTTAGGTCTTTCGTTTTTATTAAGCCGCATTAAGCACCACATTACATTCACACCGATTATACTAATTGTCATTCTCATTTATGCGGTTTCAAAGGTCTATCATTTGCCCGGCTTAATCTTCATTCTTGTTTTTGGCTTATTTCTTGGAAACCTTGACGAGTTAAAACGCTTTAATTGGATTGAAAAGTTAAGACCTGAAAAATTAGATAAAGAAGTAAAGAAATTCAAAGAGATTACAACAGAAGCTACATTTCTTACCCGGGCATTGTTCTTTCTTCTCTTCGGTTTCCTGATGCAAGCCAAAGAGATTCTTAATCCCGCAACAATTCCTTGGGCGGCGGGTATTGTTCTATCAATTATTTTAGTTAGATGGATTGCACTGAAATTTTCAAAACTACCCTCATCGCCTCTGCTATTTGTTGCGCCACGAGGACTAATTACAATATTACTTTTTTTGTCTATTCTACCCGAACAAGGTATTTCAATTGTAAATAAATCGTTTGTCATACAAACAATAATTCTCTCCATTTTGGTAATGATGCTAGGACTTATGACCGCTAAGAAAAATGAAACTAAGTAGACTATTCAACGAATTTTTTGAAAGCGAAAAAGCAGGAGGCGTTCTGCTTATTTTCTGCACAGCAGTTTCGCTTCTGCTTGCCAATTTTTTTCTGAAAGACAACTACATTCAATTATGGCACTTCCAATTTGGCGGACACAGTGCCACACATTGGATTAATGACGGTCTAATGGCAATCTTCTTTTTGCTCATCGGTTTGGAACTTGAACGCGAAATATACAACGGAGAGCTTTCAAACTTAAAGAATGCTTCTCTTCCAATCGTAGCTGCCATTGGTGGTATTATTGTTCCAGCAGGAGTGTTTTTACTTTTCAATTTCGGGACAAACACACAAGCAGGCGCAGGTATTCCAATGGCTACTGACATTGCATTTGCAATCGGAATACTTTCGCTTCTCGGCAATCGCGTTCCTGCATCATTAAAAGTTTTGTTGACGGCAATAGCGGTTATTGACGATCTGGGGGCAGTCATTGTTATTTCAATTTTCTACACAAGCACATTAGCGTTTACAAATTTGTTTTTAGCACTTGGTATTTTCGGAATCTTACTAATCTTAAACAGATTAAAATTTCACAACCTTATTCCTTATCTCATTGGTGGTGTTGTTATGTGGTATTTTATGCTACAGTCAGGTGTGCACCCTTCTATCACAGGAGTTTTATTAGCATTTGCAATTCCATTTGGTAGCGGAAGAGAAAAATCACCTTCTTACATTTTACAGCATTGGCTTCATAAACCTGTTGCATATTTTATTTTGCCTTTGTTCGCATTGGCTAATACTTGCATCAGTATTGACAGCGCCTGGCACACAGGTTTAACCCAATCAAACAGCATTGGAATTTTCGTTGGACTTATAGTGGGGAAGCCTCTTGGTATTTTTCTTTTAAGTTTCATCACGGTTTCGCTTGGACTTTGCGCATTACCAAAAGACTTGGAATGGAAACAAATCATTGGTGTGGGGCTTCTTGCGGGTATTGGCTTTACAATGTCAATCTTCATCACGCTGCTTGCGTTTGACAATCATGAACTAATCACTCAATCAAAAATTGCAATCCTCATTGGCTCTCTCATAGCAGGGACACTTGGCTATTTATGGCTACGAGCTACATTAAATAAACAAACTTGAAACCTCTGTAGATCTTATTCAACTCAACTTTCGCGCTTTCGTTTGGGAAAGTTGACACTGTTCATGTCATCTGCTAGTTTTGACAGGTAGAGGAGATGATACAGAATGGTGCCATACAACAACAATAAAAAAGAGAACTTACAAGTTTCAGGTTGCGGCAACTTTTAACCGATCCGTTCTTCAAATGGTTGGTTTATAAATAATGGTGATAGCTGTTATCGCATCACCTCGATTCAAAAAATGATCGACGAAAAATTTTACCTGTCCACTAAAATGGTAATTTCATAATTTTGAACTATGATATCTACTTAATTTGGAGGGGAACAATTCAGAGTATCGCCAAAGAATAAAAAATATTCGCCTGTGAACTTCGCTATTCCTCCCTATAGCCATCGGAATTCATAATTGGAACTGCGTTAATATTCTTCTCTTCCCCTCTCATAACTTTTCTTACCTCTTGCTTGAATCAAATAACACCGTGTCTTTCTATTTGTTTCCTTTATATTAGCATTACAACAAAAGACAACAAAAGAAAAACAACGAATCAAAGGAATACAATGAAAAAAATCTTAGTTCTTACGACCATGTTGTTCGCCTTTGGCGCAGTGAAAGCGCAAAAAGTATTTTCTGTTGATTATGAAAATCAGGCCGACGTGAAGGTTTTTGTTGTCGATTACGAAAACCAAGCTGACTTAAAAGTCTTCAAGGTAAAGTATGAAAATCAGGCAATCGCCAATGAAGGGAAGTGGTTCTTCACCGATTATTCCAATCAAGCAAAAAAGAAAATCTTTTTTGTTCAGTATGAAAACCAAGCGAACTTAAAAATCTTTTTCGTTCAGTACGAAAATCAAGCTGGATGGAGAAATGCTTCTAAAAAAAGTTTGATGTATTAATTTCAAAAATCATTTTCACGTATTGTGTATATTCAAGAAAAGGAATTACAAGCTTGATTGACAGTGAAGGGCATTGGAACTTCGTAATTCCTACTTCGTAATTCCTCCCGATAGCTATCGGGATTCATAATTGGAACTACGTTGTTGGAACTGTGTTAAAATCGTTGAAGACATTCGCGAAGCATTCGTCTGAAAGACATTCGTTACTTCGTAACATTCCTCGAAGAGATTCGTTACTTCGTAACATGAGTCGCAGACATTCGCCCTTCGGGCATTCGTGCTTCGCACATTCTTGCTCTAATAGAGCAAAGTCTCCTCTCCCAAATTCCCGCGTCTCTGCAACTTCAGATCTTGCAGTAAGGGAGATTTAATATTCAACTGAATGTAATAACTCTGACGAAGTCCGAACGGTACCACGTTCGCACTTAACTCCCAACAGTGAAGATCTACGTGAAGGCCAACCGTTGTCGTAGTCATTTCCTTCGAATTAAAATCATACCCTCCATTGAAGCTCAACGCCAAGCGTTTCGCGAAAGCAACATCGCCCATGAACGTGATCGCCTGCGTATATATCGTACTGTCGCGCTGTTGATCAACCAACCACTTCTTACTCATGCGCAAGTTGTAATTCACACTCAAATTCCAAGGCACATTGAAGTCGATGAGCGTCGCTTGGTTGGTAGAAAGAATCTCTTGTTGCTGAGGCGCAACAGCCGGATTAGCCGCTGTCTGATTAGAACTGGGCTTCGCCTGCTTGCTGCGCACAACAATTCCCAATGCTAAATTGGTGCCTTCCATGCGCGCAATTCCTTTTCGCGATTCATTCAAAAACGTATCAATCTTCCGACCCAGCGAATCGCGATCGTACATGCTGTAAGAAGACGAATAGTTCAAGGTTAAGAATTTTCCAACCGATGTAAAGGCCGAGAAATTCACGTTGCTCCACTGAATAGAATCGGCCATAAAATTGCGCGATGTACTGGTTCTAAAACTATCAATAATCTTCACCTTCTTATACGACACCTTCGCTGAAGATTCATCGCGAACCTTCGCTTCAATATTCTGATTAATAGAAAAATTCATGTTCGCTGTCTGAGAAGAACTCGTTGGTGCAAACCGCGCCGCATCGAACGCCGAATACCCCAAGAACTCGCCATTCACTCCGTAATAACCGAACTGCTGGAAATTCTGATAAGGCGTGTAAGAAAACCCCACCCTCGGCTGAATCATGTGACGAACCGCTTTAATCTTCTTCGCGCCCATACGGACAAACGTCCCGTAAATACGCGTGTCCGCCGATATCTGCGTCGACCAATTTCCCGCTGCTTTGAACCCAGCAACCGTATCCAACTGCGCGTCGCTAATCGGAGAAACCACTTTCCAGGTGCCATACCCCGTGAAGGTGGCACTCGGATTCAAAGTCAAAAACTGTCCCAACTTCCAAGATGTGCTCGCCGTAGTATTCATGCGAACCCCGCTGGTTGCCTTGTTCAATAATTCACTCATGGTCAATTGCCCAAACTGTTGCTCATAAGCCGAAAGCTGCTGCTCTGTATTCACCGAGGCGTTAATTCCAATGGGAGATTTCGGAAAGACCTTCTTCAACAAATTAATACGAGACACGTTGAACGCCGCAGATGGCAAAGTAATCTGAACCAATCGCGATTGCGTGTTCTGCGTGTGATTCGCTGAAAGCGCCAACGAGAAAGGCTTTCCAGGAAAAGACTTCGACCATTGCACCGCAGAGTTGAAGGTGCTCGTTAAGAAATCTTGTTGCGTAGCGTTCAAGTTATTTCTGAAATTCTGAGAACTTCCCAAATTCACATTCGCGCTAAAAGACTCGTTCGGACGTGCCTTCGGGTCTTGCGAATGTGTCCAACGAATGTTGAAGGTCGACTGCTGCACATAATTCGGCAACTCGCGGAAACCTGTTTTGTTAATGGTTCTTGAAATATTGAAAGACCCTTGATACTTGTATCGCTTCTTGTAGTTCGTAATATTCTTTATGCTCCACGACCCGCCCGTATAAACATCAAACAAAAGCTTCGTGTCAATGTGATCATTAATAGGAAAATAATATCCCAAGTTCTGAACGAAGAATCCCTTCGCCCTTCCATTTCCATATCCCGGGATTAAAATTCCATACGTGCTTTCTTTTTTATTCGGAAAGAATCCAAACGGCAATCCCAACGGTACCGGCACTTTCCTGAATTGCAAGTATAGCGGACCACTCACAATCTTTTCATTCGGAATAATAATGGCCTTCGACAATTGAAAATGGAAATGCGGATTCGGATTCGAACACGTGGTGAATTTTCCTTTTCGAATGTGAATGGTCTTGTCTACCTGCATCTTCGAAATGGCAGTATGCAAATACGCGTCAGACTCTTCCGTGCGAACGCCGTAACTAATTCCTCTTTTCGATTTGAAATGATAGCCCAAAGAATCTTCTTCGAACGAGGTCTCTCCTTGAGTAAACACGGGCCTTCCCGTATAAACACCCAACGAATCTTTGAATCCCCTCGCGAAAGCAATGTTATCGGTCAATGAAAAAGCGATGTATCCCGCTTTTAACTCTAAATCTCCGTATGTAACATAGGAACCCAATCCAAATAAATACACGCGATCATTAATCAAATCCATCACCGTGCTGTCCTTCCCGAAATAATGAACCTCTTCCATGGCCTGATCTTCGGAAGAAAAATAAAGGGTATCGGAAGGCATTGGCGACAAGGTATCAGACTGCGCAGACAGCGGGTTCAATAAGGAGCTTATCAACACCACACACGTGAAAATTAGAGCGCGTCGGAAGTTCATGCCTTCACAAAGAAAAATAGTTTTGTTTAAATTGCGTTTACGTGTCAAAGCTATGCTAAACATTCGAGAAAATAAACCCTTACAGCAGATGCACAAAAAAATACTGTACATTTTTTTAGTGGCACTGGTTTTCACTTTAGGTTCGGCGTATCGCATTTCGAAGAAAGTAGTAACGATAGATAAAAAGTTTATTGTTGTGCTTGACGCGGGACATGGCGGCAAAGATCCTGGAACCTTGGGAACTGGGCGATACAAGACTTCGGAAAAAGACATTGCATTAGACGTAACCCTTAAAGTGGGAAAACTCATTGAGCAGAACTACCCCAATGTTAAAGTTGTTTATACAAGAACAGGCGACACCTTCCCAACGCTGAAGCGTCGCGTAGAGATTGCCAATTCGAACAACGCCGACCTTTTTATAAGTATTCACTGCAACGCCAATCCCAATACCGAAGCATCAGGCTCCGAGTCCTTCGTTATGGGATTGCACAAATCGGAAGAGAGTTTGCGAAATGCCATGCGCGAAAACGCTTCCATCTATTTGGAGAGCAACGGTAGTAAAGATTACGACGGTTTCGACCCGAATAATCCAGACACGTACATTGCCATGAGCCTTCGCGAAAACATTTACCAAGACAAGAGCATTCTTCTTGCGAAAAACGTTCAAGATGAATTCGTGAAATTGGGCAGAAAAAATCGCGGCGTGAAGCAAGCGCCTTATTACGTCATCACCTTCACCAACATGCCAAGTATTCTCATTGAGTTGGGATTCCTTTCCAATCACAAAGAGGAGGACTACCTGCAAAGCAAAGCGGCGAAGGATGAATTGAGTTCTGCAGTGTACCGCGCTTTCGTTGATTACCAAAGCAAACTTTTCAACATTCAACCTACGAATCTTCCAACACCGACCGCTGTTGTTGAGCAACCAATCCAGCACAATGCCTTTGAAGGACTTATTTGGGAAGAGATTCCTGCGGAACAAGTGGCGTTTAAAGTTCAAATACTCAGTTCCGCCACCCCTATTCAAAAAAAATCAAATCAATTTAAAGGTTTAGTCAGAATTGAGGAATACCTTAGCAACGGCGCACACAAGTACCTAGTGGGAAGCACTCGAAGTTTAGACGACGCCAAGAAGAATCAAAAGATTCTTCGCGATGCTGGATTCAGCGGAGCATTCGTTGTCGCCTTCGAAAATGGCATCCGAATTAGCAACGAAGAAGCCCTTAAAAAAATTCAGAAATGAGCGGTAAAAAAGCACGCAACGAAGTAGTCATTGGAGCTGTAGTCATTGTGATTCTTGCGCTGGTGTATTTCGGAGTAAGTTTTTTAAAAGGCGTAAATATCTTTTCAACCCAAACGAGATACTACGCCATCTACGATGAAATTAGCGGATTGGAAGTCTCCAGCCCAGTAATCATCAACGGTTTTAAAATCGGTATTGTCAAAAGCATCGAGCTTGAATCGAACGGTTCAGGCAGATTGGTCGTTGAAGTGGTGCTTAACGATGCAGATGTTGCTGTTCCGAAAGATTCTCAACTTAAAATTTACGACTCTGATTTCTTCGGCGGAAAAGCCATTCAAATTGTTTTGGGCGACAGCTCGGTCATGGCCAACACAAAAGACACCTTATTTGCTTCTATTGAAAAAGGTCTAGCCGAAACATTGAAAAATGAAATCGACCCAATCAAACAAAAGTCTACCGAAATATTTCAACACGTAGACAGTGTATTGGCAAGTCTTCAACGCACACTAAGCAATTCGGGTGCTGAAGGGCTTCCTTCTCTATTCAGTTCGTTGCAACGCACCATGAACAATCTTGAGTCTACCTCTGCGAATTTGAACGGACTTATTGCCAACAACGGCGGAAAAGTCGCTGAAATAATTGGAAACGCACAAACGCTAACCAATACGCTCAAAGCAAACAATGAACGCATTGACCAAGCCATTAAAAACATCACCCAATTCACCGACACCCTTTCGCGTATTCGCTTAACGACTACTCTTTACAAAGTAGACCAAGCCATGGGACATTTTGAAGAAGTCATGACTAAAGTGAACAGCGGTCAAGGCACGCTCGGCAAACTCGTAAACAACGACAGCCTTCACCACGAATTGGTAAACGCCACACACAGTCTCGACTTATTGTTAGACGACATGCGCAACCACCCGAAGAGTTATGTTGGATTTTCGTTGTTCGGAAGACGTGACGCAGACAAATTTTCTAAATCGGAATTGGAAGACATGAAAAAAATCATTGATCAAATGATTCAAGAAAAAAGTGGCAAGTAATTCTTCAATTTAAAAATCGAAATCATTTATGATCTCTCAAATCATATTCGCATTATTACTGACCGTTGCCGGATTCTTCATCTTCAAAAGATATCAGTTTGTAAAGGGAAACATTCTCCTCGGACAAAAAGGTCCTGAAACCGACCGCAAAGGCGAACGTCTAAAAACCATGATACTCGTGGCTTTCGGACAAGGGAAAATGTTTTCGCGTCCGTTTGTTGCGCTCATGCACCTCATTCTCTACGTTGGTTTCGTCGTGATTAATATTGAATTGATTGAAATTATCGTAGACGGACTTACAGGTGAGCACCGCTCGTTTGTTGGATTTAGAGGCTACTACAGACTTTTAATTAATCTGTTCGAAGTACTTGCGGGATTGGTAATTATCGCTTGTGTCGTTTTTTTAATCAGAAGAAACTTCGGGAAGATCAAGCGATTCCAATCTCCAGAAATAAAGCAATGGCCGAAGCGCGATGCAAACATTATCTTGATTACAGAAATCCTTTTAATGAAGGCGTTCTTAATCATGAATGCTGCCGATAGCTTGTTGACTGTTCGCAGTGCAACACCTGCGCGTGTACCTTCGTTCTGGGTGAGTCAAATTTCAC
>JANQWV010000043.1:57502-68326 GCA_030729695.1 Flavobacteriales bacterium | reverse complement strand
TGCGAGTTCGACTTTTTCATTTCCCCAATGGAAGTGGCGAATCTCTTCAATGTCGTGATCTTCTGTTGCCATCCAATAGACTGGAACAAAATGAAATTCATCCTGCCAGGCATTCAATTCCTGCGTAATTCGAATGGCTGAAAATATTTTGTAAATCAAATAAAGCGGACCACCCGCAGAACAAATCTGATGTCCGGTTACCACGGTAAAAGTCGATTCCGATTGAAGGGAAAGAATGTTCTTTTTCACTTCATCTGAAGTGATTTCAATGGCATATTGCGCACTCAATTGCGCAACTAAAACGTCGCGATTTCCCTTTGAAAACGATCTCTTTCCTGCAGCTGAAATGCAGTTCTCCTTCGAAAAAAAATCTGAAACAAACGTTCTCACTTGCTCCGATTGATTCAATAGATCTTGAACCAAAGGAGAAACTTTAAGCGGAACTTCTTGAATAACCTTCATGTTGCGAAGGTACTGCTACTAGCGCATAAGTGTTACATATCCCGTCTGAGTTCCCTCTTCTCCCAACCTCGGAATACTGTATTTCACAACGTAATAGTACGTTCCATCTGGACAACTATTTTTTCCGTTGGTTCCATCCCACATGGGATTCGGATTGTTTTTCGATTGAAAAAGTATTTCTCCCCAACGAGAAAACACCTCGACACTAATAATATTCCCAGCTTCTCCAATAGGCATAAACACATCATTCTGCCCATCTCCATTTGGTGTGAATGAATTTGGAACAAACACGTATGTTACTTTGCTCGGGGCAGGACCTTTGTCAATGAGATTCTCATCTGGAACATTATCTCCGTCTATTTCAATACAAGAAAAATTATCTGCGAAATAATAACCAATCTCTGGATTGAGATTTTCTTCGGTTAAGTGCTCTATGATTTCTCTTTCAGAATCTGCACCAAAGACACCCAAAGTAATAAACTTTTCATCGTCAATCAAGGGAACGTACTCAAAGCTAATCTTCTTCCACGTCTCTGAATAGAACACTGTGTCTATTGCAAATTGAGGAGTAAAATACAGAGGGTCATATCCTGTCTGAACGGGCGCAAATGAAGAAATATAAATTCCTATGCGGTCTATGGCTAAACCTGCGTTACTTGATGGGGTTAGCCTTCCATTCGACAGATAAAAAGAAAACTTGTATTTCTTTCCTCGTATTAAAGGACTTTGAAGCTGAGACTGAAGGTAGGTTCTTTTGTTGGTAAATTTCCTTCCACACAATTGAATCCCAACAAGTGCATTGCCGTTTTGAGCGTTTACGATAGCAAATGGCGTCTCGGGCAAATCACACGATGCACTTGCACCAACTTTGAAATAATCAGGACCGGCTAGATCACTTCCTGCATTGGTCCATCCAATAATCTTACTCCACTCCCCAAGCAGTTGAGGCATAGCTGTGTTCTGCTCAAAACTCGGATTTGGAAATTGGGCGCGCACTGAAAATGACGCAACCAAAAGAACAAGTAGTAAGTAATTTCGCATACCACGAATATAAGCCAAAACCTTCATTTTATTTGTCGTCTCCTATTAATACTCGAATCCCAAGAAACACATTGCTGTATTGCGCGAAATAATTCGCTCCATTATTATCTGACGAATTTATGGGAGGAAAACTCCAATTCGCTTGAACAAATGCGTTCACTCTTTTTCTCAATTGAAACTCTGATCCAGCTCCAACAAGAACTCCGAAACTTTGAAAACGCTGATCAACTAAATTCAGATATTCAAAATCTCCTGAAGCATTTATAAAGAGCATTTGGCTTGCATCTGAAGAATGGTTCAGCAACCTAAACGATCGATAGACCGGCGAAATTTCACCATAGGCTTTCCATTTCGACTTCAGTGTAAATTCATTCACATAAAATCGGAATTTCAAAGGAATTTGAAAAGACGAAATATTAAACATGTTGGTGAATGTCGTCACTGCAGCCGTATCCAATTCAAAAATTTGAGGCTGTACTTCTGTTTGAAAAACATGTTGAATCTGATCTTCTTCCAAGTAAAATGAAACCGATGTGTTAGACATATTTAATAAAGCAGTTGACTCAGACACCCCGCCCTTGAATATGGTTATGGAAGTACCAATCTCAATGTTCCGATGAACCCTCAAATATCCACCCACCGAAGCTCCAGAATGATAAAATGTACTATTTGAAATACCTGAAAATCCGTTAACGCTGACAAGTTCTTGGTTGTTGAAATTAGAAATGGAGAAGTCGGTCATCTGCATTCCATAAGCAGCATCTAATCCCCAAATAAGCGGCTTGCGTTTTTCTTTGAAATCGTTCTTTCGAGAATTACTCAAAGAATCGGAAATGGGTGTGTCGTGCTCTTCAATGTAAATCGTTTCACCGTCGATTATAAGAGTGTCTGAGACGACAAAAGCCCAAGACTCTTGGGCTAAAATCACAAACAAACCTATTAACCAAAAATATCGCTTCATACCACGAATGTATGAAATCACTTTCCTGTAAGTCTTGTCAACCTCAAAGATCTTCCTTTAGGTTTTACGACTTCGTTTACTGGGTTTGGAACTTGAATTTCCTCGGGCGTTCTCTGAACTTCAACAGTTTCTGCTACCTCTGTCACAGCAGGTTCCGCAATCGCAGTAGTTTGACAATTCTCAACCACCAAGGCAGACGCGCTGGTTTCTACTTGAACACTCTTTCGTTCACTTGCCGTTTTTACTGGAGCCGATTTCAATTCCTTCTCTGCGTCCAAAATCACATGGCCATTCGCATTCAAATCAGCAACAACCGTAGGAGTTGACTTTACTTCCGTTGCAGCAGGGGCTGCGCTTTGCGCAACAACATTGCTTTCGCCACGATTCGAAAAGACCAAAGCCAAGACGCCTGCACCCACTAATGCTAAAACGTATACATTCATGGTGTACCAAGAGAACAACCAAAAGGACTTCTTCTTCGACAACGCTGTTTGAATGCGTTCCTCCATTCCTATTGGAGCTTCAGGAGCGAAATTCTTTAGATCGCCTGCGATCTTATTCATTAAATTTTCCATACGCTTATACTTCTAATGCTATTTTTCGCGCGCTGAGTTCCAGCAACGCTTTTTGTAAATGTCCTTTCGCTCTTGAAAATTGAGACTTCGATGTATTCACATCTATTTCCAACATCTCGGCGATTTCTTTGTGCTTGTATCCTTCAACCGCATACAAGTTAAAAACGGTGCGATATCCATCTGGAAGTGCTTGAACACAAATCATGAGTTCTTCCATGGTGTAGTCCACATCATGATTCTCTACCAAACTTGTCGCATATTCAGATCGGTCATCGATTTCATCTTCCAACCGACCTTTTAAATTTTTTCTATAACTGGTTATCGCTGTATTAACGGCAATTCGTCTTATCCATCCCTCGAAACTTCCTGCAGATTGGTAGTCTTTCAGATGATTGTAAATCTTTACAAAAACCTCCTGCATAGAATCTTCCGCTTCCATCTTATTCTTGGCGTAACGCAAGCAAATACCATATACCAATGAAGAAAACTTCTTGTACAACATGTGCTGCGCCGATTTATCGCCGCGAATACATGCTTGTATGAGATTCTTTTCTTCCATTCTTATAGCATAGACAATTACCCTTCAAAAAGGGTTGCACCACTAAAGTTAAAAGATTTTATTGGTATTTGTATACCCCTTCCCCTTTGTTTTTGGAAAGCATTCGATAATCGAGGAAATATATCATTCGAAGTGATACTGAATTGCTGAAAGGCAGCTCAGTGGTCGATCTGAAATCTGAAGCTAGGTTCGCTGCTATCTGATTGTCCTCATTTACAATAGCATACTTCCACGCGAATATCATCTCACTTCCAGGACGGAAAATCCATTTGTAAAACAAATCGACAGTCAGCGAATTAAAATCTCGATTTGCAAGTGAGTAGTCGTTGGTTTCCTCGTTATAGCCGTCATAAGCTGTCGAACCGAGCGAACCATCGTTATTCAAACTATAAAATTCATGATACCTTGAATAACCCCAGTAATGACGGAAACGCACATTCATGCTATTAACCGGATTAAAGGCAAAAGCCACTGTAAGGACATTGGTATGCGAAATTGCATCGCGTCTTCCAAAAACCGGAGACCCGGAATCAAACGTCGCAAAACCTAAATCATTGAAGTGTTGCTGTTTACTGTAGACATAGGTAAACATCCATTTGTCGTTCAAACGGAAACGCGGAGAAACTCGCCAATTAAACACATATCGCCCGTCGTTCTCGTATGCCCCATATCCCGAACCAGCATCAATCGCCAATCTCTTCCGATAATCTGAACTTAAGTAGATTCCGCCTCTGAAATATTTATAGGTTTGGAATTTCATTCCATCAACACGCGGCTCGAAATAATCGAATCCTCGCGTTGGATTTGAATCATAATTCAGATTAATGTACAAAAATCTATTTGTAATCACGGTGAATTCGCCATCGATATAATTAGCAGTAAAGGCTTTCGGGAAGTACAAATTCGATCGAGAATAGGTAAAATTCGTCCAAGCCTTATTTAACTTCCAAAAAGGCTTGTAGATATTGTAACCAACGGTACCGGAATTCACTTGCTCATTATTCGCTTGTAAAAAACCTAAATCATTTGGATCGTAGGTATCACTTTCTGTGTAATGTGATAATTGGAAAGTGAAATTTCCGCTCACCTTAGAAAATTTCACTTCACCCATACCCCCATTTTTATCATCTGGCGTATTGTCAAATAAATCTACACCGTTCTTCATCGAATAAGCTCCATGCAAATGCAGCTCATACGTATTTTTCTTATTTCGAAAAGTACCTTCAACAGCGCTCACATTCGCGTCATAGGCTCTTCCTGCCCTCGTCAAATTCGTGTTTGTGAATGAAACAAATGAATTGTTTCGAAGATTCTGATCCACAACGAACACGTTGGAATTTGTTATCGGATTTGTCAGCTCTGTCCTAATTCTTCCCGTAACTGTATCTCGAAACTCGGCATAACTCTCAGTGGTCAAACTGTTCAAAAAACCAATAGCCAAGCCCTTTGAATTGCGTCCGCCTATTTTCGTGCTGTTAATGACTCTTTGTTGCGAAGGATTGTAAATTAAAACTTCGTTCTCTCTCTCGTTTGAACTGGCACCGTAAAATCGAAAAGGAGTATCTCCAATTCTTCGAGAATAAAATATTTCACCACGCTCATAAAGCTCTAATCCTTCATTGAAGAACGGCCGATTGTCTTGAAATTGTATTTCGTAAGGAGTCAAATTCAAGATCAATTGATCGCTAATCGTTTGACCGAAGTCTGGAATAAGCGTGGCATCTAGCGTATATGCCTCATTGAGACCAATCTTCAAATCCATTCCAGCGTTGTAGGCGAATTCATTACTTCCGGCTTGTTCTTTCTGACTGTATGTTGAAATATAAGGGTAGAAGAAAATACGTTTTGGGGGAACAATCCCGGCGATTCCCTTCAAATGGCCCATTTGCGCCAAGAAGCCAGGACCAGCAGGATCTACGAAACTCCAATTGGCCTGAATGCGCGTTCTTCGTATTTCACGAACAAAATTAACGTGCCAATGTTGTTCGGGAAGATTCGGGAATCGCAATGCAGCATAGGGAATCTTGAACTCCGCTATCCATCCGTCCTTTACAATCTTAGTCTTACAATCCCACACTGCATTCCACGATGCATCTTCCCCGTCATTTGACTGCCTCGCATCGTACTGCTCACCTCTCGGCGATACCGCGAACATATATCCCGTTACACCGTCCTTGTAACAATTCAGAGCAACACCAACATAATCTGAATTTCCGTCGCCATCTCTTCCCGTAAGTTGCTGGAGGATACTATCAGGGGCAGGATCAAAAGCATAAATCCCAACGTAAAGGGCTTCGTTGGTATAGACTACTCGAATCTCTGTATTGTGCGTTTGCAAACGTCCAGGGTATGGTTGAATTCCCCAGAACTGATCGGTTACAGGAGCTTTGCTCCATGCTTCGTCGGTGAGCAACCCATCAAGCACTGGCGCCTTCTCCGCTCTGACAGCATAAGTCGTGCGGTTCGCTAATTGACCCAAAGCCAAAACAGCAAAGTGAAAAACCACAAAGAGCGCTAAAGATTTTTTCATTCGACCGCGAAATTACGATGTAGAACAAATCGAAAAAAATAATGTTTCCTCTACTAGTAACGAATTAACTTCGCACTTGAAATTTCAATATGAAAAACAGCGTATTTATTTTACTTTTCTCTTTATTGCTTGGCCTTACCTCTTCGGCTCAAAACTATACCGTTAGCGGTGAAGTGCGTGATCAAGAAACTGGAGAGAGTATCATTGGCGCAACTGTTTTCATTAAAGCAGCAAACAAAGGAGCGGTCACAAACAGTTTCGGTTTTTATTCTATTACACTTCCCTCAGGAAGTTATGAGTTGGAAATTCGCTGCGTTGGCTTCGAAAATCAGAATATAGCGCTTAAGCTTCAGGCAAACTTGCATAAGGATTTCGAAATGAAACCTGTTTCGTTTACGGGTGGGCCCGTTATCATTGAAGGTACGCGCAGGGAAAATGTCGGCAGTACCGACATGGGTAAAATTGAGATTGGCATTGATCAAATTAAAAAAATCCCCGTTATTTTCGGAGAGGTTGACATTCTTAAAACAATCACGCTCTTGCCAGGAGTTCAAAGCAGCGGTGAAGGAAATGCAGGATTCTACGTTCGCGGCGGAGGTGTTGATCAGAATTTAATTCTACTCGATAATTCCACCGTTTACAACGCTTCTCACCTGTTCGGTTTTTTCAGTGTGTTCAACGCAGACGCCGTTAAGAATATTGAAATTACTAAAGGAGGTGGACCAGCCTCTTACGGTGGAAGACTGTCCTCCGTCTTAGACATTAATCTAAAAGAGGGAAACAGCAAGTCGTTTCACGGAGCAGGAGGAATCGGAACAATAGCCAGTCGATTTACTGTTGAAGGACCAATTAAAAAGGACACTTCCTCATTTATTTTATCTGGAAGAAGAACCTACATTGACGTGTTAGCCAAGCCATTTATAAATCCAGAAAGCGGATTCAATGGTTCAGGATATTTCTTCTATGACTTGAATGCAAAATTCAATTACCGACTTTCCAACCGCGATCAGTTGTTCGCTAGTGTATACACCGGAAAAGATGTCTTCTCTTTCAACAGTGCGAACGCAGGATTCTCTACACGAATTCCTTGGGGCAATACAACAGGCACCATTCGATGGGCTCACCAATCGGGTAACAAACTTTTCATGAATGCGATTTTAACCTATACCGATTATAAATTTCAATTCGAAGGAACGCAGGATCAATTCACATTCGGACTAAGCAGCGGCATTCGCGATTATGGTGCAAAAGTCCAATGGAGCTATTACCCAAATCCAATTCACCGAATGAAATGGGGGTTAGATTATACCTACCACCAATTTACTCCGAACAATACATACGCTTCGAGTGGCGATGTCGAATTCGATTTGGGAGAACAAGTCAAGTTGTATTCACATGAAGCAGCTGCCTATTTCCAAGATGATTTCGACGTAAATGAGAAATGGAGAATCAATGCAGGTGTTCGCGTTCCCTACTTCATGCACGTGGGACCATTTACACGTTATACCTATCCTACTTCAACCTCCAGTGTAGGAGGATCAACCGCTCCCATTACCACAGTTTACGAAAAGAACAAAAAAGTAGCAGACTACGTTGGTTTCGAACCTCGTTTAAACGCGCGCTATGAAATTAATAAAGCTTCTAGCTTTAAATTCGCACTGTCGCGAAACCTTCAATTTATAACACTTACAAGTCTTTCTCCTTCTTCCCTTCCAACAGACGTTTGGCTTCCAAGCACCGATCGATTAAAACCGCAGTTGGCTTCTCAAGCAAGTATTGGTTACTTCAGAAATTTCTTCGACGACAGCTGGGAATCAAGCGTAGAGTTATATTACAAAGACATGCGCAATCAAAGTGATTACCGCGAAGGATCAACTCCTGACCAAACTGTAGGAGACAACATTGATAATTTACTTGTTTTCGGAAGAGGATACAGTTACGGAGCAGAGTTCTTCCTTAAAAAACGTATGGGCGATTTCTCAGGATGGGTTGGATATACTTGGTCGAAGACAATGAGAATATTCGAAGAAATTAATAACGGTAAGGCCTATCCTACTCGCTGGGACAGACGTCACGACATGAACATTGTGTTAATGTATACAATTTCGCCGCGAGTTGACTTAGGTTTTGTTTTCGTATACGCCACCGGCAATGCAATTACTCTTCCTGTTTCAAGATATTTCTTTGAAGGAAATTTAGTGGAGGTTTATGGTGAAAGAAACAGTTTCCGCATGGCACCCTACCACCGCGCCGATTTCTCTTTGAATGTAAAAGGAAAACTTACTCGTTCTCGTTTCGACGCGGCACTGAATCAAGTAGTTGAAGAACCTCGCAAATTCAAAAGCAGTTGGAACTTTTCAATTTACAACTTGTACAATCGCATGAATCCGTACTTCATTTACTTCGCTACTGATACCAATGACAACGGTGGATTTCAGATTACAGCAAAGCAAGTCAGCTTATTTCCTATACTTCCGAGTATTACTTGGAATTTTGAATTCTAATTTTGAAAGCACTCTTAAAACTCAATTATCTTTTTTGGAAATACCGCGGACGATTCCTACTCGGCACGTTATTCATTGTGCTTTCCACAGCGTTCAATGTATATGCCCCAATTGTTGTTGGAGAAGGCGTCGACTTCCTTGCTGAAGCACTCAGCGCAGCGCAAGGAAAAGTCCAAACCATTCACTACCCGGAAACCTTAGCACTTTTCAGAAGTTGGTTTGGACTTTCGAACGACATTCCTGAAGCTCGAAACAATGAAGCTTTCACAGATTGGGTCATCTACATTTCTGTCCTTATTGCAGGCCTTTATTTATTCTTCTATTTAATCAAAGGGTTGTTCTTGTTCTTCCAAAGGCAGACACTCATCGTCATGTCACGCTGGATGGAATTCGACATAAAAAATTCCATTTACGCGCACTACCAAAAACTTGATGTTTCATTTTACAAAGTGAATCGAACGGGCGATTTAATGAATCGCATTAGCGAAGACGTTGGCCGTGTTCGTATGTACCTCGGTCCTGCTGTTATGTACACGTTGAACCTAATTGTGTTGTTCGCTATGTGCATCGGAATCATGTACAAGATTTCACCTAAGCTGACATTCTATACCTTATTGCCTTTGCCTTTCATGATGATTGGAATCTTCTTGGTTAGCCGAAGAATCAATAAAAAAACAGAACGCGTTCAACGTCAACAAAGCGAACTTTCTACCACGGTTCAAGAAAGCATGAGTGGCATTCGTGTACTGAAAGGATTCGGTTTGGAAGATCACTTTGTGAAGCACTTCTTCAAACAAAGTCAATCGTATAAAAAGCTACAAATGCATTTGGTTAAGACCGATGCTTTATTCATGCCGGTTATTGGAATGCTGGTTGGCCTTTCAACTTTACTCACCTTGTACATAGGTGCTCGGGAAGTAGCTGCAGGAAATATCACTTATGGCGTTATTGTTCAGTTTATATTTTATGTGAACCTACTCACTTGGCCTTTTGCAAGTGTGGGCTGGGTGACTAGTTTAGTGTTGAAGGGTGAAGCAAGTATGACACGCATCTTGGCTTTCTTGAATCAAAATTCGGCCATTCCAAGTGGCAATAAAGTAGTAAAAAACTTTGAAGAACTTCAATTTAAAAATGTTTCATTCACTTATCCCGAGACGGATATTGTTGCCCTTTCCAACTTAAACTTAAGCATTCATAAAGGAGAGACCATTGCATTCATTGGCCATACCGGATCAGGAAAATCTTCGATTGTTCAATTGTTAATGAAGGCATATATGCCGACTTCAGGAAGTATAGATGTGAATGGAATTGACATTGCCAATCTTGAAACAAACGAATACCGAAACCTCATGGGTATTGTTCCTCAAGATGTATTCCTGTTTTCAGACACCATTGAAAACAACATTCGTTTCGGAAATGCAAACGCTTCTCTGGAAGAAGTAATTAAGGCGGCTCAAATTGCAGATTTACATGAGAACATTCTCGGCTTTGAAGAGAAGTACGAGACACTTTTAGGAGAACGAGGAATTAACTTAAGTGGTGGACAAAAGCAAAGACTTTCCATCGCGAGAGCTATTATTTCCAATCCAGAAATCTTACTTCTCGACGATTGTCTTTCGGCAGTTGACACGCAGACAGACGAGAAAATTATGCGCGGATTGAAACAAGTTCGTGAAGGGAAAACGAACATCATTATTTCTCACCGTATAAGCAGCGTGCATCATGCCGACAAGGTATTCGTCCTTCAGCAAGGACAACTTGCTGAAAGCGGGACACACGAAGAATTACTCGATAAGAAAGGGCTGTATTTCGAACTCGCAGAACTTCAAAAAATACACGAGAACTAAATCACCCCTTAGGTGTTTAATCTCTATGAACGTATTAATCACAGGAGGAACTGGATTTATTGGAAAGCAATTGATTCAACTGTTGTTGAAGGAAGGTCATTCAGTAACGAATCTTTCCACACAAAGAAATCAAGAAAGAGTCATCTCCGAACATTTTCAACACGTATACTGGAATCCAACCACCAAGGAAATAAACAAAAATTTACTTCCTGAAATTCAGGGTGTCATTCACCTAGCGGGTTTCAGTGTAGCCAATAAATGGACCGCGGCGAACAAAGCGCTTATGGTTTCGAGTCGCATTTCATCTACAGAATTCTTGTGTGAACTATTGAATGAAATGAATTC
>JANQWV010000043.1:50731-57402 GCA_030729695.1 Flavobacteriales bacterium | reverse complement strand
CTTCGGGAGTTTACAACGCGACTTCCACCACACCCGTTACCAATCAAGAATTTTCGAAAACCCTTGCACAGGTGCTTCACCGTCCATTTTTCCTTCCGAAAACGCCTGCATTCTTTTTGAAACTTATCTTCGGTGAGATGGCTCAATTGGTCTTGGTGAGTCAGCGACTTTCTAATTCAAAAATTACATCGACGGGATTTCGATTTAAATTCAATACCATTCAAGAAGCATTGACCAACGTATATGGAAAAGCAGAAAATTAACATTCATTGGTTTCGCAGAGATCTGCGCCTAACTGACAACCATGCGTTGCACGCAGCGCTTTCTGCAGGACTTCCTGTGCTTCCAATTTTCATATTCGACACAACCATTCTTCAGCATCTTCCAAAGAAAGATGCGCGTGTGGAATTCATTCATGCGAGCCTGACATCTATTCATGAAAAATTAATTTCAGTTGGAAGTAGTTTGCGTGTTTATAATGGAACTCCGGAAGAAGTTTTCGAAAAAATAACTTCCGAATACGATGTACAAACGTTGTATGCCAATCGCGATTACGAGCCCAATGCGAGAGAAAGAGACAAGCGTATTTATGACACCTTGAAGGAAAAGGGCATTCAGTTTATTGGGAAGAAAGATCAGGTCGTTTTCGAGCCGAGTGAAGTCTTAAAAGACGATGGACTGCCTTATACCGTTTACACACCTTACAGCAGAAAATGGAAAGCACGCTTGAGCGCACATCCAATAATCTGTTACCCATCTGAAGAACTTTCAGCGAATTTCCTTCAAACTGCACCTTTTGATTTACCATCCTTGGAGCAAATTGGATTCGAGAAATCGGGTATTCCATTTCCAACTATCGAACTCAATACTGAAGCAATTCAAAACTATCATCTGAATCGCGATTTTCCTGCAATTCCAGGAACAACGCGCATGAGTTTGCACCTTCGATTCGGAACGGTAAGCACGCGCGCCTTAACGCTTTACGCCTTAACATCGAATGAGAAATGGTTGAATGAATTAATCTGGAGAGAGTTCTATCAAATGATCATCTATCACTTTCCTAATACCGTTTCCAATGCTTTCAAGCCGGCATACGACTTCATTGAATGGAACAACAACGAAGAAGAATTCAAGTTGTGGTGTGAAGGGAAGACTGGCTATCCGCTTGTAGATGCAGGCATGCGCGAGTTGAATGCAACAGGATTCATGCACAACCGTGTACGCATGGTGGTTGCGAGTTTTCTAACTAAGCATTTGCTTATAGATTGGCGCTGGGGCGAGCGCTACTTCGCGGAAAAATTATTGGATTTCGATTTAGCCAGTAACATTGGCGGCTGGCAATGGGCCGCAGGTAGCGGATGCGATGCAGCGCCGTATTTCAGGATTTTCAATCCCACATCGCAGATGGAAAAATTCGACAAACAGAACGAGTACATTAAAAAATGGATACCTGAATTCAACACATCTTCTTATGCATTGCCGATTGTAGAACATACGTTCGCTAGAAACAGATGTCTTGAAAAATACAAGGCAGCCTTACTTAAAAAGTAAAGTCTTTACCTTTACTTCATGGAATTGTTTGAAGGACTTAAAGTAGTAGACTGCTCTTCAGTTTTGGCGGGACCACAGGTGGGAACTTTCTTTGCTGAACTTGGTGCACATGTTATAAAATTCGAAAACGCCAAAACAGGCGGCGACGTAACTCGCACTTGGCACACGCCGTCAGAATCGAAAGAAAAAATCAGTTCTTACTATTCCTCTATCAATTACAAGAAGGAAATCCGCTTTGTAGATTTAACCAATGAAAAAGACATTGCTCTGATTCATTCGGAATTGGAAACGGCTGATATTGTGCTTTCGAATTTCAAAGGAAGCGATGCTGCGAAATTTCAATTGAATGCTGAACTACTCTCACAAAAATTTCCACACTTAATTCAAGGCATTATTCGCGGATTCGAATTTGAAAAAGATCGCGTCGCATACGATGTTGTTCTTCAAGCGGAAACCGGATTCATGTTTATGAACGGAAGTGCAGATGGGCCTCCAACAAAAATGCCTGTAGCACTGATCGATGTTTTGGCCGCGCATCAATTGAAGGAAGGAATACTTTGCGCGCTTATTCAAAAAGCAAAAGCAGGAAAAGGTTCATGTGTTGAAGTCTCCCTTGAAAAAGCAGCTCTAGCCTCTTTGGTAAATCAAGCGAGTTACTTTCTAATGACTGGAAATACTCCACAGCGCATGGGGTCACTGCATCCGAATATCGCACCCTACGGCGAACTTTTCCAAACACAAGATGAGAAATGGTTAGTCTTGGCAATTGGTAGCGACGAGCAATTTCGCAAACTCTGCTTAATTCTTCATGACTCAAATGCATCTTCCGACAATCGCTTTTCTTCTAATACAGACCGAGTAAAAAACAGAATTGACTTGAAAGAAATTCTTCAAACTGAATTCAAGAAAATTATGTGCACTGACTTTGAAAAACACGCAAATCAAAATGGCGTTCCCTTCGGAAGAGTTCGCGATATGAAGGAAGTTTTTGAACGTGACGCAGCTTCCAAAAACATTTTAGATGAAAACATTGAAGGAAGTAACACTCAGCGATTGACCAGTGTTGCCTTTAGTATAAAACCGAACAACTAGAAAAACAAATCGCTCAACTCTTCCAAAGACTGTCCTTCTTGATCTTTTTCCGAAAGTAACTTTTCCCCTTCCGGCCAATGAATATTGACCGAAGTGTCGAAAGCATTCAAACAGATTTCGGAATTCTTATCGTAGTAATTGGTGCATTTATACTGCACTATCGTTTGATCTTCATGACAATAAAAGCCATGAACAAAACCTTCTGGTATGAACAAAGACTTTCCATCTCTTTCTTTCAATTCAATTTGAAAACTCTTACCGAATGTTGGTTCGGTTCGGCGCAGATCAACCACCACATCTAAAATACTTCCTCTAACAACACGCAACAATTTAGCTTGTGACTTGGGTGATTTTTGAGCATGCAAACCGCGTAAAACCCCTTTCGAGGAAAGGCTTTCGTTGTCTTGAACAAATGTTATGTTGAATCCAGTTTCTATTCTGAATTGCGCCTCCTTAAAGGTCTCTTGAAACCTTCCTCGCTCATCACCAAAAACAGGTAAATGAACAACAAGCAAGTCTCGAAATTCGGTCTTCTCTATTCGCATCGTTTAATTCGTAACAACCAAGAATAATATTAATGTTGAAGAAACCAAGCTAACCAGTGGCGCTATATCCTTCACAAATTCGTTTGTGATTTGTGGAACGGGCTCTACATAAATAATGTCTCCAGCTTGCACAATCATCTTCGCGCTCTCCACACCCTCTATCGTTGAAAGATTCAATCGGTATACTTCATTAACCCCATTCTTACCTCTTATGATTTTCACTTTCGAAGCGTTTCCTCTTTCACGAATTCCTCCTGCTAGTGCAATGGCTTCTAACACAGAAATATTCTGATTGGCCAAAGGCACAACTGTACCAAGGCTTCCCTCTCCTGAAAAGACCATAACCCTTCTATTTAAAACACGAACCAAACAAAAAGGATCGTTGTAGTTAATGAACTTCAACTCTAAATATTGCTGCGCCTCTGGAATTGATAGTCCGGACAACTTCGTTTTTCCCAATACAGGTAGATCTACTTCACCGTTCTTGTCAAGTATATAATAAAGATCGAATCCGCCATAATTCGGCTGACGTTCAATTGCGCTCGTGGTGTATTCTAAAATCATTGCACCATCTCCTGTAAACAGGTTTATCGTAATGTAATCGAATGGGGCTAGTTTGTATTCCTTGTTTGTAGAATCGAGATCTGGTTTCTTAAACTCGTACTCGGTGTCTGTTTGAAACATGATATTCTTATTGATGCTGCAGCTGCTTAAAAGGGCTACAACAAAAGCAAGTAAAAATAAAGTTCTCGTTTTCATCATAGAACAAAGAAACGAAGGTCTTTCATTATCTCAAAGGCATTTCCCTTATTTTTGAAGAGAATAAGACTACATGGTGAAAATATACATTTCAGAAATCACAAGAGAAGATCTTCCATACATACATTGGGTTGAAAATTTAGAGGAATATTGGCACATAAATGAACATCCAGGACCTTATAAAATGAAGGAAATAACAGATTGTTTTTTTCCATCGAGAATCTACCCACTTCATAAACAACAACGCTGGATCATTCGAAAAACAGAGGATAACACAGCAATCGGAATATTAGATGCTTTTAATTTTAATGAAGCCGACAAATCCATCGGCATAGGAATACTCATTCCAAATAGAAAAGACCATCACCAGGGATTCGGCAAAGAGGCCATTCGTCTCTTAATTAAAAAACTTACATTTGACCAACACATAAACAAGATATTCGCGCTAATTGATAAAGACAATGTGCCGAGCATATGGCTTTTCAGTAAATGCGGATTTGATTTTAGCCGAGAGCAAATGTGTATCAATAGAATTGTAAATAGATATGAAAAACTACTTTAAGAATAATAAAAAAGTTGCCGCGGTTGTTATTGCGACTTCATTTGTTATTGCCTTTATCATTGCATCCTATGTCCTTGTTCTTTCACCGCTGAACTCCAACGGAAAAGAGTTTTCAATTTACATCCCTTCAAACAATAAAAGCGCCGATGTTGAAAAAGCAATTTTGGATTCACTTTATAAAAATGCAGAATCTCCGAGTGTTGTTTTTTACAAATGGAAAATAACCTCTCTCTTTAAGTCAGCAGATAAATTCCCTCCAGGAAAATACACCATCAGTGGTAATTTATCTGCGCGTACTATTTTCAATAAACTAAATTCAGGAAGTCAGGAAGCTGTTTCCATTCGAATTGACAACATTAAAACAATTTACAAATTGGCGCAGCGATTCGGAAAAAAATTCGAGCAAGACAGCGCCACGTTCATGAGTTATGTCAACAACAATTTAGATTTACTTGCACCCAACACAAATACACTACCGCTCGAAATTCGCCGGCAACGTGTCTTAGAAAGATTGTTAGGAGACACCTACGAAATGTATTGGACAAGTTCACCGGAGAATTTCTTTTCACGACTCAACACGCTCTATGATGAATTCTGGACCAATGAACAAGACGTATTGGCATCGCGCATCGGCTTAACGCAGCATGAGGTTTGTGTCCTTGCATCTATTGTAAGAGGAGAAACTGCCAATAAAGATGAGGCTCCACAAATAGCAGGACTTTATTTAAATAGATTAAAGCAAAACATGTTGCTTCAATCTGATCCAACCGTTTTATTTGGAATTAATACGAAAGAGAAAAGGCAACGCGTTCGACATGCTGATTTGAAATTTGATTCTCCATACAACACGTATCTCTATAAAGGACTTCCTCCAGCCACAATACACATCGTAGAAAAATCATACATCGAAGCTGTGTTAAACGCTGCTAAGCACAACTACATTTTCATGTGCGCACAACCCGGAGGAACAGGCAAACATAATTTCGCCGTGAACTACGCAGAGCATCAACAATATGCCAGAGCATATCAGCAATATCTCGATTCTATCGATATTCAGCGATGAAAAAAAGTTTAACACTTTCTATAATAATTCTTTTTTCTTTATCGGCGTTCGCGCAGGAAAATGATACGCTTGCTGTAAATCTTTCGAAACAAAAAAAACACAATACCTTATTTTCTTCTATCACAACTGGAGTATCTGCAACATCATTTATTGGATTGAATGAATTGTGGTACAAAGACTATCCGCAAACTAAATTTCATTTCTTCGACGATTCGAAAGAGTGGATGCAAATGGATAAATTCGGACATGCATTTTCTGCATACCAAATTGGACGAAACTTCTACAACGCTCTTCAAACAAACGATTCAAACCGAAACAGAAATATTTTTCTTGGTGGAGCAAGTGGACTTTTATATTTAACAGGCGTTGAAATTTTAGATGGAAAATCTGCGCAATGGGGATTTTCAAATACAGATATGATTGCAAACACTTTCGGATATTTTTTATTCGCTTCGCAAGAATATTTTCTTCAACAACAATTCATCTCAATGAAATTTTCTTATCAAAAAAGTGAGTTTGCAAATCTTCGTCCTGAAACATTTGGTCGTAATTTTCAACAACGACTTTTGAAAGACTACAACGGACAAACATATTGGCTCTCTGCACCGCTATCTCTGAATCGCACGAATACCAAGCGATTCACGAGATGGTTATGTGTTTCATTTGGTTATAGTATTGATGAAAATGTATTCGCAGATAATAACATTAATAGTGTTAATAATTTTCAAGCGACACGTGAATTCTTTTTTTCTTTTGATGCAGATTTGAATAGAATTGAATGGCGAAGAAAATGGATGAAGAAAATTGCAAGCGTAATTAACTTTATCAAAATTCCAAGCCCAACAATCGGGATAAGAAGCGACGGAAAAGTGAAAGTGTATCCAGTGTATTTTTAAGTTCACTTGTAACGATGAGTGAACGCTTTGAAAAGAAAATAATCAACCGTTTATTTTATGAAAACCAAAACCAAAGCTAGCGCGCCAAAGGCCGCTAAAAAAGCTGCTGCTCCTAAGAAAGCTGCTGCTAAAAAAGCTGCTGCTCCTAAGAAAGCTGCTGCTAAAAAGGCTGCTCCTAAAAAAGCTGCTGCTCCTAAGAAAGC
>JANQWV010000043.1:0-50631 GCA_030729695.1 Flavobacteriales bacterium | reverse complement strand
AGAAAGCTGCTGCTAAAAAGGCTGCTCCTAAAAAAGCTGCTGCTCCTAAGAAAGCTGCTGCTCCTAAGAAAGCTGCTGCTAAAAAGGCTGCTCCTAAGAAAGCTGCGAAGAAGAAATAATTTTCTACTTCAAACTATTAAAAAAGCCGTTTCTTACGAGACGGCTTTTTTATTTGCTCTAGATTTTGTTTTAAATTAATTCACACGCATAAGTATTGGCATGTGATCACTGTAGCCTCCCTTGTACGAATCACCCACGTACACTCTAGCAGGCGACTTCACTCCATCCTTTGATGTGTAATATAAAAAATCATAAGACACCACTTCATAAGAATTGGCAGAGACACACTTGTTATCGAACATTCCATAACTCACTATAAACTGATCCAAAGGACTCCACTCTCCTTTGTAAAAATGAGTCCCCTTTTTCAACGCTTCAAAATCCGACATCATGTTGAACAATACCGAATGTTCATTCGACACCCCCGCTTGCAAAACATCGTGCACACTTTTGTTCGAAGGAAAATCGTTGAAGTCTCCCATGCAAATAATGTTCGCCTTTGCATTTATCGAAAGAATCTGATCGACTTCTTTTCTTAAAACACTCGCGGCTTTTATGCGATGCATTTCCGATTCAACTTGACCACCCCTTCGCGAAGGCCAGTGATTCACGAACAAATGATAATTTTCACTTCCCACTTTAACAGAAACTTTAAGAATGTCTCGTGTGTTTGGGTCTGACACACTTTCTAAAACAACAGGAATAGGTCTGCTTCCAACAATTGTTACTCGCTTCGAATCATAAATCATGGCTACATCTATTCCACGTTCATCTGGACCTTCATACCAAACAACTTGATATCCCTTTCCTTTTAGAAAAGAAGTGTTGACCAAATCATTCAAGACGGTTCCGTTTTCAACTTCAATCAAACCCACAATAGCCGGAAAGTTTGTTCCCTTGTTCGTAATCGCATCAACGGTATGATTCAGATGTTCGTAATACTTCGCTGTATTCCATTGCAATTTTCCTGACGGAGTAAAATCCTCATCCGCCTTATTCGGATCATCAATGGTGTCAAACAAATTCTCAACGTTGTAACTCATTAAATCAAACTTGACTTTAGCGGGAGCATCGAAAGAAGCCTCTGTATCTGGCTTCATAGTTTTACACGACGCCATTAATGCTATAAAGAATAACACACCTATTTTTTTCATAACTCAAAAGTAGAACAGAACAATTCTACTTCCACCTACTCTATTTTTGTTTGAATGAAATTTAACGGAAACATATTTTTCGGAAGTGTGCTCATTCTCTTGGTGCTTGTCTCTTGCGGAACGAAACGAAGTGACAACAAAAATGTTTTCTGTTACAACGAAAGCAACGGTATTACTTCGCTTGACCCCGCATTTGCGCGCGATCTTGAAATCATGTGGGCCACCAATCAGCTCTTCGACGGATTGGTTGAATTGAATGATTCACTCCAGGTTGTTCCTTCCGTTGCTAAATCGTTTTCTGTTTCACAGGATCTTCTTACTTATACTTTTATTCTGAAGAGTGACGTATACTTCCACAACAATGCTTGCTTCCCTTTAGAACAAGGAAGAAAAGTGATCGCGTCAGATGTGGTGTATTCCTTCAATCGAATTCTAGACAACGCCGTCGCTTCTCCGGGCAAATGGATTTTCGAAAAAGTCGATGATAATGGTTTCTCCGCGCCGAACGATTCTACATTCATAATTCAACTCAAAGAACCGTTTGCTCCATTCCTTGGCCTACTCACAACGCAATACGCTAACATGAAGCCGTTGAAATGTATGGAACCGATTTCCGCAATCATCCTGTCGGATGCGGTCCTTTTCAATTTGCGTTCTGGTATGAAAATGTCGCGCTCGTGTTTCATAAAAATCCGAATTACTATTTGAAAGATGAATTCGGAAAGGCTCTCCCCTATTTAGACGCGGTGAAAATAGATTTTGTGAAAGACATGTCTGCTGAATACCAAGGCTTGCTTCAAGGCAAGTACGATTTCATGAGTGGTATACACAATGCGTTCAAAGATGAACTGCTTGATCCGAATGGAAATTTATCCAGCGCATACAGTTCTCAACTGTACTTGCAAAAAACGCCTTTCATTAAAACAGACTATCTCGGATTCGTGGTAGACCCGGCCCTTCAAGGGAACAAAGCATTGCTAGACCCACGCGTAAGAATGGCCCTTCACCTTTCCATAAATAAAAAAGATATGGTGAAGCACTTGCGCAACAACACTGTTATTCCAGCAGACTTCGGATTCTGTTCTCCAGCAGCAGCGAAAGACCTGAACACGGAACAACTCATTTCCTTCAACAAAAAACAAGCGCTTGATTTGTTAGCAGAAGCCGGATTCCCCAATGGAAAAAACCTTCCTACAATTGTGTTAAGTACTACTAGTGATTACGCAGACCTCATGGAGTACATTCAACACGAATGGCAGCAAATCGGTATTCCTTGCGAGATACAACAATTGCAAGGAGCAGCGTTTCGAGATCAAGCATCTAAATGTCAGCTTTCGGTCTTTCGAAAAAGTTGGTTAGCCGATTATGCGCATCCGGAAAATTTCTATTCTGTTTTCACCACTCCGCGCTTTGCGCCGAACGGACCGAATTATACCCACTTCAGCAACGAGGCTTACGACAACATCTATTCGAAGATGGGCAAAACCAATTCAGCCGACAGTACACTTATGTATAGCAAACAGCTCGAAGAGATTATTCACTCCGAAACTCCAATCATTCCATTGTATTACGACCAAGTCATGCACTTCATTCGTTCAAACATTAAAAATTTCCCAACGAATCCGGTAAATATGCTCGATTTGCGCAAAGTAAAAAAGGAATAAAAGATTCGTTAACTTCGCCACACCAAAAACCGCCGTGCTTAAAATAGATACCCACACCCACATTATGCCCGACCACTTGCCGAACTGGAGTAAGGAGTTCGGATATGGAAAATTCATTCATCTCGATCACCACAGAGCTGGCTTTGCGCGTATGATGCAAGGCGATCAGTTCTTCCGCGAGATTGAATCGAATTGTTGGGATCCCGTTTTACGCATCGATGAATACGCAAAATTCAACACGCAAGTTCAAGTGGTTTGCACCATTCCTGTTTTGTTTTCCTATTGGGCAAAACCAGAGCACACACTAAAAGTTTCCGAATTCTTAAACGATCACATTGCAATGATTGTTGAAGAACATCCGAAAAACTATGTTGGTTTGGCTACCCTTCCCATGAACGACATTCCAATGGCAATTGCTGAATTGGAACGCGCTAAGAAAATTGGATTTCGTGGAATACAAATCGGATCGAATATCAATGGCGTTAATCTTAGCGACGAAAAATTTCTTCCGCTGTGGAAGGCTTGTGAAGACTTAAGCATGTGCGTTATGGTTCATCCGTGGGAAATGATGGGCGAAAACGACATGAAGAAATATTGGCTTCCTTGGTTGGTGGGTATGCCCGCTGAAACCACGCGCGCCATTTGCTCGCTCATCTTTTCTGGTGTTATTGAAAAATTCCCGAAGCTTCGTTTTCTATTCGCCCATGCTGGCGGTTCTTTCATTCCAACACTGGGAAGAATTGAACACGGATTTAATTGCAGACCAGACCTTGTGGCCCTAGACAACAACGTTGCGCCTAGTCAATACTTGAACAAGTTTTGGATCGACAGCGCTACACATGATGCAGATTTACTTCGTTACATAATGACGAAACAGCCAACGAAAAAAATCGCATTAGGAACAGACTATCCTTTTCCGTTAGGCGATTTACACATTGGTCAATTCATTGAAGAAATGCAGTTGGAACAATCTGACTTGGAAAACATCATGCACGGCTCAGCCCTTGAATGGCTTGACCTTCCGAAAAACATGTTCTAATTAAACGTCTTTTTATAGACCGTTTCATTTCCACATTTATCTTTCACCTTCAGTGAAAATTCATGCGGCTGCTCATCAACCAAACTCAACGGTAATTCTACCATGACCGAACTATTCTTCGCGTCGTATTCGTAGTAAATCCATTTGCCATCTAACTCCGGACGAATGCTTTCAATTCCACTTAACGCATCGCTCACTCGGAACTTCACACTTCCAACTAAATCTGACTCTGGAAAAATCTGTTCAACAAATTCAACAACAGGACTGTCCCAATCCGAAGCATAGGTGAATGTTCCCAACAAAGAAGCATTCGCCACAATGGCATTTCCTTCCACATTTCCACCAATAGATTTTCTTTTGGAAGCATTTCCGTGAAGCACAACAACTTTCTTTCGTTGTTCAGGTGTCATTGAATTCAAATGGAACTGAATTTTCACTGGAGAAAAAAGTGCAATTCCTTCATGACCTATTTCCACAACAGGAGGCACGAGCGAATCGAACACGGGTTGAAACAGCAGTACACTCGCATCATCGAAGAGCGATTCTTTCTGGAAGACGATCTTACCTGATCTCGTTTGAATCGATTTCTCCTGTCCCGCAATTAGTTTTATTGCATTTGCATGTGAAGGCGCAACGGGCTGAACAGCTTGAACAAAGCCAACAGCAGTAGCCACATTCCCTTTCCAATCTTCTGTTTCAAATCGAATGCTGTGAATGAGCGAGTCGGTAATTTCAACCGGAACATAAAACATACTGACCTCTTCTTTTAGAGGCGTTTGTTTGGGTCTTGAGCAACGATACCATTGACCCGATTTCGACTTGTAAATTCCCAACGGCACAAATCCGTTTATCCCTTTCGTTGTGTTGAAATTCACCGCTCGAATATCCATTCGGTAAAACAAATTCCCATCAACAAAAACACGCAAGGCTTTCACTCCACATTCGCCACTTCCACTTAAATAGCGGTCTACAATGGATACCGCCAACTCTAATTTTCCAAGTTGAATTTCAAGAGGCAAAGTGTCTGAAGCTCCTCTTCCTGAAACGAAATGTCCCACAGCCGGCAATTCATTCGGACTAATCTCGCTCGCCTCGAAACCACTCCATGCACTGAACGATTCAAAAATTGGAGCTAGTGTATCGCGCACCGGCAATCCAAAGCGCATGGGGTCGAGGCATTGCTCTGTTCGGCTGTCGCGCACTTCGAAGTGCAAATGCGGACCACCACTTCCACCCGAATTACCGCTCCAAGCGATGTGTTGACCTCGCTTCAAATTAATCTGTCCCTCTTTCAAATACCAATCGACTTCGTAAGATTCCTTTGATTTATGTTGAAGTCGAAGCAATGAATCGATTTCGTGATTGAACTTTTGAAGGTGCGCGTAGACGGTAACATAACCTTCAGGGTGGGTCACATAAATGGCCTTGCCGTATCCGAAAGGTGAAATTTTTATTCTGGAAACGTATCCGTCGGCTGCGCAATAGACTGGCAAACCTTCGCGCTGTTCGGTGCGCAAATCCATTCCCGAATGGAAGTGATTCGAGCGAATTTCAGCGAAGGAACCTGCGAGCTCCAAGGGTATATCTAAAGGCGAACTGCATGTCCATTTTTGTCCCTGTGCAAAAGTCGCAGAAAGCAAAAAAAGGAGAATCAAAAATCGACTCGAATTCAAATTGCTGAAAACCATGCTGCAAAGTGCACAGAAAAAGCCTTCGATGCGATTCGCGGGGGTTATTTTATTCACAAGCATTGAGGAAAAAAAGCGAACGTCCTTGGGCTGATTTTGACTAACTTTGTAATGCTTCAACAAAAGCTATACGTATTTATGGAATCGGCTCAACACTTTGAAACACTTACGGCAAAAATTCACGAATTGGGTGAGGCCAAGCGCAATGCTGTAAATGCATTGGCTAAGGTGAACGAAGAATTGGCTTCGGTATACAAAATCAACAAAGGACTTCAAGATCAGATTGAGGACTTAAATGTTAAAATAGAAGAGTTAGAAGCAAACCAATCGTTGAGGAATGAAACACAGATAGATCATGTTCATTCAACTAAGCAGAGAATCAACGCTTTGGTAAAAGAGATAGATGAATGTCTTTTACTATTAAACAAATAGTGGAACAATGAGCGAAGTAACCTTACAAATATCCATTGCTGGTAAAAATTACCCTCTTTCGGTGAAGGCTTCAGAAGAAGCTTCGATCCGCAAGGCAGAGGCGCAATTGGAGGAGGCCGTTTCCATGTTTCAGAAAAACTATTCGGTAAAAGACAGAGGAGATTTACTAGCCATGGCGGCTTTACAAATCATAACTAAACTAAACAACACCGCGGCTCAGGTTATAGAAAAAACCGTTGAGGTTGTGGTGGAAAAGGAAGTCATTGTTGAGAAAGAAGTTGTGATTGAAAAAGAAGCTGCCGCACCCGATTATACCGAGCAATTCTCAGCATTAGAGAATCTCGTTGACGGTTATTTGGCGAACTAGTCCATTCTACTCCCCCTCTGCTTTAGGAAACGGACCCGAACGTCCGCATGTGGAACACTAATACTTTATGTCCAATGGAAGGCAGTGTATTGATTATTGTTTGCTCAATTACCGGAGTAATCAGTGGTGCTCTTCTTACCTATTTCGTTTTAAACGGTGCGTTAAAGTCTAAGAAAGACGGCATTATTGAAGAAGCGAAGAAAGAAGGAGAAACCCTTAAAGAGAAAAAAATTCTTCAAGCCAAAGAGAAATTTTTGGAATTGAAGTCGCAACATGACCGCGAGGTTGGCGAAAAAAACAACAAGGTGAAACAAGCGGAAGACCGCATCAAAAATCGCGAACGCGAAATTTCACAACAACAAGAACAACTGAAGCGCAAAGAAAAAGAGGCCGATGCTCAAAAAGAAAATGCGACGAAGTTGATTGAATTGAATGAAAAGAAGTCTGCTGATTTAGAAAAATCACAACAGAAAATCATTGCTCAACTGGAAGATCTTTCTAAACTTTCTGCTGATGCTGCAAAGGCTCAGTTGATGGAAATGTTGAAGGAGGATGCACGTAATGCATGTGCTTCGCAAATTCAAGGTATCGTTGACGAAGCGAAATTGAAAGCAAATCAAGAAGCGAAGAAGATCGTTATTCAGACTATTCAACGCACCGCTGTAGAGCATGCCGTTGAAAATAGCGTTTCTGTTTTCAATATTGAAAACGATGAAATCAAAGGTCGCATCATTGGTCGCGAAGGACGTAACATCCGCGCGCTTGAAGCAGCTACCGGAGTTGAAATTATTGTAGACGACACCCCTGAAGCTATTGTCCTTTCTTGTTTCGATCCGGTTCGCAGAGAGATTGCTCGTCTATCGTTGCACCAATTGGTGACAGACGGACGTATTCACCCCGCGCGTATTGAAGAAGTTGTAGCGAAAGTTCGCAAGAACATTGAAGAAGAGATTGTTGAAGTTGGAAAGCGTACCTGCATTGAAATGGGCATTCACGGCCTTCACAGCGAATTGGTTCGCATGGTGGGACGTATGAAGTACCGTTCATCTTACGGACAAAACTTATTGCAACACAGCCGCGAGGTAGCCAACCTTTGTGCTACCATGGCAAGTGAATTGGGATTGAATCCGAAAGCTGCTCGCAGAGCAGGATTGCTTCACGATATTGGAAAAGTTCCAGACGACGAAAGCGAATTACCACACGCAGTGTTGGGTATGAAGTTGGCAGAGAAGTACGGTGAAAAACCAGACGTGTGCAACGCTATTGGCGCTCACCACGACGAGGTTGAAATGAAAACCTTACTTGCGCCAATCATTCAAGTTTGCGATGCTATCTCAGGCGCTCGTCCTGGCGCACGTCGCGAAGTTGTTGAAGCCTACATTCAACGTTTGCGCGATTTAGAGAACTTGGCGTTAGAATACCCTGGCGTATCTAAATCGTTTGCTATTCAAGCGGGTCGTGAGTTACGTGTAATGGTTGAAGCTGATCGCGTAACAGATGATCAGGCCGATGCATTGGCGATCTCATTGGCTTCTCGCATTGAAACTGAAATGACTTATCCCGGCCAAGTGCGTGTAACGGTTATCCGTGAAAAACGTGCTGTAGGTATTGCGAGATAATCGTAAATATTAGACGAAAAAAACGCCCGCGAATGCGGGCGTTTTTCATTTCAACATAAATCAAATTAACTTAAGGCCTGGGCCAAGTCTGCAATAATATCCTCAGAGTTTTCAATTCCAACACTCAAACGAATCATCCCTTCTGTTATTCCCATTCCAATCTTATCTTCATCTGGAACATCTGCATGTGTCATGGAGAACGGATGCTGCGCCAAGCTTTCGTTACTTCCTAAACTAACAGCCAACTTAATAAGCTTGCAGCTGTCTAAGACATGAAAAGCCTCTTCTTCACCACCGCGAACAGTGAAACCAATCATTGCGCCTGGAGCTTTGCATTGCTCCTTGTAGATAGCAATTTGCTGAGGTGAATTTGTTGGCAGTCCAGGGAAAAACACTTGTTCAACTTTCGGATGATTCAACAAAAACTCCACTACGTCAACTGCATTCTTCGTTTGTTGATCCATACGAATCTTCAAGGTCTCAATGCTTCGAGTAAGCAACCAAGCAGTGTAAGGCGCAATCATGTTTCCTAAAAACGTACGCAAGGTCTTAATAGCTGTAATGTGCTCTTGTTTTCCAACCGTAACACCAGCAATCAAGTCACTGTGTCCGCTCAAATACTTCGTTGCGCTGTAACACACAACATCTGCACCCCACTCCATTGGCTTCTGCCAGATTGGGCCCATGTACGTATTGTCTACCGCGTATAAAACTTTGTTCCCTGAGGTGGCTTCAATCTTATTTCTAAATTCTTGAATGGCCTTTAGATCGAACAAATGGTTTGTCGGGTTTGCAGGTGTCTCTGTGAAAACCATTTTCACACGACCTAATTTATTTTCTGCATGAAGACGATCGTACAACTCATCTAATGAATCATTCGGTCCAAAAGACTCCCATTGAATTCCAAAATCAATCAATACCTGATGAATGAAATGGTGAGTGCCTCCATAGGTTGGATGGCTACAAACTAAAATATCGCCTGGACGCAAATATGCCAACATGGTTGTTGCAATAGCACTCATGCCACTTTCGAATGTTGCTGCCTCATCGGCGCCTTCCCACAATGCCAAACGTTCTTCTAAAATTTGAAGATTCGGATTGTTCAATCTGCTGTATATAAGACCCAGCTGTTCACCTTCATTCATGGTATCCTTTCCATAGGCCAACGCAAAAAAGCGTTTACCTTCAGCGGCTGTATTGAATACGAATGTTGAAGTTTGAAAGATTGGTGTCTTAACCGATCCTTCGCTCCATTTCGGATTGTAGCCGTGGCTCATCATCCATGACTCGGGGTGTTTCTTTTCCATTTGACGAAAATACGAAATGTATGCGCTATCTTTGAGCTTCGAAATGCGATTCGTACACCCCGAAATACTTTGGGCCCTTACTGCACTAGCCGTTCCGGTTCTTATTCACCTCTTTAATTTTCGTAGGTATAAGAAAATTGCCTTTTCAAATGTTTCCTTCCTCAAAGAAGTGAAATCGGAAACCACTAAATCTTCTAAAATTCGTCATCTGCTCATTCTGCTCTGCAGATTGCTCGTGTTTGCTTCAATAATCTTTGCTTTCGCTCAACCTTTCTTTCCAACCGCATTAAGCGAGAAAATGAATGGCGCGCGCGCCGTGAGTGTATACGTAGACAACAGTCTTAGTATGCAAGGACAAATAGACGGTGTTTCGTTTTTAGAATCTTCCAAACAAAAAGCAAGTGCTATTGTAAGTTCCTTCTCGAACAACGATCGCTTTCAGATTATCTCGAATAATTTCAAAGGAACTGACCAACGCCTTTTATCGAAAGACGAGGCCTTACAAACCATTCAAAGCATTTCCTTCAGTCCTGAGACCAAACAACTCAGCGCCGTATTCGATCGCCAGCGTGACCTACTTGGAAAATCTGCCGCTGATATTCGCCTCTATTACTGGATATCAGACTTTCAGCAAAGCACAAGTGACGTTCAAGAAATTACAAATGCGCAAAATGAATTTGTAACAGCCATTCCTGCCGCATTCGAGATGCAGAAAAACATTAGCATCGATTCAATCTATTTCTCAACGCCACAGCGTATTCTGAATAATTCGGACACACTTTTGGTTGTGATTCAAAACCACAGTGCTGAAGAAGTAAGCAACATTCCTTTGAGTGTAGAACTCGACGGAATTCAAAAAGCGGTAAGCAGCGTAACACTTTCAGCGCATGGAATAACGACCATTCCAGTTGCCTTTAGCACCACGCAAACCGGATTTCATTATGGCAGTGTGCGGATAAACGACTTCCCAATTGTGTTCGATGATGTTCATTATTTCGCTTATGCCATTTCCGAAAAAATAAATATTCTGAATATTGTTGGAAGTGAACAGCAGAACGTCGCACAACTTTTCGCCGAAGACCCGCAATACAATTTCAATTCTGTTAACGCATCATCCATAACAAGTGAGGCTATTCAATCTTCGAATTTCGTAATTCTGCAAGGTGTTCAATCACTATCTCCACAATTGATTGGCGATCTTTCCTCCTATGTTCAGCAAGGTGGTAGTGTATTTGTAATTCCTCACTCCGTCTCCGATTTGCTGACTTACAACAATTTCTTAGGAAGATGCAACGGCGTGCAGCTCGGACAAAAATCAAACACAGCACTTTCGGCAACCGCAGTGGATTTAAGCAATCCGTTTTACAGTCCGGCTTTCGAGAAATTACAGAACAACGCGTCCTTACCATCGGCAACTTTGCACTTTCCGCTAAACAATAGCAACCTGCAATCTGTTCCGCTCATTTCATTTCAAGACAACACGCCGCTACTGGCGTTAACCCAGGTTGGAAAAGGTAGACTTTTCACATGTTCGGTTTCAACCTTAAAAACAGAAAGCACATTTCTTGCACACGCCTTGTTCCCGGTTAGCTTGCTTCGTGCAGCAGAGACAAGCGCCGATGCTCAACAATTGTACTACCAGCTAGGAAAAGAATCGTTCTTGACATTAAGCCACACACCAGCAACGGCAGAAGGACTGTTTGAAATTAGCAGCACGAATAATTCCAAAACATTCATTGCACAATCGAGAAGCGTTGGCGGAGCAACTGAAGTATTTCTTCCGACTGAAATGAATGAATCAGGCTTTTATGTTGTGAAGGAAAACGGTTCGAACCTTATGCCTGTTGCCATGAACTTCAACAACAGCGAAAGCAACACTGAGATTTTTACTTCAGAAGAACTTACAAAACTTGCACAACAAGTTGGATTAACTGAATTCTCATTCAAAGAAGCGAATGCAGAAATGCTTCAATCTTTAGCAACAGAATTGGGTGGTGGAATTTCTTTGTGGAAATACCTCATTTACGCTGCGCTATTGTTCCTTGCATTAGAAATTATTTTGATTAAAATTTGGAAGTCGAAAATATGAAAACACTTATTCAAAACGCCAAACTCTTCGCACCACTTTCGAAGCACCATTTGAAAATAATGGATGTTGAGATTACCAACGGTGTTATTTCGGCAATAGGAAAAAATCTTCCTGTTGGAAAATCAAAAGTTATTGCAGGAAAAGACCACCTGCTTTCAATCGCTTTCACTGATCTTCGCGCAAATTTCGGTGAGCCCGGATTTGAACAAAACGAATCGTTACGCTCAGGAATAGCTGCAGCTAAAAAAGGCGGATACGCTCGCGTGTGCCTCATGCCTTCACTCATGCCGGTAACAGACAACCAAGGAGCTGTTCAGTTCTTAACAAAACAAAACACAGATACTTTTCAAATTCTACCGTTAGGTTCTCTTTCAAAAGAAATGAAAGGGAAACAACTCACCGAATTTGCAGAACTTCAAAACGCAGGAGCAATAGGTTTTACAGAAGATGAACACGCTGTATCCACAGAACTCATGATGCGTGCATTGGAGTACTCGAAACAAACAAACACGCGCATTTTCGTCGCGCCGAACGATTATTCGGTTCACCCAAAGGCACAAATGCACGAAGGAAAAACCAGCGTAAAAATGGGATTGAAGGGAGCGAGCGAATTAAGCGAAACCCTTCGTATTCAAAGAGACTTGGCCTTATTGAAATACACCGGAGGAAGTCTTCACTTCTATAGCATCTCAACTGCAAAAGGATTAGAGATGATTCGCAAAGCTAAGAAAGAGGAACTGCAAGTGACTTGCTCCATTGCAGCGCATCAACTTTCCTTCACGCATGAAGACATGATTGATTACGACAGCAACAAGAAAGTATGGCCTCCGTACAGAAGCAGTGCAGATAGAAAAGCGCTAATAAACGGATTGTTAGACGGCACGATCGATGCTGTTGAAAGTCAACATACACCTCTTGCAATTGAAAACAAAGAATTGGAATTCGAGTATGCAAACTTCGGAATTAGCGGAATTGAAATCGCTTTCCAAACCATCTTCAGTGAAGTTGATAAAGAAGTTCCGATTGAAACATTGCTTGAGAAATTCACGATAGGTGCTGAGTTCTCTGCCAACATACCTCCTATTCAAATGGAAGTTGGGGAACCCGCTCGCTTGATACTCATTTCAACAAAAGGAAAAACTTCGGTGTCGAATACGACATGGACTTCTCGAGGCAAGAACACGCCTTTCTTCAACTCTGAATTAAACGGTGCAGTTAATTCGCTAATCGATTAAGCCTGTCCTTGAGGACCTCCGAAAGTCATTGGAAATTGTACGTCCGTTGACCCTTCCTTGATAACCCCATTCTGCACTTCGAATTTAGAAATGTTCTCTTGTAACGCTTTCATTAATCGTTTTGCATGCTGCGGAGTCATAATGATTCTAGACTGAACTTTTGCTTTTGGAACATTCGGCATTACGCGAATGAAATCGAGAACGAATTCAGAGGTGCTGTGGGTGATTACTGCAAGATTTGAATAGGTACCTTCCGCAATGTTTTCAGTTAACTCAATGCTTATTGGCTGAGGAGCTTCGTTGTTATTTTCCATATTAAATAATGTTTTTCAATTCGTCTAACGTATCAATGGTAAAGGTAGGAACATAGTTGTGACGTACAGATTTCCCGTCGTGTAATTCCGCCAAGCGTTTTTCTGTGGCCGTAAAAAACACCTGATCTATTCCAGCATTTCTCGCACCCAAAATATCTGCATCCCAATCATCACCAATCATAAGCGCCTCTTCAGCTGTGCAATTCGCACGTTGAAGCGCTAAATCAAAAATAGCCTGATGCGGCTTACGCACCCCCGCCTCTTCGCTGTATACAACAGTTGAAAAGTAATGTTCTATTTCTGCAGCTGCCATTTTAAATCCTTGTACTTCGATGAAGCCGTTGGTTAAAATAACATGCGTGTACTTATCCTTAGACGATTCTAAAATTACACGGGCTCCTTCAATGAGATGAGGAAGTCTTGGGCAAATAGCCAAAAACTCGGTTGCGAATAATTCTACGAAATCTAAATCATACTTCGCATTTACTTCATCGAACAAATCAATGAAGCGCTTATTTCTCAGCTCTTCCTTAGCAATTTTCCCTTCACGATAAAGCGCCCAAACACGTTCGTTGTGCTTCGGGTAACATCTTAAAAATTCATCTTGTGACGTGTTTTGAAAATTGCTCGATTCGAATCGTTGAAAGAGTTGTTTCAGCGCAATGGTTGTATTTCCATTTAAATCCCAAAGGGTGCCATCTAAATCCCAAAGGATTGCTTTATACTTTTTCATTTAAAACCATTTGATGTAATAGGCCGCCGAAGAAAGAATGAACGACCAAATCATGAATCCACATATTAACCATAGTGGCGTGAATCTGTTGTGCTTAAAAAATTTAGCGGCTAGAAGTGAAGTTATCGGAACCGAGATGATTGCCGAAATCGCTATGAAACCAATGAGTCCGAATTTATTCTTGATGTAAACAATCCTCCTTCTGCCCTTTGTAAATATTGGCTTCGGATTTTTCGATTTCCAGTGGCTTGTCCATTTAAACAAGTAAGTTCCTCCGTAGTAAAACATAAGCACGCCTACTGCAGCTCCTGTTCCTGTGGTCAATACTACCTCTCCAAACTGAATGCTTTCTTTACCCGTTGCATAAATGGTAAAAGGAGTAATGACAAATTTCACTACCGCTAAAAAACCATACAATATGAACTGGTAAAACTCCATTTAGTGTTTCATTAATTTTTCGGCTGCATCTAAAAGTCTATTGCTATATCCCATTTCATTGTCGTACCAGCCAACAACTTTAATCATGTAACCAATAACGGAAGTTAATTCAGCGTCAATAATACAACTGTGTTTATTTCCAACTATATCTCTTGAAACCAAGGGCTCGTGTGAAACTTCAAGAATACTTTGACGCGTATTCGCCCAAGCCTCAAACAAGTCGTTCACTTCCTTTGCAGTCGTTTTACTTCGAACCATAAATGTTAAGTCGGAAAGAGATCCGTTCGGAACCGGAACCCGAATTCCACATCCTCCCAATCTTTCACTTAAGTGCGGAAACACTTTCGTCAAGGCCCGTGCTGCCCCTGTTGTCGTAGGCACTATCGAAGCAACTGCTGCTCTAGCCCTGCGTAAATCCTTGTGCGGTGTATCGTGCAGCTTTTGGTCTCCGGTATAGGAATGGACCGTAGAGATATAACAGCTCTCTACTCCGAATGCTTCATCAATAATCTGAATCATTGGCGCTGCATTGTTCGTTGTACATGAAGCGCATGAAATAATTTTCTGATCTAAGTCTATGTTATGATCATTCACCCCTACGATCCACATGGGCATTAGATCCTCGGATGGTGCAGATAGCAGAACTCGTTTCGCGCCATTGCTTATGTGCTTTTCACACTGCGCTTCCGTCTTCATTGTCCCCGTGCATTCGAACACCAAATCAACACTCAACTCATTCCAAGGATAATCAGAAAGATTTTGCAAAAAAACAATTTCCTTTCCACCAATGCTGGCAGTATTAGCGTCTATAACTTCTATTGGCATCTCAAAAATACCCTGAGTCGAATCGTATTTCAGCAGATGCAACAAGGTTTGCATGTCTGCGAGATCATGAATAGCTACAACATCAATTTCATTGCGACGCAGGACTTCTTTGAGTAAGGTCCTACCTATCCGCCCAAATCCGTTTATTGCAGTTCTATACTTGCTCATTTCCTTATCTCTGTTGCTTCTGACGAAAGTAAGTCATTATAGAGGAATTCCACATAAAAAAAAGAGGCCCAAAAGGGCCTCTTTTCAAATATTTAAGTAAGCTTATTGCTTAATGAATTTAGCTGTTCCGCTCGCATTGCCCGCGAATGTTTTCACTACGTAAGTTCCATTTGACAATGACTCAACACCAAGATCTATTCTGTGAGAACCTGGAGTCAATTGTCCAACATTTAAGTTTTTCACCAACTGTCCGTTCACGTTATAAACCTGAACATAAGCTTGGCTTACTGTAGAATTAACATTCAAGTTAACGAATGCTGTGTTGGTTGTTGGATTTGGATATACCGACAAGCTCACATCGTTTCCGTCTTGACCAGCAGCATTGTTTTCAGCTACGTTAACAGAGAAGAAATCATCGCTGCGGAAGATTCCACGTCCGTGAGTACCCGCGTAAATAACACCGTAGTTCTCAGGGTTCATGTATGGACGTTGACCAACTTGTTGTTGACGAAGATCGAATACAGGAACATATGACAATGAACCTACACTTGCACCAGCAGATGGCTCCGCTGGAACAGCAGTTGCAACTCCTGTGCTGTGCGTCCAGTTTGTACCACCATCGCTGGTAGCCCAAATACCGTATTCCGTTCCCAATACAATTGTGTTTCCAGAAGGATCACTAACATCGATTACTGATGCGAAAATTGGCATTCTGTTCAGCGGCGCAGTATTTAACCAAATATTCGTAAATGTTGGAGTCGCTGCTGTCGCGTTAAATGTTTCTCTTACTTTACCACTAGCTACGCTACCATATCCACCTACGGTAAATACCAAGTGATCAGGATCATTTGGGTCACAAGCGATACTAGTGATCGTACCCCCAGCATTCGTTATAATTGTATTAGTTGTCAGGTTTGAAATATCGTCTACACTCCAAACTTGATTGAACCCGGTTACGCGATATAGGGAACCGCTCCAGCTGCTGTAGTATAACGTATTGCCATCTTTCGAGAATTCATAAGCTTTCACACCTGATCCAGGAGCATTTCCTATTTTCCACCAATCAGGAGTTGTATTGAAGTTTAATGCTTGACGCGTCATCCACAATCCCTCCGTACCGAAGAATCCAGTTACGAAGATTGAGGTAAACTTGTCTTGCACTTGCCATTTCTCACGAACATTCTCTAATTGGTCAGCCTCGTAGTAGTACCATGTTGTAGTTGTGCATTGAATGTCTAAAACAGGAACAGTCGTATAAGTTGTATCTACTCCAACAACTACCAATGAACTGTCGCTCACGATAATTTCTACACCTGTAATAGGATTGATAATCGTGTCAGACCAATAGATTGTAACTGTCTGTTCAATAATTTGATCAATCACTTCATTATAACCAACAATAGTTGTATCACAAATAGTAGAGTCAATTGTTGATGTCAACGCCTGTGGCTCTAACCAAGAATAGTTAGGATCTACAGTAAGCGGTGTGGTTGAGTACACAGCTGGACGATTCAAAACCTCCCAGAAGTTAAGCGTATCTCCTACAGGGAATCTGTAAGGGAAAGGCAAAGTCATGTTTTGTGTATACAAAGTTGTATCTAACCAAGTAGTATCTGTTCCGTTTACAGAAGAGAATAAATCGTAGTTACGGTTGTTCACTAACCATACAAATTGCTGAGAATTTTCGTCGTTGGTGTTTTCAAACAAACGAAGCGTTGTGTAGAAAGATCCAGCCTCACCATCGTCGCCAATAGCTGCAATAACTTCGTCGTCGTAAAATCCTCCACCAGAACCTTGTGCGTTGAAACGACTGATTGCTCCGTAGTATACAGACGAGAAAGCAACGTTTACGCCAGGAACTGTAACATTCGAAATTTCACAATCGAAACCGTCACCGCCGCCAACGGATACACCTTGCTGCCAAGTAATGGTATTGAAATTAGAATCTCCTAATCCAGGAATCAAAATTGTTCCGTTGTCTTGAGTTCCTCCCATAGCAGGATAACCACCTCCGTGCGCAATTCCATAAAACTGAGTTACGTTGTAACCTCTGTTCATTGTAATGAAAGAGTTACCTCCGTCGATAGACTTCGACACACCTCCATCAGTTCCTATATACCAATCACCGTTTGGAGCTATTTCAAAAGTTTGAACGTCACTGTGTACATAGTACTGAGAGCTACCGAAATCGAAGTTCGCAGCGATTTGCTCTGGTTGTGTGTTAGCACCTGCCTTCCAAAGTGTCACACCACCAACCCAACATACTCCTGGATCACCTGGTTTAACAGCCAAGGCTAAGTCATAGTATCCTTGACCATTGTCTCCGAAAACAGAGTATACATTATCAATTCCAGTAGGCCATTTAACAGACCAAGAATCTCCTTTATCAGATGTATAAAAAACTCCTCCCATAATTCCACCTTGAGCATACAATACGTATGCAACATTGGAATCATCGCGAGAAATTGAAATGCGTGTACGTTGCTTGTTGCTCATTCCTGAAGAAGCACCTACTTGAGCAAAACTTGAACCACCGTCCAATGACCGGTAAATACGTCCGTTAGAAACCCCAACATAACAAACAGTTCCGTCAGTAGACCATTCAACGTCATGTCCGCCAGTATTCGGAATACCAGAAACACTCATGTTCGGAGCAGTCATTCCTGGCTCCCAATATCCAACCCCATCAGCACCTGCAATCCAGATTCTTCCTGGGATGTTCGCATCTGCGTTTACATCATTTATGTATGCCCAGTTGTCGCCACTTGCAAAGTCCGTTGGGTCAGTACCTGGCACCAATTCCCAAGAAGCCCCTTGGTCAGTAGAGCGGTACATACCGCAACCAATAGATCCACTAGAACCGCTTCCGTCGAAACCTGACTCAAACTGACTTCCAGTTCCGATGTATATTGCTCCATCTTCAGTAGCGTCTATTGAACTAATCGACATTACTTTTCCAAAGCTATCTAAAGACTCAACTCGAGACCAGTTATTACCTCCGTTGGTTGATTTGTAAAGTCCTCCCGTAACAGAACCAGCAAAAATCACATCGTTGGTGTAGGCAAGAATCGCACGCGTGCGGCCTCCGATGTTGTCAGGACCCATTTCCCACCAGCTCATGTTCAATTCACGATTTCCCTGCATACGATCAACGTCGTTTACAGCCGCTGTCATTTCCACAACATCACTCACCTCGAAATTTCCTGTCGCCAGGTTACCACGAAGCTTCTTTAAAATGTCCACTGACTCGTTATACCCTTCAGCCTGAACGTTACGTGGTGCAAAGGATGCACGCTGATTGTTGGTTTCCACCAACATAAACGTCGCTGCTGCTGCAACGATAAATCCAGAGGATAAAAGTAGGTTTTTAACTTTCATAAATGCTAGGTTAAGCTTATAATTGAATTCGGCGCAAGATAATTGAGAAATGTCTTATCAAAAAACGATTGACTGCTTTTTATTTGCTTTTTTTTCCTTTCAAACAAAAAAAACTTAAAACAAGTGCTTTTCAGCGTGATAAGAGGAACGAACCAGCGGGCCGCTTTCTACGAAACGGAAACCCATCTTCAAGCCCAACTCCTCATACTCCTTGAACTGCTCTGGTGTAACAAAATCCTGAACTGGCAGGTGTTTTCGTGTAGGCTGAAGATATTGTCCAAGAGTTAGAATATCTACTTGAACCGAACGTAAATCTTCCATCGTCTCAATAACTTCATCCCTCGTCTCACCAAGACCAAGCATTACCCCACTTTTGGTTCGCATGCCTCCCTTCTTCAGACGAAACAAGACCTCAAGTGAACGATCGTATTTCGCTTGAATGCGCACTTGCTTTGTTAATCTTCTTACTGTTTCTAAGTTGTGAGATACAATGTCCGGCGCAACATCTATAATTCGTTGAAGATTTTCCCAATTCCCGGCAAAATCAGGAATCAATGTCTCCATTGTCGTTCCTGGAGATTTAGAACGAACCAATTCTACTGTTTTCACCCAAATCTCTGAACCTCCGTCGGTCAAATCATCCCGATCAACAGATGTAATTACGGCGTGCTTCACCCCCATTAACTTAACGGAGTTTGCAACACGCGCTGGCTCAAACGGATCTGCTTCCAAGGGTTTTCCGGTTGCAACAGCACAAAAACCACAAGAGCGCGTACAGATATTCCCCAAAATCATAAATGTTGCGGTGCCCTCACCCCAACATTCACCCATATTCGGACAGTTTCCACTTTCACAAATCGTGTGAAGCTTATGCTCATCAACCAATGACCGAACCTTTCTGTATTTTTCTCCTGTTGGGAGTTTTACTTTAAGCCATTTCGGCTTTGGAATTCTTTGTTGTTCTTGTTCCATCCTCTAATTTCCTTGCGCTACTTATTGTATTTTCTACCGATGTAAAAATGGACATATCCAGATACGAATAGCCAATGGTTCTTCGCTCCATCAGGTAATGTCGATAATATCTGACTCGACATAATCTCAATTCTTTTGGGATACACCTCACCAGACATTCCTATCTCGAAACCCTTAATTCCATCTCTATAATTACTGTACTCAAAAGACATACTCGTTTTGGCTGAAAACCCAGGGATAAAAGTCATTTCACCCAATCCGTTGAAATTGCTCGCCCTTCCATAAATATTATCCACGAAATGTTTATTTGGATCAAATTTCTCGGTAGACAAACTGTATCCGTTCAAATTCGGATCGATGATTAAAACTTCCAGGTAAATTGGACGCAATATGGCTAAGGACGGCCCCATTCCCCAAGTATAAGAAACCTGAACACCAGACTTTCGCAACTTTTCAGCAATAACTTTTTTGTAGCCATAATTCAGCTTGAAGTTGTACATGGCGTTTTGCTTACCAAATACAAATGGACGTGCGCTTGGATCTTGAAAATAAGACTTGATTTCTTTTTCGTGCTTCACAAAATTGAAATCATAAGAAACTTGCCTAACCTTGAACGCCCCTTTGTTTTTTCCTTTAATGTAAGAACCTCCCCAACCGTTCGTGCGGATGACCAGCCCTCCGTATTTCTGATGCGAGTATATTCCAATTACACCTTCCTTAATTTCCTCTTGCGCCTGAGCAAAGGAAACAGAAAAGAAAAGTAATAAGAGTAAAGACCATGGCTTCATACGACAAAGTTAGTGCAGGAGCGTTGAACATATCTTCCCAATAAAAACTAAATTCATATGTTCTATGTTAGTTTTGAAAAAAAATCACTCATGACAAAAATGTCCGTTCAATACACCAGCAACCTTCGTTGCGAGGTAATTCATACACAAAGCAACACGCAGATTGAAACTGACGCGCCGCTCGACAACAAAGGCAAAGGCGAGCGATTCTCTCCAACCGATCTTTTGTGTACATCGCTTGCCACATGTATCTTAACAACGATGGCTATTGCCGCTCAAGAGCGCAGTTGGAGATTTGAAGGAGTGACAGCAGAAATCGAAAAAATAATGAGCACTACGCCCAGGCGTGTGGGTGAAATAAAAATTCACTTCACATTCCCCGATTTAGGATATGACAATCTAATGAAGGAAAAAATTCAACGATACGCACACGCATGTCCGGTGGGCAGAAGCCTACATCCAGACGTTCTCCAAACAGTGACGTTTGAATTTAACTAATTACTTCTGTGGAGAAACTTGGTCGTATGCAGAACACTTCTCGTGCTTTCTTTTGCAAGATTGCATACTGAAAATTCCTAAGCCAAGTAAAACGAAAAATAAAACACGTGCAGATTTCTTCATGGTTTTCAATTGAGTTCCAAAATTAATTCAAACTAAAGATAATAAATCCCGAAATTGAAAGGCAGTTATCAACATAATTATGTAAGACTACTCTTATTGCTGTTTTGTTTCGGGTATTCCTTGGCCTCTGCGCAACCCCCGGAGGTATTGCATAATTTCCAAGGAGTAAACTCTACCTTTCCTAAAAACAAAAATCCTGAGGAGTTATTGCTTTGGCTCAATAACAAGGGATACCCTTATGCCCAAATTGAATTAGACACCCTTCTTTTTAACCAATCTCGTTCCGAATATTTTTGGAGCATTTCCTTAGGGAAGCAGATTTCACTTGACACGCTTATTACATCGAAACCCCTGTTCAATAAGAAAACATTACAACGATGTATAAACTACCAGCCAGGGCAACCCTACAGCACTGATAAAATTCAAAAAATCCCCGGCACTCTAAACCAAATTGCATTTCTAAAACCTAGCTCCCAAGTGTCTGTTCGCATGCACAGCGAAACTTTCAGTCTGGCCATCAAAGCTGACCGCTTGAAAAACAATGTTGTTTCTGCGCTTGTTGCTTTGCAACCCAAACCGAATTCAACCCAATCTATTCTAACAGGAAATATTGACCTCGAGCTTTCGAACGCGCTGAAGCAAGCTGAAACAATCGAGTTCCACTGGAAAAGACCTCAACCAAAAAGTCAAAGCCTCGTGTTCAAGCTTGGCAGTCCTTTTACAGCAGGACTCCCCGTAGGGTTTCAATTTGAATTTGCTTCTTTCCTGAGAGACTCAACTTTCTCATCAACAGATTTATCCTTGCGCATTCTAACCAAGATGAATGACTTGAATGGATTCTCGGCCAGCGTGAATAGATCCACTAACACTTATTTCCAAACTTCTTCTAGCTTTGGAAACACGCAAAACAAATCATACTCGCTGCGCTACGCAAAGAGCAGTTATCTGCCAAATGACATTAATTTCTTTATTGAAGGATTGGCCGGCAACCGCTCCATTCAATACGAGGCGAGCACTTCAATAAAGAAAATATATGCACTGAAAGGAAAGGTGTGGTCGAAATTCAATTTGAACGAACTCCTCTTTGCGAATGTAAACATGGAGATCAACGCTACTTTTAGCGACTCGCTTTTCAATAACGAAATAACTCGTTTAGGTGGAACGAAAAATCTTCGAGCATTTATTGAAGAGAGCATCTATGCCTCGCAATACGGAATGTTGAATTGCGATTTCGGAGTTGCCCTAGGTTCAGAAATTCAGGCTTTCGTTTTTGGAGATTTAGCGCGTGTCCAAGCCCCTTCAGTAAAAACTTACTACGACACGGGGTTAGGATTTCGATTCCAGCAAGAAAACGGATCTGTTTCCATTACCTATGGCATTGGAAACATTGAAAACAATGGACTGCAATTAAATAATGGACGCGTGGGAATTACTTTTTCCTCGCGATTCTAAAAATACTTTTCCACAATTCTCAAAAGCCTTCACTCGCAAGGTAATTTTGAAACATGGATATTCTTTCTCTCATTGTTGGCGCTATTTCAGGCGGAGCTATTGTTGCTGGCCTTTACCAATTAAACCGTAAATCTTCTTCCGGACAAAACGACGTAACATTTTTCAAAGCGGAACTTGAGAATGCCAAAGCCGAGTTAAACACGATGAGAGTTCGTGTTGAATCACTGATTCACGAAAAAGCAACCACAACAGCATCCCTCGAAGCAGCATACAAAGCTCTCGATTCTGAAAAACTTTTAATGGAAGACTTAAAGGCCAATTTAAAAATTGAGTTCAAAAATCTGAGTAACGATATCTTCGAAGAGCGAGTTAAAAAGCTGAATGAAGCCAATGAGTCCCACCTTTCTGTAACACTCACTCCGCTTAGAACAACCATCAATGAATTCAAGTCGAAACTTGAAAAGACCGAACTTGAAAACGTTGATCGTTCCGCTCGATTAGAAAATGAAATTAAGAATTTGCGCGAGGCAAGCTCAAACATTGGTACAAACGCTGAGAACCTCACCCGCGCTTTGAAGGGTGACAATAAAGCACAAGGAAATTGGGGTGAGATGATTTTAGAATCTGTGTTGGAAAAAAGCGGACTTGAAAAAGGAAAAGAATTCATCGTTCAGCATTCAGACACGAACGATGGTGACGAAACAATTCGTCCCGATGTAATCGTTAACCTTCCAGAAAACAAACACATTATCATTGATTCAAAGGTTTCTTTAACGGCCTATAACAATTTTGTCAATGCGCAAGACGATAAAGAAAAATCTACCGCCATGCGAGCGCATCTCGACAGTGTTCGTTCGCACATAAAATTGCTAAGCGACAAAAAATATGAATCCGCCGACACGCTAACCACTCCTGAATTCGTCTTGTTGTTTATGCCCATTGAGCCCGCCTTAATTGCGGCATTCAATGAAGACAACAATCTGTTTTCTTTTGCTTGGGAACGCAATATAATTTTGGTGTCGCCTACTACATTGCTTGCAACCTTAAGAACGGTAGCAAGTATTTGGGCGCAAGAAAAACGATCGAAAAATGCAGAGAGTATTGCCAAAGAAGCAGGGACTTTTATTGACAAATTAGAGGGGTTCGTTACATCCTTAGAAAAACTCGAAGCCAATCTAACCACCGCACAAAAAACACTCAGCAGCGCAATGGGTCAGCTCAAAACAGGCAACGGAAATCTTCTTGGAAAGGCTAAAAAAATGAAAATTATGGGAGCGAAAGCTGGAAGTAATTTCGAAAAACGCTTACCTTCGATTGATAATGATGAAGAAGAATCAACTGATGAGCAAAACTAATTTTTTTCGATTCGTATTATTTCTCATTGCTCCATTTTATTTCTCTTGCTCAGCCCCGAAAAAACTTCGTGAAAATCAATTCGGTTCGAACGAGTTCTATTTCCATCCATTAGTAAACCTCATCCACAGCAGCAATGACACTTCAACAGTGTTGTTGGAATTCGACGCAGATCAACTACTCTATTCTCGAAAATCTACACACGAGAATTTCACAGCGCAGCTCGAGGTTGAAATTACAATCAAAAAGCAACAAGCTTCAGCAGATACCCTTCGCTTTAAATTCACTCCTCCTCAGATGCAAGAATCGGGTCTTTGGCGTGAAGAAATTCCACTTCCAATTTCATATGGAAATTCAGAAGTTCTTGTAAAACTCAAAGACATCAATCGAAGAGCCCAACATGAAAGGAAGTTCATCTTTTTGAAGAATGAGCTCCCTAGCACCTATGATATCCGAGTTACTGCAAACAAAGTAGAAACACCTATTTATGATCAATACTTGGTGACTGGAGACACCATTCATCTTGACTTTCCGCGATTTAAGAATTCGGAATATCCACCGGTAGAAATATTCGCCCTGACTGAAATACCGAATCTCCCTCCCCCAGCCTTTTCAAACAACTCTCCCGTTATACCTGACTCCACATCCTTCAGTATAACGAATTTAAATTTTGATGGCGCGCGCTATCATTTCATTGCTGAAAACAAATCATATCTCTTCCGCACTAAAAACTCCTCGCAGTTATACTTGTATTCACATGGTGAATTTCCGAACACAACAGCACTCAAAGACTTAATCGCTCCATTAAGATACATTACCTCAAAATCTGAATTTGAATACATCTACAATGTTCGTGACCCTTATGCTGGATTTTGTAATTTCTGGAAAGACTGCGGCGGGTCGGAAGAAAAAGCCAAAGAATTGATTTCAATCTTCTTTAGAAGAGTGAACACATGCAACACCTATTTTTCTACTACCGTTCCCGGCTGGAGAACCGACCGCGGAATGATTTACATTATTTATGGAAAACCTACGCGCGTTGAAAACGTTGGTTACAGTGAGCGTTGGATCTACGGAGATGAGACAATTCCAGGCTCATTTTCATTTTTATTTCGATATAAAAAAGACAATTTGTCTGACAATGTTTTCATCCTTCAACGCGACGGAATGTATCGCAACAGTTGGGAACAGGCAGTAAACACTTGGAGACAAGGACGCGTATTCCGCGAATAAGACTTACTTTTGCAAAGTGAGAACTAATACAACATCTTCAAAATCGTACACGAATTTAATCATAGGCATTCATCCGTTGGAAGAAGCTCTTGATGCTGGAAAAAACATTGATAAGGTTCTTTTCAACAAAGAATTACGCAGTGATAAATTGCGTCAGTTGAAAGACCGTTTGAAAAAGGAGCGAATTCCTTTCGTGTTAGTTCCCGAAATTAAACTGAATAAAATAACGCGCTCCAATCATCAAGGTGTGCTAGCTTTCATTGCTCCTATTGCCTTTGCCGATTTCGAGAACGTCGTTATGAGCGAAGTTGAAAGCGGTGAACCGCCTTTGTTTTTGTTACTCGACCGTGTGACCGACGTTCGAAACTTCGGAGCTATTTGTCGTTCCGCAGAATGTTTCGGGGTGAAAGGAATAATTGTTCCCGACGTTGGCGCCGCTCAGATCAATGAAGATGCCCTAAAAGCCTCGGCTGGTGCGCTCATGCATTTGAATATTTGTAAAGTGAAGAATCTACTCGACGCTCTTGATTACCTACATGCTTCTGGGATTGGCTCCGTGGTTCTCTCTGAAAAAGCTGCTGTAAGCCTTCAGGAATTTCAAAAATCGCGCGATCAGAATTTAGGCCTTTGCATAATTATGGGTTCTGAGGAAGATGGTATAAACCCGCAATTAATGAAACGTGCCCATCAATTGGTAACTATTCCAATGAAAGGAAAAACAAATTCGTTGAATGTTTCTGTTGCAACAGGCATAGCCCTTGCCTCGCTTTCAAATTAAAATCTTACTCCTATTGAGAAGCTAATTTGCACAAGCAAATTGTCGATGTTCGCCATCGAAATTAACGACGGGTCATACAAAAAATATCCGTCCTTATTCTTGGTTATCATTAACGCCCCATCACAATAGAAATCGTCCTTTTTGTAACCACCACCCACATTCCAATTAAACAGGGGTTCTTTTGGTTTTTCAGCAAGCTCGGTAAATACAGAGGTGCGGTAACCAACTCCCGCTCTCAATCGGTATACATCGCCAATTCGAAATTCTGTTCCGAGGCGAGCATTGTGCAAGCGCTTGTAGTTTTCTTGTATGGAGTTATTCTCGAGAGCAAATTCAGAGGTCCCTCCTGTAATTCCATACATGACCATTTTAGAAAAATCACGTGTTTCATAATCGGCTGAAACAATTCCGAAATTACCCAAGATTAATGCAGCCCCAGCGCCAAGCGTTGCGGGCGCCTGAATTCCATAATCGAAGATATTCTTGTCTGAAGAATAATTGTAATTCACTGCTCCAATTGAACTCTCCATTTTCGCCAAGAAGTTATCGCTTATCGACTGCCTCGTTGCTGAGTGCCAAAAAGCCCCAAGACGTAAATAAGGAATAGGTACATATTGAATTCCCAATTTCGATTGCACAGAAGGTCCTTTCGTAACAACATCTCCCGTGTTATTCTCTTCAATCAGTGAGTAACTAACAGCAGTTCCATTTGAAGAAAAGGATTCAGAATATGTTGAGTTCTTTTCAAAAACCACCTTGCGAAATGCGAAAGATGCTCCAATAAACAATTTATCCTCAAAGGCTCTTGCAACTCCTAAACACGTTTCACGAACATAGCCACTCTCCTCAACATTCTGACGTCTTGTAAACGTGTTGTTATCAATGTTCACACTGGCATAAGGGCTACTTATTCCGGGATTTATCAAATAAGTCTCCCAAGCCAAGCCTGCACCAAAAGGGAACGATGCCGAAACTTCTGAGTTCGCAGGATTGTAGTAATTCAATTGATTGGTATAAACATCGAGAAGCGATGATTGATTATCACTCGACTCTAGATTATATTGACGCTTATATGTTTGGGTTCTTCCGTAAGCTAAACCATAAATCCATGGACCCCAGCCGTTACCTGCTGTTCCAAAAGTAGAAGTAAAGCCGAAAGTATTTATACCCAATCCAGTTGCTGAAGACGATGAAACTCGATTGTTGAAATCGACATTCGTTGAACGCGAAAGGAGACTCAATCCGAATTCCATGTTCTGCTTTTTATAAGCCGCTATCCCCGCTGGATTCTGAAAGAAATTCGTGAAGTCCGCACCCAATGCGGTATAGGCTCCTCCCATTCCCAAAGCTCTGTTGGTATAGGCGCCAAAGGTATTGGAAAAGCGAAGGGCGTCATCTTCATTTTGCGCAAAAACGAACTGCACACTGCACATCAAAACAAATGACAGTGCTACAACCTTACCCTTGCGAAGCACCTTGTGCAACATCTTGCTACGCATCTTGTAAAACACCTTGTTTAACATCTCGCTTCGCATCAAGGTCTCTTACCAGGTGAAGCAGTTCTTGAAGGAGAGCTTGGAGCAGGGCTCGTGCGCGTTGGAGTTGAACGAGATGGAGAAGGTGAGCTCGTTGAAGGTTTCGTTGGTGTCGATCTTGAAGGCGATGGCGATGGCGAACTGTAACTTGGAGCAGGACGCGAAGGACTTGTGTATGTCGGCGACGTCGTTCTTGAAGGTCCTGAATTCGATGGGCGTGTGTATGCAGGAGTTGAACGCGAAGGACTTGAATAAGTTGGATTCGAATAGTTGTAATTGTTCGCGCGTGCAGGAGCTACTGCCTGGGGCGTACGCGATGTTTCACTAATCGGCTGCACCAAACTCTTTTGAAGAACACCGCGTCCGTATGTTGAAGAATTCCCAGATCCTACACTTGTGGGTCTACGATGATGGTTTGTAACATTGGGTGTTTCACCGCTTCCGATTGAGCCTCCCCAACCTCCGCCATTTCCATTCCAACCGTTGTTGTTCCAACCGTTACCCATCCATCCGTTGCCATAACCACCCCAACCTATTCCACCCGTTCCAAAACCGTAAGGATTGTATCCGAAATTGCCGTAAGGATTGAATGAACTGTATGGATTAAAACCATAATTGTTAAAACCATAGGGATTGTATCCGAAGTTATTGAATCCTCCGAAATTGTTGTATGGGTCAAAGCCTCCCATTCCAAATCCGTTGCTGTAATTGGAAAATGCATTCAAACCGTAACTCAATTGCCATCCGCTAATCGGATTGAACATTGCTCTTGGATTTGTTCCTCCATTCAATGAATTTGCGCGGTTAGCAGAATTCGGGTCATAGTAATCATCTCCTATTCCCGCTGCACTAGCTACGAGTGAATTGTCGTAAAACAATTCCTTTCCATTCCAATACATTTCATCGTCTTCAGCACGTGTGCGATCGTCGGTCAAATTTTCAAAACTCGCACAAGAACTTAAAGCAAGAACTGTAATGAAGAAGTAAAAATTTCGTTGTAACGCATTCATAATCGTATGGATTTGATAGTTTAAAGGTAATAAGGTTTTACATTTGCAACTTCGAAAAAAGAAAAAAAATGGCCGAGAAAATTCCGACGAGAAAAGAAGATTACTCCAAATGGTATAACGAACTTGTGATGCAAGCCGATTTGGCGCAACACAGTGAGGTGAAAGGTTGTATGGTTATTAAACCCTACGGCTATGCAATTTGGGAGAAGATGCGTGATCAATTGGACCTTCGTTTCAAAGAAACGGGGCATCAGAATGCTTATTTCCCCTTGTTGATTCCGAAAAGCTATTTGAGTAAAGAGGCTGCCCATGTTGAAGGATTCGCCAAAGAATGTGCCGTTGTAACCCACTACAGACTTAAGTCAGAAAATGGAGGTGTTGTTGTTGATCCAGATGCAAAGCTTGAAGAAGAGTTAATCATACGCCCAACCAGTGAGACCATTATCTGGAATACTTACAAAGGTTGGATTCAGAGTTACCGCGACCTTCCTTTGCTCATTAACCAATGGGCGAATGTGGTTCGTTGGGAAATGCGTACGCGTTTATTTTTAAGAACTGCAGAGTTCTTGTGGCAAGAAGGGCACACCGCCCACTCTACCGCGCAAGAAGCGATTGAAGAGACAGAGCGCATGCTTGATGTGTACGCAGAATTCGCTGAAAACTTCATGGCTATGCCTGTTGTAAAAGGAAGAAAGTCTGAGAGCGAACGTTTTGCAGGAGCGCTGGACACCTTGTGCATTGAAGCTTTGATGCAAGATGGAAAAGCACTTCAAGCGGGAACTTCTCACTTTCTTGGACAAAATTTCGCGAAAGCCTTCGATGTGAAATTCACAACGAAAGAAGGAAATTCAGAATACGTTTGGGCAACTTCTTGGGGTGTAAGCACACGTCTAATGGGTGCGCTAATCATGACACACAGCGACGACAAGGGACTTCGTGTTCCACCGAAGTTGGCGCCTATTCACGCTGTAATTGTGCCTATCTACAAAGGACTTGAGCAACTTGAAGTGATTCGCGAAAAAGTTCTTCCCCTTGTAAAAGCATTGAAAGCAAAAGGTATTGTAGCGAAGTTCGACGATGACGACAGCAAGCGCAGTGGTTGGAAATTTGCTGAATATGAATTGAAAGGAGTTCCTGTTCGTTTGGCCATTGGTCCAAAAGATTTGGAAAACGGAACCGTTGAAATTGCACGTCGCGACACTTCTGAAAAATCAACTGTGTCATTCGAAGGGGTAGAAAGCACTATTGAAAATTTGTTGGAAGAAATTCAAGCGAACATGTTCAATCAAGCATTGGAGTTCAGAAACGGACACATGACGGAAGTTGACGACTACGAGACATTCAAAAAATTACTCGACGAAAAAACTGGATTTTTCCTAGCGCATTGGGACGGTACAGCAGAGACTGAAGAATTGATTAAGCAAGAAACCAAAGCAACCATCCGTTGCATCCCTTTCGACGGGCCTACAGAACCTGGTGTTTGTATGGTAACCGGAAAACCGAGTGAACGTCGTGTATTATTCGCTAGAGCTTATTAATATGGAAACAAAAGACCTTATTCTTGCCTTACTTAAAAACAAAAGCGTACTGAAGCAGGACGTTTTTCACAACACCATTGCCCAATTCAATTCGTTGAAGGAAGTCTTAAAAAACACCATTCAAGAATTAACGGTTCAATTTGGCAATACCGATTCACGTGTAAAGTTTGAATACCGCGACAGAGGCGCTTTTCAATGCGAAATTCGCGTAGCAGGTGACTTGCTTATTTTTCAAATGCACACCAATGTATTTCAATTCGAAAAAGACAGCAGTTTCTGGCAAACCGGATATCTAAGAGAAAAACCGGCTAACAGTTACGTTGGCACCATTAACGTTTACAACTTCCTTTCAGATTCGTTCAGATACGATAGAACGGCAGATGTAGGCTATTTGCTTGCGCGTGTTTTCATTAACAAAGAAAATCACTTCGTGGTTCAAGGAAAGAAGCAATTTGGAATCATGTTCAATGATATCGTTGCTTCAAACTTCGACACGGCAAGCCAAACGAAATTCGTCGATCAAGTAGTTCTTTACGCGCTAAATTTCGACCTGCTTATTCCTCCCTATGAAAATCTTCATCAGATTACAGTTGAAGAGATGCAAGACATCAATCATAGCGGCAGTTTGGCTACTGGAAAAAGAATGGGATTTCAATTTCGACAGCAATAAAAAAGGCAGCCACCGATGTGACTGCCTTCATTCAAACTAAACTAAAATTATTTCTGCGGTTGCTCACGCGGATGCGTCTTGCGATACTCTTTTGCAGCCAACCACTTTGCTTTTTGCGTTTCATCTAAAATAGCAAACGCGTTTTGTTCATGAGAATACAAAATAGCCTCTTCTCTAACTTCGAAATCTGGAGCTCCTTTGTGTTCCGAAACCAAATCTGAAAGATTCTTTTGGAAGGTTTCATTCACCTTGTAAATAGCATCTCTCTGCGCAGGTGTTAAACCATAAATCTCAACCATTTTATTGGTTTGCTTTTCAGTTCTTTCAACAACCATTCGGTTCTTTTTATTGTTCGAAATTACACTTTGTGCAATTACGATTCCGCCTGTAACCACCAGTGCCAAGCAGATGAAAATAATGAGTTTCTTTTTCATTTGATTTGATTTTAAATTAATTGATTTGAGTGGAAAGAAGACCTTCCTTAATTAAACGTGTAACAAAAACTATTTTACCATCCTGATCAACACAATCTGGAACTTGGTCCAACTTGAAAGGTTGTTTCATTTTGGCTATGAAATGAATAGCAGGATCCATGAACATGGGAAACTCGACTTCTTTCCCTTGCCATTCAAGAACTACATTCTCTCCCTTTCGTTTGATAAGAAAAAGAACGTTGTGTCTCATTTCAAAAATTGAATTTTCATCAATTCCTGAAACGGAGTCACCCTGTGTCAAAAGGTTCTTGATGTTAATTTTCTGACTTGCTGAAATCTCACGCTTGAAACGATTCACGCTATCCTGCAATGAAATGGATGACGCCATGGTTGAAAACAATTCGGCAAAATATTCCTGATGGATTTCTTTCGCGCCATTGCGTAACATTTCACGCGGCAAAAATCTACGAAGCGAATCATTCGTTTTCGAAAATTCCAACACACTTTCAATGAGCAAGTCTGTCCAGGTATAACCTAACATTCCTAACGTCACGTGAATTGACATGTCATCGTTGGTCTCAGCTTGGTGCATGATTCCGCGGGGAATGTAAATCAAGTCTCCTGCCTCAGCGACAATGGTCTCTTCCACCTCACCCACTTGATATTTGCCCGGGGCAAATTCCATAAGTTTATTTGGAAGAGAAACGGGATTGTCTTTGTAAATCTTCCATGTTTTCTTACCATGAATTTGAAGAACAAAAACATCATGCGTGTCGTAATGAACCTTGAAACCTTGACTTCCCTTTGGAGTGATGTATACATTCGTCTGAAAGCGTTGGTAAAATTGTTTAGACAGATTGCTAACCAACTCGCCCAGCCCTGCCACATGTTCATGAAGTCCTGAGAGAACTATTGTTGAACCTTCCACAAAGTGCTTCAAAAGATTTGAAGCCACAACCTTGTCTCCAACTACATACTTTTCGCTTGGAACATCCTCTTTGGCGTTAGTTAAGCGCGTTGAAGGAAATCTCAATGTCTCATTGTATAGATAATCTTCAATTGCTGAATAAGTGAGCGCAGGAGAAAAATATTCGGTCTGGTTTCGTTTGATATGAATAAATTTCTTTTCAAAATAATCCTTTTCAAACTCCTCAAAGCTCAACGGCGAAATTACCCAAGGAAAAGTGTATACGGGAACGTTCATTTCACGAATTAGTCAGCGTAACGTGTAACATCAGAATCATTCGTATCGTAATTCCCATAATCATAAGAATCCGCGAAAGCTCCTAAATCATAAGCACCAGCATCATAACTATCTGCTGCTGGATCTCCGTAGGTGCTGACATCACTGTCTACACAACCTGTAATTCCAACAGACATCGTGGTTAGCGCTAAAGCCACGGCCACAGAACTTAACTTGAGTGAATAAATTGAATTTGTCGACTTTTTCACATCCGCAGTGCGAACGTCCGAATCGACGAGCGTCGGTTTGTTTTCCATAGTGTTTGATTTATGTTTATCACAAAATTGGCCCTTTCCTAGCAACGTGCAAATACTCCTTAAGTAGTAATTTCAAGTGCTTTGCGACCAGAATGTTAAACAAAATCATTGACTCTTAAAACTAAGAAAACGAATGATTTTCGAGTAGAGGAAGTCCTAATCTCGAAACGCATGTTTAATACCATCTAAACACGACAACCGGCAGTTCTTTCGATAAGGATTGAACCTTCTTACTTGGATACAAGAACATCCGTCCTTCTTTCATTCGAATGGATTGGCTTTCGCTCGTGCTTATTTCAATTAAACGTTGGTCTTTACTCTTCATTCCCCATGGCAATGCAATTTCAGATGGAACTTGCTCGCCTTCCTTCAACAACACACATGCATATTGTTCGCCCTTCTTTCCTTCAACAAAATAAATATTGTCTTTTTGGAAATTCGAAATGCTTCGCGTTCCATAGATTGCCTCTGCATGAACGCTTGTCCACTCGCCTATTTCCTTTAGTCGATTATTCACCTCTTCCGGAAAAACACCTGTTGCTGTTGGACCAACACCCAACAATAAATTTCCACCCTTGGCTACTACTTCAACGAGCTTATGAATGACCTCGCGAGAAGGTTTGTATTTGTCATTAGCTACATATCCCCATGCATTTCCCAATGTCATGCAGGTCTCCCAAGGATAATCCAATCTTCCCTCCGGAATGCGCTGCTCTGGCGTTCTGTAGTTTTCATATTCTCCGTGCACTGTTCTATCTACGACCAATGTTCCTCGGTTATTCTTCCGCGCTATCTCGGCTAGACGCGGGACATTGACATCCTGACTCCACGCTGGGATTGGACATTGCCACGAGATCACTTCATCGTTTACGGTTTCCAGCGGACGCACCCATCCGCCATCGAGCCAAAGCATATCTACCTTTCCGTATTCAGAGGTTAATTCTGAAATCTGATTCGCGGTATAGTTCTGAAAGCGTTTCCACTGCTCTGGGAATTTCCGAATATCATAATTGTTATTGCGCTCTCCTGTTGCAAAGGCATGCCACCAGTAATAATCGGAATGCCAATCGGGTTTCGAAAAGTATGCGCCGATAAAAAAATCTTTTTCTCGGAATGACTTGAAGACTTCCTTGGTGACATTCGATTTTGGATTCGATTGGAAAGGACCGTTTGTGATTTTAAAATCGGAATATTTGCTGTCGAACATGCAAAACCCATCGTGGTGCTTCGTTGTAAAAACCAGGTACTTCATGCCAGCTTCTTTCGCTGAAGAAGCCCATGCCTCGGGATTGAATTGCATCGGATTAAACTCCTTCGACAAACCGAAATACCATTTCTTGTAATCTTCGTAATCCAAGGCGGTGTCTCTTCCCACCCAATCTTCATTACAGATAGACCAAGACTCGACAATACCCGGCACTGCATAGATTCCCCAATGAATAATAATTCCAAATTTCAAATCGCGCCAATGCTCAAGGTTCTCACGAACCGAAAGATCATTCGGATAGGTGTATGCTGGCGAAGGTTGAGATTTCGCACTGACAAAAGCAAGTAAAAAGACGATTAATAGTAATTTCTTCATGACATAAAAGTAATTATCATTTCTTGTTAGAAACCGAAATTAAAAGCTACCAGCTGTAGCAGCAGGACAATGATAGCCCACCACAGATGCATTCTTCTTTTGCAAAACAAAAACAACACAAGGAGGCAGATTAAAGCAACAATAGCCGCAAGAAATGACAGAAGAGAGGTGAAATCGAAAACTATCATTGCTACTACCAATGAAGAAAAAAGGTAAATCCATATCGGCTGTCGATGATCCTCTGACTGCTCGAGCCATCTAAAAACAAGGGCACTAAAAAAAAGAGATCCCGCAGAAAGCAAGCGGATTTTATCCAACTCACCTTGCCAAATGGGAAAAGTAACTGCTAACAGAATCACGGGGAACTGAAATGCAGGTATAACAAACGCCCAAAAATCAATGTGACCAAGTGCCTTGTATAGAATATGATTGAACACGAAAAAACAAATCCACATCGCAGACAAATCCAATCCGTCTTGCAACCACGCAAGAGCGCTCAAACTTAAAAAGAGCACCAAAGGAAGTTTAAGCGCATCAAGTGAATCGTCTTTATCTTGAATCACATCGTCATAGAGGCGCAAACTAATAAGTACCAGAGCAATTTTCAAGACATCGAAAAAAGAAAACGGCCGAATCACCTCTAAGGGGACACTGTATAGAAAAATCCAAATAGCGCTAAGTAAAAAATAGAGTGGTGAAACTCGAACGGACAGATAATTTCGCAATAACTGTATCAACTGGTTGTGTAATTGTTATTTTTGGGATACCGAAAATAGAACATCTCCTGAACGTACACAACCCATGACTAAAACACAATTCAGAATTTTCAGCCTTATTCTTGTAACAATTTCAATTTGTTCTTGCTCTGTCGAAAAGCGCGTTCATCAAGATGGATATCACATCTCTTGGAAGCACCGTCATTCTGCTCCTTCAGAGTTGACGCAAACAAATGAAATTTCTTCGACTGAAGAAGTAATAATTACAACTACTCCAGAAGTTCTTCAGCCGAACATTCATTCGGTAGAAACGATTTCTGCAAGTTCGAACGAAAGTACTGAGCTCATTCTTCCAACAAAAAAATCTTCTTTTATTCTATCGAAGAACGATACGATAGTTCCGGACCAAGCGAAGCAGCAGGAAGAATACTTCAGTAACAATTACACGAATCCTCTTCCAACGAACGAGTTGCAAGACACAAAACTAGCCAACTGGGCTCTTGGCCTTGGAATTGGATCAATAGCAACACCTGTTTGGGCTACTATTCTTTTTATGGGCATAGGTGCCGCAACCGGATTTTCATGGGCGCTTTTAGGAGCTTCGTTTTTAATTGGTGTTGCCCTGTTTCTTGCTTTAGAAATTCTTTCGATCACCTTGGCCATTCGTTTCTTGCGTTTACACGGCAAAGACCCCAACTACAGCAAATACCGCAGCCGCGCAATCACCGGTCTCATCCTCGCTAGTATTTATCCGGCGTTAATGGTCATAAATATTATTTTGGCCCTTGTCCTAGCGATTTAATTTTTCCGAACCTATTCCGGCTATTCGTTCCATGCTTTTCGCTTCGCTCAAAGGCTTTCCACTGCTATCCGGGGTATTGGGAACTTCGTTATTGGAAAATCGGAGATTTTATTCCTCCCGATAGCTATTTCATAATTGAAACTTCGTAATTAAAATCGTCGAAGACATTCGCGAAGCATTCGTCGAAGACATTCGTCCGAAGGACATCATTTCCTTTTTGGTAAAAGAAGTTTCTTTTAAATAGAAAACCCCCAACATTCGTTGAGGGTTTTCTTGGTAGCCCGTAGGGGAATCGAACCCCTGTTTACAGAATGAAAATCTGCTGTCCTAACCCCTAGACGAACGGGCCGTTTGGGATTTGTGGGTGCAAATATACCATCTTTTTGCTCTCCCACAAGTATTCCTAAAAAAAAATTACAATCCAATAACAACTCCCGCCTTCACAAAATAGGGACCACCCCATGCCAATTCACAATTCACCCCAACTTTCTTGCGGTAAGGAAAGCCCGTGAATCCCAATGCCACCAACTGATAATCGGTCAATCGCGTGCCAAATGACTTTTTATCGAAATTGACATTCGCAGTGTTCTCGCGTATTCCATACCAATTAATGTTCGTGCTAATTCCCGTGTATAACAAACAACTCGTTTTCTTAAAACCAAAAATCTTACGCTTCCTCATGTGTTGAATGTTGTATGAAAACAATAAACGTGCACCAGCGGTGCTCTTCGTTATAGACCAGGTCACATAAGGATCAATAGCCAAATCTCCCATCTGATCCACGTACCGATAATCCGTAGCGTTAACGCTCAACGCCTGATTCGTATAACTAAACCCGAAAATGACACGCCATTTTTTTCGCGAACCTTTCGTTAAAGAAAAATCTCCAGCGAAACTTAGCGATGGATAAAATGACTTACTTACCGTTGCACTCGAATCGGCCAACTCGCTAATATCAGCAGTAAAATTGAACGTGTTATAACTTATGCCAGCCGATAGCAACCCGTCCATACGCTTGATCTGCGCGACGGATGATATAGAAAATAAAAGGACAAGAACAAAAAGTCCCACTACAGGCAGTCTTCTCATTTGGTTAAGATTTAAGCGAATATAATGGCTTTTTCGTAAATTGCTATCTATGAAAGCGCTACTAAAACATGCCTTGGGACTTCTACTTGTCCTGTTTTGTTTGAACATTTCCGCACAAACAGAGACCGGTAAGGCTTCTTATTACCACAACAAATTTGAAGGACATGGAACCTCAAACGGAGAAATCTTTCGTCAAAAAAAATTCACTTGTGCCCACAAGACCCTGCCATTTGGGACTTGGCTGAAGGTGACTTGCATTAAAAACAACAACGTCGTTTACGTGCGCGTGAATGACCGCCTACCGAAATCTTCCAAACGTTGCATAGACCTGACTCTTCTTGCGGCAGAAAAACTAAACTTCGTGAGAAGTGGACTAACACAAGTGAATCTTGAAATTGTAACCGCCGAAGACGTTCCAACCGAATTTCAATCTGAAATTGAATTGAAAAACAAAGCGAAGAAAAAATAAAAGGCGCCGAAGCGCCTTTTACCTGATAAGTAACAACTTATTATTTCGAAGTCAATTCAGACATCAACTGATCGTAACGTAAAGTCTCGATGTTTGGGATAGACGAGGCGGTCTTCTCATTCATAGTCACCACGCGAACTTGATAATCCATTGTTGGAGCAGTAGACACATCCAATCCAACTACACCACCTGAAGCTGCAGTATATACATAAGTATATCCAGCAATTGGATGCCAAGAGCTTGGACATGGGTTCCAATATCCGTATTCGTCTTGAACATAAACCATAGCTATTCCCTTGTCCATTACTTCTTGTGTAATGATTGCAACTGGATATTCAACATATGTTGAAGCAGCCCAATCAGCAGCAGCAGAAGTAAATGTGTAAGTTGTGAAACTTCCATCGTCTCCAGCAGGTCCAGCAGGTCCAGCAGGTCCTTCTTTAGTACATGAAGTGAAAGCAAGTGTAGCAATAGCTAACATTGAAAAAAGAACTTTTTTCATTTTAAAATAAATTAATTTTTGCCCTACTCTATTTTTTAGTTGGCTTTTCGGTTACGCCATTGGCTGCAATGTATAAAAATTCACGGCAACTACAATGATTCAAAATGTACATTTCTTGAACGTCGAAAAAAAATAAGGCTTTGTTACTATTTTCGCAAGTGAAAATGAATAATCAAATTTCGAGAAACTTAATCATATTCACTCTTGCGAGTGTGCTCAATGCAGCGAGTTTCTTTAGTTCGCGCGCGCAGACAATAACGGTTAAAGACTTAACCACCCTTGAAGCCATCTCCGGTGCCTCTGTATTCATTTCAAAAAACAACATTGAACTTCCTCAGCTAATCGGAACTACAAACAATGAAGGCGAGTTTCGCGGACACATGTCAATAGAAACTGAATATCGCGGGATCATTTCAATGGGGACTCTTTTCATTTCCGCAAATGGATATGAAATATTCTCAATTTCTACTACTGAGATTACAGATAACTACATTGCCTATTTAATAGGTTCTAACGCTACCCTCTCAGAAATGGTCATCTCGGCAACACGAAATGCAAATCGATTAAAAGATCTTGCCCAACCCATTAGCGCAATTCAGCGAAAAGATATTCAATTCATTAATCCAGCAAATGCCGCGGATCTTTTGGCTCAAACTGGAACAGCGTTGATTCAGAAAAGTCAGTTGGGCGGTGGATCTCCGATCCTTCGCGGATTTGAAGCGAACAAAGTGCTTTATGTTGTTGACGGAGTTCGCATGAACAACGCAATCTACCGAGGCGGACACTTACAAGACATATTAAGCCTTGACCCAATGGCTATGGAAAATGTTGAAATTGCTTACGGGCCAAGTGCAGTAGCATACGGATCAGATGCATTAGGCGGAGTCATGAGCTTCAACACAAGAGCTCCGCGTTTTACGTCAGGAGATCGATTGGTTCGCGCTGGAGCTATGCTCCGATACAGCACCGCCGATCAAAGCGCGGCTCATGTAAATGTTGAAACAAGCAGTCCGCGTATTGCGACCTTCACTTCTTTTACCTTCAATAATTTCGGAGATCTTCGCCAGGGCAACAACCGCAATCCTGGCTACGAAACATTCGGCCAGCGACCTTGGTACGTTCAACGCATAAACGGAAGAGACAGTGTCATGACCAACCCGAATCCGAATGTGCAGATAGGGTCTGGCTACAGGCAATACGACTTCTTGGAAAAACTTTCGTTTAAGCAAAATGATAAGCTCACTCACACCTTGAACATTCAATATTCTACAACGAACAATGTACCGAGGTACGATCGCCTTACCCAAACCACGGGCGGAACAGCAAGATTTGCAGAGTGGTACTATGGCCCACAAACCCGGGCAATGGTGGCTTACCATGCCACGCTTTCGAAAGGAAAAAAATTATACAACAATGGAAAAATAACGATTGCTTGGCAGAACATTGACCAATCGAGATTCGACCGACGATTTAATAACAGTATCCGCAGCAGTCGTATTGAAAACGTAAAAGTGTATTCGGTGAATGCCGACTTTTCCAAAACACTTCAAGAAAAAACAACCGCGAACTACGGACTGGAATATTACTTCAACGATGTAACAAGTACTGCTTATTCAGAGAACATTAACACAGGCGTTTTAAGTCCGCTTGACACGCGATATGCTAGCGGAGGAGCTTCTATGAGTGGCGCTGCTACTTATGTCACTGCGCTTCATAAAGTGAATAAAAAATTAGCACTCAACGCCGGCATTCGATATTCTCGTGTGAATCTTTCGGCTTCCTTCACCGACACTACCTTCTTCAAATTTCCATTCTCAGAGGTGAATCAATCCAACGGCAATCTAAACGGAAGCGCAGGTCTCGTATACACGCCAAATGCTAGATGGCGTATAGCAGCTCTTGTAAGCACAGGTTTCCGTGCAGCAAACGTCGACGATTTATCTAAAGTATTTGAAAGCACTTCCGGAAATCTAATCGTTCCTAACAACGAACTCAAACCCGAAAAGGTGAATAACATCGAGGCTACCATTGAACGAAAATTCCTAGGCAAAACCACACTCGCTTTGAATGGCTATTACATGAATTACAACAACGCTTTAACAACGGGAAAAGCGCAGTTCAATGGACAAGACTCTATCTTATATGAAGGGACTTTGAGTGCGGTTTACACCACGGTAAATGCAACTGAAGCCTATATCTATGGAGGAAACCTTAGCTTGAATTCTCAAGTGAACGATCACTTCAGTTTACAATCTTCAGTGGTTTACACCTACGGAAGAATCAAGACTGAAAACGGAGACACTCCTTTGGATCACATTCCGCCTGTATACGGAAGAACCGGATTTACCTTCCAACAACAAAAATTCCGCGGTGAATTCTCAGTGTTATACAACGGTTGGAAACGCATCGAAGATTACCGCTTAAATGCCGAAGACAACGAGGCATACGCTACGCCAAATGGAATGCCTGCATGGCATACTTTTAACGTAAGAGCGAGTTACCAAATGCAAGAACATGTTCAAATAATCGTTGGAATAGAAAACATTCTAGATGCGAACTACCGCGTCTTTGCCTCGAATATTTCCGGAGCAGGAAGAAATGCAACACTTACACTTCGCGGTCGTTTCTAACCACTACATTCAGCGAATGTTGAATTGAAATAATCAACGGCGAGAATCCAACAAATTCGCCATCCATATCAATAGGCATCGGAACTTCGGTTTCGATACTTATTTTTTTTGTTGAATAATATTGAATCTTATGATACGAAAGCTTCTTGCATTTGCGCACTTTCGGAACGAAATACAAGTACTCAAAAATATTCAAATCGCCAATAACAATGACTTCCAAAAGTCCATCTGTTAGTTGACTTTCTGGAGAAATACCCAAACCCGAACCAAAATATCTTGCGTTGGCAACCACGAAATTCATAGCGCGAGCGTCGTAATTCTTTCCATCTAAATTAAAATGAATCGAACGCTTTTTAAACCGAACCAAATTCTTTACAATGAGCCATTGGTAAGTTAAGAAAGCGCCCAATCTTCTCTTGCTTCGCATCATGTCATAGGCTACACATCCGCCTAGTCCCAGATCCGTGACATTTAAATATACCCGCTTCCTTCCATCCCACTCCATACAAGGCAAATCAATTGCTTTAAAATTGCTTTGCTCAATACTCGTTTTTAAATCCTGAAATGATTGAGGAACTTCCAACGTCTTCACAAAATCGTTCCCTGTTCCAGAAGGCCAAATAGCAAGTGGTGTATTCGGATTGTTCGAGCTGAAGACCCCATTCGCCGCCTGATTCAAACTACCATCGCCACCGCAAACCAATACTGCGTCGCAAGTATCATTGCACAACTCCCTCGCAATTTTTTCGGCATGCTTATCATACTCGGTAACACGAATATCCAATGACCATTCAGAAAAAACTGCTTCAATTTCTTTGCGTTGCGCGTGTCTGTTGTTTTTCGCGCCGTGAAGAATAACGCCTAACTTCATTCAACAACTAGAATTGTCCCCTCTACTGTTTCTTCAACCGCAGTTCCACAATCTGTTTTGTAATGAAATAAATAGAAGTATGTTCCAGTAGCAACATCTGCTGCATTCCAATATTTCGAAGTAGCTGTGCTTTCAAACACCTTTCCCCCCCAACGGTTGAATACTGTTAAATCATATTCAAGAAACAATACAGTCAAATCTAAAAGAGGGTCAGCGGCTAAAATTGCTCTCCAATCATCGTTCAATTCATCTTGCTTCAACGTAATAATATTCGGAAGTATCATCGTGCTTAAATCCAAAGCATAAACATCTCCAGCATAAATTTCAATGGTTTCTGAATCTGAGCAACCATTATCCAAATTCGTCACAACCAGGTTCAATACTCCCGGTGCTGTTGCCGTCGGATTTGCAATTGTTGTACTTGTCAATCCGGCACCTGTCCATGCATAAGACACGTTCTGCGCAGGCAAGACTTCAACCCCTATCAATTCAGTTGTTGAATTCAAACAGGTCAATGAATCTTGAGAAGGAATGGAAACTTGAATATCTTGATTCGGAACAGTTACTGGAATGGAGCGCAGACAACCGTTTCCATCGGTTATGGTTGCCGTATAATTTCCACCTACAACATTCGTAAGGTTGAATTGTGTTTGATTTGTCCCATTGAAGTTCAAGGTGTAATTGCCGTCTCCGCCGATAATGCTGGAGATAACAACACTTCCACCAAAACCATTGCACGCAGTTGTTGTCGCCACTTCGAAATCAATTGGATCGCTAATTTCAAATGTGATACTTTGTGTACCTAAATTTCCACAAGCATCTTCTACGAATCCAGTTGTATTGGTAATGTTCAAGGTATAAGTTCCACCAATCAAAACTTGATTCGCTAATTGAATGGTGAAGACATCGGCCATGGTCGGATTGTTTGCCGTTACCGACTGAACCGTGATGGTGCCGCTTGGACCTGTTACCGTGAAATCGGTTGGCTGAACAGAAGTTGCAACAATAGGCTCACTGAAGGTTAAGACAACAGTTAGGTTACTGCAATCTGTTGTTGCACTAATTGGAACTGGAGGAACTTGATCGTATAGCGAAGCAGTAGATTGTCCGAAGTCAATGGTGTAACCATCGAAACTGTTTGACCAGTTCATAACTACCAACGCATATGACTGTCCAACAACAACAGGCAAATCAGCATTAAAGGCAGGACCGTTCAAATCTCCAGGACCGTTAGAGGTTCCAGAGCCTCCATTGGCAGATGAAATGCCCGTTGGTCCATTTGTTCCAAAAACTCCGTAGCTGTTGCATCCTACTTCCGGTGAAGTAGCTCCCAAGCCAGCACAACCACCAGTGGTGATGTTGAATAAACCCCAATCATAATCATCTGCATCGTTCAACGGATCTAGAATAAAACTTAAGTTTCCATCTTGCTGCACAGTGAACGTGTACCAAACAGAGCTTTGTTCCAATCCTTGATTGCAAGCGCCCGTTGCCTCAAATACATTTCCTGATGAAAATGAAGCTTGCGTCTCAGTATACAAATCTCCACACAAAACAATGGCTCCTTCGCAATCGCTTATAGATGTTTGCGCCACAGCAGACAGGGTGCAAATACTCAAGATTAAAATCAGAAATTTTCGCATCGTTCTAGATTAAGGTAATCACAAATATAGCCTTTACAACTTTACAAATTCTCTTTTCACCAAAGAACCAACGTCCTGAATCTGTAAAACGTAAATTCCACTTGGAAGATTTTCAATATTCAATTGATACTTCGCCGCATTTATACTTCCAACAAGAACCTGCTTTCCATCTGTTGAAAAAACGCGATAAGTGGTTGCGTTCAATATTTCATGTCCCACGTTTACATTCAACACATCGTAACTTGGAACTGGGAAAATTGAAACTTGATTCAATGAATTTTCATTCACATTCAAAACAGGAGTTTCCCCGATGGTAAACACTCCTGAAGCAGGCAGAGACAGCGAAATCTCGTAGTTATCTCCGACTAAAGTCATCGGATAAACCTGCATGGTATTATTCAAGTTGAACTCTTCCGATTCAGTCAGGATCAAATTCACTTCATTTAATCCTGTTAGTTCTGAAGCAGGTACCTTCAACGTTGAAAGAAAGGCACTACCTGTTCTTGTGAAAGCGTAAGTCCTTTCAATACGATTAGAAACAAACGGATAAACAGAATTGCTCACATTCATTCCATTTACATCACTTCCCACCAATAAATAATTCCCATCGATCATGGTTCCCACAGCACTTACTTCAAGCACTCCCATACCTTGAGCTACCTCATGTTTATCACCAGAATTTTCCTGACCAACTCCAATAACTTCCTCTGCGTAATTCGGATGAAAATAGCGAGATTGAAGTCCAAGATCTAATCCGTATTTCGCACCGAGGTAATTGTTTACAATGGTGTGATGCGACAAGAACAATCTGCGCTTGTATAAAATATTCTCACCCATTCTTCCCTTTCCAAAACGATCGTCGTAATCCCAACCAAAGCGAATGTCAATAGGTGTTGAATTATCGCGAGCACCAATGTTTATTCCAGGGAATGGATAAAGATGATCGTCGAAAATGGTATAGAACAATTGATGTAAATCGTCTTGCTCATAGATTAAACCATAGATGTGCGGTGAGGTGGCTTCGCCAATGTAGAAAATTGGAGACCCTGAATAATTACTCTCCAAATCTAAAACTTCACCGTGATAGTAGTAATCGTTTTTCCAAGGATGAAGAAGATAACCATTCGGAACACGCGCACTCGCAAACCAACCGTGATCGTTGAATAGAATCGAATCTGTTTCAACCACGCAGTAAGCGCTTGAACTTCTTCCACCAAACACATCATCCATTTGCAAGAAGTCGTTATCGCCGTCGAACTGAATTCCAGCGCGAGTATGTACCCCATTGTTTTCAATGAATGTAGGGCGCTGGTTTACATTTCCTTGAGAAGCGGAACTGTTGTTTCCACTTTGATCTTGCCAGACATAAACAGGTTCGCCATCGTTCGCCGAAAGCGCTCCATTCAAGAGCGCACCTTTATCAGCACGCATCCAAAACGCTAGGTCATTGCTATCTCCAACCCCGCCTGGTCCTTTGCTTCCGAATGGTGCAGGTGCTTGCATGAATACGAGCTTCAACGTGTCGCTCACTTCATTGCCCGTGAAGAAATTATCCATAACCGAGTTGCTCGGAAGAACCACTTTTACTTGTCCGAATGTTGTCGGAGTAATGTTTACCGTGTAATGAGAAGGTCCACCTGAAACTGAATTGACCGTTCCGTTTTCAATATAAAAGTCAGAAGATGTTAAATCGCTCACGTCAATATTTGAAAGATTCCGATAGAAAAATATATCGGCGTCGAAGGTTCCAATTACTTCTCCTGAGGTACTTGGGGAATTCCATACAGCACTGGTTGGAAACACATTCGTTTCTGGGCTGTACAAATCACTTTCCCACATTCCTCTTCCGTATGTTGAAGCACGAATTCGCTTCGGCGAATCGTAGGCAATTTCCAATTCAGTTACCCTTGCGGCATATGGAAATCCTGAGGAGAAGTTCACCCACTCCGTCATGCTCGCATCCCAATAATAAATTCCAAGATCTGTTCCTATGTACAAGTTTTCCAAGACAGAAGAAGTATCTGTAACAATGGTGTTTACCGCTACATCAGGAAGATTCGGAGTCATTAAGGTCCATGAAGTTCCCGCAGTTACACTCTTGTATACATTCTTATTGAAGGCGATGTATACAATTAACGAATCGCTCTTGTGTGTCTCAATTGCATTCACTGCCACAACAGCGTTCGGCAAGTAGGTGCTTATGTTTTGCCACACCACTGTATCGGACATTGCATTGTCTGTTCTTCCCATTTTGCGTGAACCCTTCGATGCGTACAACACATTTCCTTTTGTATAATGTCCACGAATTTGATTGCAATCAGTTGTGTTCGCACTTAAAAAATTCGTTGAAATTTTTTGCCACACGATAGAATCTTTGTTGACATGCTTGATGTTCTTAGAACGCCAAATGTTTTTCATTCCAACAAACATGGTCGAACTGCTATCTGCATGCAAACAATAAGGCGTGCTCCACGCTCCTTCTTCGTTCATACCGTTGACCCCATCTCCCGCAAATTTCTGATTGATGTAGTTGTTTGAAGTTCTATACAAGTCACCGTAATAAATACTGCTGTATCGTCTTCCAACCTCTTCGTAATCGTACATACACTCGAAGCCATCTCCACCACCGGTCCTTACCCAACGAGCGCCTTGAAATTCCGCCGTTCCATTGTCTTGAAATCCGGTCAACGCTTTTGCACCATCATGAGGCGATTGCCCCAATCTGTAAATCTGTCCGTTTACAATGCCCGTAGAAATGTCTTGCCACTCAGAATTGTTTACATATCGATAAAGACCTCCATCGTTGCACACATACAAATCTTGGTTATGTGGATTGATCGCCATTTCGTGCTGATCTACGTGCACAAAATTCGAGTTAATGTCTTGCCAAGTCGTTCCGCCATCAACACTTTTCTTCAAACGAATTCCGCCGCAATAAATAACGTTTTGGGTTTGAGCATCACCTACCAAACAGAGGTCATACCAAGCTTGTCCACCTGTGCTAGAGCCATCTGCAGACCACCCCATAATATTCGGAGTGCTGCTCATTTGAGTGAATGTCAATCCAGCATCTTCACTTTTGAATGTTCCTGTATAAGCATACGTATTCGTTCTTAAAATATATACCGCATCGGGTTCAGCTGCATTCACTGAAACACACATGCGCGTTCCGTTTGAAACACCTGAGTTGCTTTGCGTCCAAGTCAATCCGAAATCTTCACTTCTATAAAATCTGCCTGCACCTGTTGCGTACAAGATGTTGGGTGAAGTGGGGTGTTGCGCCAAATCTTTGTAATCAAAAGTGTTTGAAGAAACTTGTGTCCAAGAAACTCCACCGTCTGTTGATCTTCTAATACCCAAATCAGTGGCTATAACCACACTGTGTGCTTCGTCAACACAAACAATTATTTTACCTACGGTTCTGGTTGCAATTCCTGTGTTTACAAAGTTCCAAGTATCACCTGCGTCGTCACTTCTCAAAACCCCCATTCCTGGCGCGTCTCCTGCATCGCGATCGCCTGTCCCTGCATATACAACGTTTGGATTCAAAGGGTCGAATACGATTGCGCTTACTCCAAGCGTGGGTAAATAATCTGTATTTGTTGACCACGATGCCCCTCCGTTTGTAGACTTCCAAATTCCGCCAGCGGGAGTTCCAACTAGCATAACATTGGGATCGATTGGATGAAACGCAATACAAGAAACTCTTCCTACACCTTCGATATTTTCACGTGTGGTCACATCATCGATAATTGGACCTAAGGGCTGCCAATTCCCAGAAATAGATCGCTGTCCCGAATAATTCTTCAAAGCGGTCCACAACTCAAGGGTCTCTCTTCCATTCAACATCTTTCCGTTTGCATCGGCATGTGTTTCCATTAACCATTTGAAACGCTCCAAAGGCTTGTAACCTTGCCCGCGCTGAGTAGACCTTTCAGGCCAAGCTGAATTCATTTCCGAAATAAAATCAAATACGGAAATATCGCTGTGCATCAAATCCGTCCACATCGGATGTTCCTGCGCCAAAACACTCACAGTTATAAAACCCGAAAAAACTAAGGAGAATATACGTTTCATCATAATTACAAGAATACGTCACAAATAAATTCACACAATAAAAAAAGGGCCCCGAAGAGCCCTTTTTATTCAATTTATTTTGAATTAGTGTTTTGCCAAATAATCGGCAACACCTTCGTGATTCGCTTTCATACCTTCACTTCCTTTTGACCAGTTTGCAGGACAAACCTCACCGTTCTCTTCGAAGAACTGAAGTGCATCAACCATACGCAAGGCCTCGTCAACGTTTCTTCCCAATGGGAAGTTGTTGATCAGTTGGTGCATTACAACACCGTTCTTGTCAATTAAGAACAATCCACGGTAAGCGATCATTGGACCGTTAGCAACCAAGTTACCTTCTGAATCGTAATCGTATTCACCAGCTAAAACTCCGTAAGTGTCTGAAATGGTTTTAGAAACGTCGGCAACAATAGGATATGTGATTCCCTTGATACCACCTGCTTTCTTTTCCATTTGCAACCAACCCCAGTGGCTTTCCTCTGTATCTGTAGAGCATGCTACAACCGCGCAATTGCGAGATTCGAATTCTGCTAATTTTTCTTGAAATGCATGCAATTCAGTTGGACAAACGAATGTGAAATCTTTTGGGTAGAAGAAGAACACAACATGTTTCTTTCCGATGAACTGATCCAATGAAAAATCACTCACTACGGTTCCTCCGTTAGTGATTGCTCCTGCCTTAAATGAAGGCGCTTTTTTTCCTACTAATGATGACATAAAATTTATTTTTTGCAAAGTTAACACCTTCCTAGGGTGAATGTTCACCTCTGTATTAATTATTCATTTCTTTTTGAAAGGCCCGAGCGAGATATATCCAAGACAAAACAAAGAACACGCCTCCAACAGGAGTTATTGGACCAACAATTTGCTTGAGTATAGCAGGAAGCGAATCTGCAAAAGTTAACAGATAAAGCGATCCAGAGAATCCTACTATTCCCGCTATAAATAAGATTCTCAAAGTCTTCAATGACTTCTCGCTCTTCAAGAGCACTGCGCTAAGCATTATTCCTAACGAATGAATAACTTGGTAATGGACGCCCTTGTTGTAAATGTCTACGCTGTACTCAGAGACCATCGTTTTTAAACCATGAGCTCCAAAAGCTCCAAAAAGCACTGCAAGAGCCATTGAATAGGCGCCAATCACTACTGAATTCTTCATAATTTGTATCTTTAAAACTGGAAACAAAAAAACACAAAGCGAATTTGCGATGTATTTTTACAATTCCAATTAAACTACCGGCACATTAGAAAATATATTTCCATACTCCTTCTTACTTTTTGCATAGGAAATCTCTTTGCACAAAAGCCTATTGACGAAAAAACACTTGCGGCTGAAGCCAATGTGTTTTTCGAAGCTGGAAATTATGTTGAAGCCTACGCCAAATATTCACAATTGGTTTCTCTGTATGGAAGTAATCCCTTGTATGCATTCAGATTTGGAGCTGCTGGCATATACGCAACAACAGATCGCGACAAGTGTATCTTCTTCATGAAAGACGGTGTGAGAAGAGGCTACACTGAGCCTGAAACCCACTATTATTTAGCACGGGCTTATCATCTCAGTTATAACTTCAAAGAAGCTTTGGCTGAGTATGAGAAATTCGAAACCACGGCAGAAAAGAAACAACTGACCAGGTCTGACTGCAAAGCTCAAAAACTTTCAGCGGAATCTGGATTGAATCTCATGAACAGCATTAAAGATGTTCAAGTTCTTGAAAAGACCGAAGCAGAAAAATCGAGTTTTTACAGATACATGAACATTGACCCTTCCATTGGAAAAATCATTTCCACTCCGAAGGAATTACTTTCTAAACTTGATCTCAAATCAAAAGAAGAACACGTCTTCTTCCTTCCAAGCAATGGAAAGAAAATTTTCTTTTCAAGCAAAGGAAAAGATGGTCTAACTGGAAAGGACATTTACATGACTTCTCGTGTGAATGGAACCTTCACTCCCCCCGTTAAGTTGAAGAGCACAGTTAATACAGAGTTCGATGAAGACTTCGCCTTCATGCATCCAAATGGAAGTACTTTGTATTTCGCATCGAAAGGACATGGCAGTATGGGCGGATATGATATTTTCAGATGTGAATGGGATGCTTCCATCAATGACTTCGGTCCGGCGATTAATATGGACTTCGCCATTAATACACCCGACGACGACCTCTTTTTCATAACGGACTCGCTGAATACTACAGCGTATTTTGCAAGTAGCCGTTTAACATCTCCAGATAAACTTTATGTCTACCGCGTTTTTGTAAATGGAATTCCAATGAACATCACCTACCTGAAAGGTGAGTTTATTTCTCGCGTAGATGCAACGCAAACAGAAGCAAAGATTCAAGTGTTCGATGATTTAACGAATCGTAAAATCATGGATACGCAAGCGCGCGAATCGAACGGACAATATCTCCTATTCATTCCAACTGCGGGAAACTACACATACAAAATTCAACCCCCTGGAAGCCCTCAAATTCATGAAGTATTGGTGAAGATCCCGCCGTCGGAAGGCTCACGCGTTTTTCGTCAAGAAATAGTCTACACGAAAACAGATGGACGTGAAAAAGTAGAAGTGAAAAACTATTGGAACGACCCATTGAATGACAATGTTGAAGACCTTCAGCGTCAAATGCTTCTTGCAAAATCGCAACTCGACGTCAATGCAACAGTCGATCAAGCAGCATTCGCTACTGCAAATAATCCTGAGACAAATGCATCTGGGGGAAACTATCCAAACCCTTCTGGTTCTAATCAACGCATAGAAATAGACACTGTACTTTCATCGCAAGAAAAAACAATAGCTGCGTTGAAGCGTGAAATTTTGTTAGCTGAACAAACTTCAAAATCATTGCTTGAATATGTTCAGCAAACCTTATCTGAAACAGATGAGGCGTACGAAGAGTTTCAAACCGTTCGATTCGAGAAACCTGAATCAATGGCCGACAGCGCGAAATTGGTTGAGGCTCGAATTAATATGATTGTCACACAAGACAAAAGTGCGGCCGCCATTGCAGCTTATGAAATTTCAAAAGGACGAGAAAAAGAACTCAAAGAAAAACTAAACAGCGTACAAACAACTAACGCGCAAATCAAAGAATCTCTTGCGAAAAAAGACTCGCCAATGGCGGCCTACCTCGTAAATGACTATGTTGCTAAAAACCCAACAAGCGCGCAAGGTTTGCCCACTGAATCAGCGACCACCTGGAAAACAGAAATTGCAAAAACAGCAGTCAACGATAACAAAGCACAGCGCGATGACACCCAACTTCGACTGAATACAAGAACAAAGGAACTTGAGGAATTAGAAAACAGAGCCAATGAAGTGAGTAAGCAAATGTCTACTACAAAAAAGAAGAAGGACATTGAGCGCATGGGCAATGAGTTAAAGGACATTCAAACAGAAATCGCTTCTGTTCAAGAAGAAATTGAGTCAGAAAAAGAAAAGCTCCGAATTCGCGAATTGGAGTTGCAGGAATCTGTTTCCTTTCTAAAACTTCTTCAAGATTTAGAGAACGAAAAACAACCTGAAGTAAAACCAGAATATAGAAATCTGAGCAACACTGTTGATGTAGAATCTTTGAAATCGGAGATTTTAGATTCCAAAAATCGTGTTTCAACAGCATTGGAAAATTCTCATTATGAGAATTCAGACTCTTCCAACAACGCTAGTTCCAACAACGCTAGTTCTAACAACGCTAGTTCCAACAACGCTAGTTCCAACAACGCTAGTTCTAACAACGCCAGTTCCAACAACGCCAGTTCCAACAACGCCAGTTCCAACAACGCCAGTTCCAACAACGCTAGTTCCAATAACACTAGTTCCAATAACACTAGTTCCAATAACACTAGTTCCAATAAC
>JANQWV010000042.1 GCA_030729695.1 Flavobacteriales bacterium | reverse complement strand
CTTGGCTGTTCCTCGCTTTCCATATTGTTCTTCAACGAATTGATCAAGAGTCTTTGTGTTAGTCTTCGTTTTCATTCGTGCTGATATTGTCTTTCATGAGCTAATTCAGTTTCGGTGTATCCTGAAGTTGAAAGAATACTAAACAAATTTAGGTTAAGTTGTCTATTCGGACAACATGAATTATGAATATTTTCTTTCTCGCAAAATTGATTAGCACTTTCTGTAAAGTCAAGAAACAGTTATGCGCGATTATGCGAAGCAGAAATCCTGCGGATCAATCTGACTTTGTCAGATCAATTGCTCTGCAATCAATCACCTCCGGTGATCAATCCGAAGGATTAATCGGAAAGATTGATCGCGAAGCGATTGATCATCGAAGATGATTGATCACGCAGTGATTTCTTACCCTCTCTTAACTTCTCTTACCTTTCGAGCGAATTTTCAATAAAGCGTTATCTTAGCGAGATGAGAAACATCCGAATAGTACCGCCTGCAACACTTACAGGCATTCGCTTGAAACACCTCAAAGACGCAGCATGCGGTGTGCCCGCTATTACTTCAACCTTTAAACACATTGCCGATGAAATGGGCATGATCAAAGGTTGGAAACTGCTTCAAAAATTAAATCAAAAAGACGGCATCGACTGCCCAGGATGCGCTTGGCCAGACCCTACACATAGATCGAAACTCGGAGAGTATTGCGAGAACGGTGCAAAGGCCATTGCTGAAGAAGCCACCGACAAACGCTGCACGCCCGATTTCTTCGCGCAACATACAGTAGAAGAAATGAGCGATTGGAGCGACTACATCATCGGGAAAAGCGGACGCATAACAAACCCCATGTTCCTTGAAAAAGGAAGCAGCAAATACAAACCTGTTTCATGGGATTTCGCTTTAAGTCGCATCGCACAAGAACTCGACAATTGCGCAACTCCCGACGAAGCGGTTTTCTATACTTCTGGAAGGACAGGCAACGAGGCCGCTTTTTTATATCAACTCTTCGTTCGGAAATTCGGAACGAACAACCTTCCCGATTGCAGCAACCTTTGTCATGAGAGTTCTGGAACCGCACTCATTGAATCGCTCGGTATAGGCAAAGGAACAGTGAAACTCGAAGACCTTCACATTGCAGATGCTATTTTGGTAATCGGACAGAACCCTGGGACCAATCATCCGCGTATGATGGCAGCGCTTTCCAAATGCAAAGCAAACGGAGGAAAGATCATACACATCAATCCACTTCCAGAAGTGGGAACAACGAAGTTCATCGATCCACAAAGCCCCATCGAAATTTTAAAAGGAGGAACGCAACTCGCCGATCATTTTTTGCAAGTGCGTGTAGGCGGAGATCATGCCTTATTCAAAATGATCGGACATTACCTGAAGACGCTTGAACAAGAAGTAGGAGGGGTGCTCGATCAGAAATTCGTTGAAGAAAAAACAGAAGGATTCATCAATTATTGGAACAGCCTCGAAGAAGTGAACCTCGATGAATGCGCTGAAATCAGCGGCATTTCAAAAGCACAAGCTTTCGAAGTGGCTGAACTCATTTCAAAAAAGAAAAATATTATTTCATGCTGGGCCATGGGTCTTACCCAGCAGAAAAAGGCAGTAGCCATTATTCAAGAAGTGGTAAACATACACTTGGTTCTTGGTGCTGTTGGAAAGCCAGGAGCAGGGCTTTGCCCGGTGCGCGGACACTCGAATGTACAAGGAGATAGAACCATGGGCATTAATGAAAAGCCGCGCGAACCATTCCTTCTCGCACTAGACAAACGCTACAACTTCACTGCACCGAGAGAACACGGGTTCGACGCGGTAGAGGCCATTGAAGCCATGTCTAAAAAACAAGTCAAAATCTTCATTGGCCTAGGTGGAAACTTCGTTTCAGCAACGCCCGACAGCGTCTTCACCGGTAAAGCCATGCAGCAAGTGCCGCTTACCGTGCACATCTCTACCAAACTCAACCGCTCACACTTGGTAACCGGCGAAGAGGCACTCATTCTTCCGTGCCTAGGAAGAACGGAAATAGATATGCAAGAAGGCGGAGAACAATTCGTGACCGTTGAAAATTCCATGGGAATCGTGCATCGCTCACGCGGAAGCGTCACCCCCGCTTCAGAACTCTGCATGAGCGAGCCTGCAATCGTTTGCGAAATCGGAAACGCTTGCAAGAAGACATCCGATCTGCCTTGGAAAAAGTGGAGAAGCAATTACGATTTCATCCGCGAAGAAATCGAAGCCACCATTCCAGGTTTCGATAACTACAACAAACGCGTTCGTGGCGCCGATGGATTCTATCTTCCGAACGGTCCGCGCGAAGGCAAGTTCACAACTCCTTCAGGAAAGGCACAGTTCAGAACAGAGCCGCTTCAACACATAGAAATTCCAACCGGACATTACGTCTTAATGACCATTCGTACACATGATCAGTTCAACACAACGGTATACGGATTAGACGATCGTTACCGCGGAGTAGAGAACGAGCGTCGCGTGTTAATGATGAACGAAGAAGATATTCTTGCAGCCGGATTTCAACACAAAGAGTTGGTGAACATCATTGCCGTGCACGAAGGAGTAGAGCGCAAGGCCATCAAGTTTCACATCGTTCCGTACGACATTCCGAAAGGTTGTGTCGGGACTTATTTCCCAGAAACGAATTGCTTGGTTCCTCTGCACCACACTGCTGAACGAAGCAATACGCCAATCAGTAAATTCTTAATAGTTCGTTTCGAAAAATACAACGGAGAGGAAGGATGATTTCAAAAGTTTTGTGGTTTCCAATTAATATCCTTCAACTTTTATTGTTGTTGGTGTGGACCATTTTCTGCGGGATTTTCGGGATGGTCTTCGCTTTAGTAACCAACCCAACGTATTCGCACAGAATAATGGGATACTACATTTTTTCACCCGTGATTCTTGCTATTTCAATGGTGCGCGTGAAGGCGAAAGGAGTAGATAATGTTCTTGACGAACCCGCGATTTATGCCGCGAATCACGCGTCACAATTAGACATTCCAATCATCTGTACACGTGTGAATAGACCACTTTTTTTTATTGGTAAAATTGAATTGAAGAAAATTCCGATTTTAAGTCAGTACATGAAAATCGTGGGAATGATTTTCGTCGACCGAAAGAATCGCGAACGCGCCATGGCGAGCATGCGCACTGCTATTCAAGATATTCAAGGAGGAAAAAGCATTGCCGCTTTTCCGGAAGGAACACGCACGAAAACAGGAGAACTATTGCCTTTCAAAAAGGGAGTCTTCACCATTGCGAAAGAGGGGAGAATCCCCATCGTTCCAATTGCTGTAATTGGAAGTGCAAGAGCACTTGCAAGCGGAAGTTTTTTTCTTCGTCCTGCTACTGTTGAACTAAGAATCTTACCCGCTTTGAAGGACGATGATTTTTTCAATATGAGCATTGAAGAAATGGCGAACCACACGCGCTCGCTTATTCAACAAGAAATAGAAAAAGGTTAGAAAGGAAATCCCAATCCTAAGTTCAAGACAGGTTGCAGTTTGAATGTGCTAGGAGTATTATTCACGTTGGAAAGAAAAGCATTGTATTCGTCTTTCCCTTGCCATAACCATTTTTCTCCGTCGATTTTCAAAGGATCTCTCAACGGAATTCCAACATCCATTCGAACAATAAAGAAGTCGAAATCTAAACGTAGTCCCGCCCCTGTACCAACAGCGAACTCCTTTAAAAACCTGCTCTTATTGAACTCTGCACCGGGACGGCTATTGTCTACATTCGCTAACCAAATGTTTCCAGCGTCTACGAAAAATGCCGCTTGAACCATGTGTGTAATCTTAAAGCGATACTCCGCATTGAATTCCAATTTAATGTCTCCAATGTTATTGAACGAACGCACCACAGTGGTGTCTCTGAAAGTTCCAGGTCCAAGAGTTCGTGCTTGCCATGCGCGCAATCCGTTCGCACCACCGCTGAAATAACTTTTTTCGAACGGGAGTGAAGAAAGGTTTTTAAGCGGAATACCAACCCCAACAAATGCCCGAAAGGCAAACTTGTTTCGATCGTCGGATTGCGTGTAGTATCGAACATCGTGATCAGACTTCACGTATTGCGCAAAGCGAATGTTATTGATTTCATAACTACCTAAAGAGTCAGTTGAAACATTAGGTAGACGCTGATAAATCGCGCGAAGCAAGTTTCCAGCACCTTCAAGAATGTTTCCGCGGTAATAGAATGATCGTGGCTGATTGCCGTCTTTCTGTGTGTTTACAGTGTATCCCAGGCGTGAAGCTAAAATCAAATGATCTTGATAACTGTTCGCCAAATAACTATCGTTCAAAGAACCTAACCATTGATCAAATGCAAAAGAGCGATCAATTTTAATCAAGCTCAATTCAGCCCACTGAATATCGAACGAAGAAACTGTTTCCGGATTTTCAATGAATGTCCACCCGAAACTTACTTGCGAAAGTGTTCGCGTATAATCGGGTCTGCGCTGGTAGTTCAAGCCAGCGTGAAGTGTAGTTTTCGGGTCGTTGCTTCGACTCGTTTTCGCTAAGTCGCGTGGAAATAAGCGAGGCAATATTAAATTCAATTCAGGTCCAATTTCAAATGTATTCAATTGGAAAGCACGTTGCACAATTTGATCGCCTGTGCTCGTTGAAGCGGAAGCGCCTCCCAATAATTGCGAGGCTTCAGCTCCGACAACGGTCTTGAATTCGAACGATTCTGCCCCACGGAAAACATTGCGATGCTTGTATATGAAGTTACCGTAGATACCCATGTTACCCGCTCTGTTGGTCATACGTGGGTCAAAGCTTAAGGCTTGTTTCTTATTCGGTGCCAAAAGCACTTTGACGTCTAATAGCGCCTGTCCGGTCTTCGCGTCGTTTCGTGGCGTAAGTTGAATGTTTACTGTTTTGAATACCCCCAATTGCGTGAAGCGCTTGTATGTCTCATCGAGATAACGTTGCTGATAAAGCTGTGTTTCCTTCACCTCAACGCGCCTATCAAGAATAACAGGTTTCACGCACGATAAGCCAACACTGTATATGTCGAGACCTTTGAATTCGACGGTATCCGTCGGAGTCTCATTTGGATTTAATGGGTCGAACGAAGTGTTGAATGAAATATTTCCAATATAAAATTTACGGTGAGGCAATGTTTTTCCTGTGAAGTTTCCGTAACCGTCAAGCGCCTTTTGATTCAACACGGTAAGCTTCACATTCACTTCTTTCGGAGAAGTCACTGTATCTAATTGATAGATGATGTAATCTGGAATAAACTCGTAGAACCCTTCATTGGAAAGTTTTAGCGTGATACGTCCTCTTTCTGCATCGAGATTGTCAACGCGAAAACGTTCGCCCGATTTCACCAAGCATTTTTCTTTGAGCTTGGGAATTTGCTTTAGAATATTCGCGTCTTCTGTAGACCACTCCACATTTTTTATCGTGTATAAATCTTTCAATTCAACATGATAAGTCACGTTACTCTTTTTTCCTTCTTTCCAGAATAAACTCTTCTCAGTATTTAGTTGCCATTCGCCGCGAACCTCTGCATTGAAGTAACCGTTCTTCCGCAGATAGATTTCCATTTGTCGAGCACCTTTGTTGACTAACGCAGTATCTAACAAAACAGGCGACTCCCCAACCGTATAGGCTAACCAAGGCCAAAGACCATTGCATTCCTTCGGGTCTTTGTGTCTTTTGTTTTTGCGAGTCTCTTTGTCGTAACGTTTCTTATTTATTCTCGCGCAACGCTTATCAATTCGCAATTGAGATCGCTCTAAAAATTTCCTCGGAACGAAGGTATTCAATCGCATATTCAATCGAAACATCAAGGTCTTTCGATTGGGCTTAAGCTTGGTCAAATACAAGAGCTCATCTGCGCTTACATCTGTGACCGTGAGTAAATCGTTTTTGTGTTCAATGAAATCGACTTTGTGATCTTCGAAATAAATCTCTCCTTCACCTAAGTTGTTTTGAATGGTGCACGAAGAATAGGCCATAGCAATTATTCCACAAATGAGTATTTGTGAGAATCGGCTTTTCTGAAAAATCTTCTTTTGCATCATTTCTACAAATATCTATCGCATCTTTGTATAAATAAAATTTAATGTCCATTTCCAAGAACGAAATCAAGCTAATTCGCTCATTGCAACAGAAGAAGTTCAGAATGCAAGAGCAATTGTTCGTTGTGGAAGGAAGAAAGGCAGTGGAAGAAGCTTTGGGCTTTGAGTCGAGTGTAGTAAAAGCCTTTACTTCAGACGAAGATTTTTCAGTGAAGTTTCAAGTTCCGCTTATTCATGAGCGTGACATGGAACAAATCTCAAGTTTGACTCAACCTCCCGGATATTTAGCTGTCTTGAAACAGAAAAACACCGCACTAGATAGCATTGAAGGAAAAACGTTTTGTGTTGCAAATGCTATTTCAGATCCAGGGAATTTAGGCACGCTCATTCGCACGTGTGAATGGTTTGGAGTTGATGCTTTGCTGCTCGACGATCAGTGCGTAGATGTATACAATCCGAAAGTAGTTCAAGCTACTATGGGAAGTGTTTTGCGTTTGCCTTTTGCTTCTGCAACTTCCGATGAACTCATTGAATATTTTAGGTTGAAGGAAATTCCGCTGCTAGCAGCAGATCTGAATGGAACGCCAATTCAATCCTTCAAAGCATCTGAAAAATGGGCGCTGGTAGTTGGAAGTGAAAGTCACGGAGTTTCAGAACAGTTTGTTGAAGCGTCTGCCACACGATTAACCATTCCTTCTATGGGAAGGGCGGAAAGCCTCAATGCATCCATTGCAGGAGGCATCGCTATTTTTCAATTGAAAGTAAACGCGTAATTATCTTCCGTAGAATCCTGCTGGCTGAAGCAACGCTTCAAAAACAAAGAACTGCGCCAATCCCAATTCATTAGCATCTGTTTTCGCCCAGAAATATTCAGGGTCGAAAGGAGTGAGTTGTCCGGTTGCGTCAGGAGTCATTTGCTTCGCCTTCTTCAAATACAGACTTAACGAAGTGATGTTTCCTGCATTGGTTTTCACACGCATTACAAAAGTTGGCGCAATGTTTTTAATGGAATCTTCCGCTTCAGGTTTGAGCAGCGTATTGTAAGATTCTAGACTCACTCTGTGCATGCGTTTGAAGAAATCGAAGGCACGAGCAGTGTCAAGTTGAGCGAATGGCGTAAGCACGCCGTTCAAGTATCGCTCGAATTTCAATTTGTTATTTCCTAAGTAGGATAATTTGAAACTGCTTCCTGGATCGGTCATGTGCAGCACTTCAACTTCTGCAATGTTGTTATTCGGATAGTTGAATACTTCGGTGCTTCTCCATTCCATTTCTTCAATGAAGAAACGCGGGTTTAAAAATCCTGTGAATCCTTCAATGTGGGTTATGTATGGTTCTTCGCTTCTGCCGTCTTCAGGAGTTTCCAACAACATAATAGTACCCATGTGGTCTTGTGTATTCGGTCCAACGAAATAGGTTTTTATCAGTTCATTGTTCTTGCCATAGATCTTCACTTCTTTCGCTGAAGTGGCCATAACACTCATCATGTTATCGCGCATCTTCGTTGGAACATTTCCTCTTACACGAATGTCATGGAAACACTCGAGCAAAAGTTTTATCACATCTTTTCGCGCGTTGTATTTTTTATTGATGGTCCAGTCGGTTGATCCAGACTTGCGTTCAAGCAAAGCCACGTTTCCATTTCTGTCTTGAATGGTAATCTTAGAGACAGCGGAGGTGTCTTCTATTGAAAACTGCATGAATGGGTTATCGCCAGTTGAGTTTTTTTTGCTCAGTTTCGGATAAAGGTAAATGGCTGTCCCCGCAAGCAAGAGAAACAATACGAGGAGAATGATGTTCTTTTTTTTCATGTTAGTTCTTCTTGGTCCAGCGCTTCTTTCTTGAGTAAACTACAGCTGTTCCGAAGATTGCTAAAACGAAGAGGGGAGAAGCGGTATTCAAGGATTTCCAATAATTTTTTTCGGTGGAAATTTTATCTTTATTCAACTTACGGACTTGAATATTTCTTGAGCGAACATCGATTAAGCTAGCATCATCTAATAAATAATTCACGCAGTTCAGAAGTAAATCTTGGTTGTCATACATCACTCGTTTAAATTCTTTGCTATACCCTAAAGGCATTGGATAATCCTTTCCGTTTTCTGAGCGTACTTCATTGTAGGCAATGTCAGCGTCAGAAATGACAATCATACGTGTAGGTTCACTCGTGGCGCGGTATGCAATATCGGCAGACTTTCTAACGCTATCTGGAAGGTAGTCGTTGAAAGCTGAAGGGAAGGTGCCCTCCAATAAAATACCCATGATTTGCTTTGGCTTGTTATTGGTTTTGAAATACTCTGCTGTTTTACGTAATAACTCAAGGTCAATGCGAACAGGTGCTTTGAACTCTTTCGCCAATGCTGAAGAAAAGAGGAATGGCGTTTTGCGAATGTTTTTATTTTGATTTACGGTGTCTATTGATCCTGCGAATTCAGTGAAGATGGGGTCAAGATTCGCAGCAATGGGATGAGGGTGATTTTCAGATGTGAGAATAGGTGCAAAGTAGTTGCTCTTTTCCACATAGCTTCTTTGGTTGCCCATTGGTCCGTTATCTAACATGATAGGAGCACCTTGAAAATCGATAACCATATTTCTATTCAGACGCACCCCGTATTCATAAAGCATTTCATACAATCCGTTTTCATTGGATACAGCCATGGCTAATCCGCCGGTTTTAATGCTATCTAAATCCATGTGTAAGGCATCGAGTAACCATAGTACTTTTCCACCGTTCATAATAAACTGGTCAATCAAAAAACGGTCTTTGTCTGGAACGACAGTGTCAGGACCAGCTACAATAAGCATATCGTAAGCGTTTGAACGGTATTGAAATTCAGGAAGCTTGTCGCTCAACGCGTCCAGTTTTCCGTTAATAGTAACGGGCTTAATGTTGTAATTATCTTTAAGAGCATAAGCCAAATACGAAAGGTTCATTCGAGGTATTTCCTTGTGTCCCTCCAATACGCCAATCAGGGGCTTACGATCGCGAAGAATTCTTCGGAAACTACTCGCCAATTCATACTCGAGATTGTTCACAGAGAAGTTCACCATTTCAGGATCTGACAATGGCATTTCGCTTCGCATGAATTGAACAGGATATTCTTTGCCCTTGTATTCAACAATAGCACCTGGCCAAATAATCTTATTTACTTCAGCGCCGTCTTTTTCGTAGCTGATGTTCGAAAATTTCAATCCCTTTTCATCCAGTGCTGCGAAAATTTCTTGACGCTTCTTTTCGTCGGCTTCTTCATACGGATCTATGAATTCATAGTCGATTAAGCCGTCACTTAAATTATTGAACTCAGCCAAACGCTCTTCAACGGCTTGTTCCAGACGCTTGTAGTCTGCAGGAAACTCTCCGTGCAAATACACGCGGACATAAACAGGTTCTTCCAAACTTTCCAACATCTCCAAAGATGTTTTCGAAAGTGAGTTTCTCTTTTCAGCAGTAATGTCTAATTTGAAAAATACAACCGAGGAAAGCAATGCAACAGCGCACAGAATACCCACAGTTAGAAAAAATTGAACAAGGTCGGAATTGCGTTTCTTCATCTATGCAAAAATGCAATGCTTTCCGCGAAATACGAAACTAATTTCAGGAATTGTTAACATGGCCAAGGCTCTTCATCGATGTCTTTCCCAAATTGAAAATAGCATCTAGAATAGATAAGTCTTGTTCAAATGGAAAGCGATCGGCAAAAACCTGCGGATAACTCTTCAACTCAACCGGTCTTATCCCTCGTATTTTCCACCTTTCGTCAAGAACCTTCGACTCCGTCGACCTTTGGCTAACAACCTTCGACTCCGTCGACCTTTCGTCAAGAACCTTGGGAAACCACCTGCACACCCAGTTGTGTGACCTCGTATTGAAATCAAAAAGAAATCTTTCTTCCTTCAAAAAAAGTTCTTCCAATTCTTGTTCAATGAAATCATACATGGCTGAATTGCCATAGGCACTGCGAATGGCTTGCAGCGTTTTCTTGCCGTTGTATTCCGGACTAATACGAATGTCGCGAAGAAGTTTTCGCTCACCTCCGGTAGATTCAACAGGAATGGTAAGGGTTTGAACGCCGTTACCCGTGAGTATGTCGAATCGATTGCGGTAGGTTTGCTTCAGAAAGTATTCGTCTTGCGCTAAACAGAAATTCTCATCTGCATACAAAACGTACCAGCTCACAGGCGCGAAGCAACACAACGGAAGCGCGTTCATTTGAAGGTCTTAGTCTACCAAATGGAAAATACGGTCCCAACGAATCTTATTGCTTCCGTGGTAATCCATATTCTCTTTCGAGAACCAAGTGAATACCGCTTTTCCAACAATGTGATCTTCCGGAACAAATCCCCAGAAGCGGCTGTCGGCACTGTGATGACGGTTATCTCCCATCATGAAGTAATAGTTCTGTTTGAACGTATACGTTGCGGCTTCTTGTCCATTGATGAAGATCTTCCCGTCTTTTTCCTGAATGGTATTTCCTTCGTAAGCACCAATCACTCTTCCGTAACGAACGAATGCGTCGTGTGACATTTCAATGGTCATGCCTTCAGCAGGAATGGTTAACGGTCCGAAGCGATCACTTGTCCATGAATTAAACGGATAGTCAGCAGAGTTCGGATAAATAGAAAGCGAGTTATCCGAAGTAGTGTCTTGGAATTGAACAACACTTGGGAAATCGCCAGTCATTCCGCGCATTCTGTTGGCCTCGTCTGTTGTTAATGGAACAAGCAGTTCAGTACCTTCTTGATTCGCAATTTGCAATTCACTGTTCAACTTCCCAAAGTCGCGTTGAAGTTTTGAAATAGCAGAGGGTGATGATACAGAAACGATGTAATTCCACATCATGCCCACTTTATTTTCAATGGCAGAACCGTTTATGTATACTTGTCCGTCGCGCAATTCAAGGGTTTCCCATGGAAGACCAATGCAACGCTTGATGTACATTTCTTTTTTATCGAGTGGACGGTGACGTGTTCCTCCAATTTTCAAATTACCTCTTCCTCCAGGCGTGTTTTCGCGACAAGATTTACATATTTTCTTTTCGTTGAAGTTGTTACGCGCCATGGCATCGTATTTCGCTTTGTCGGAAAGATATATATCAACGTTATTACCAGCCATGGTTATGGCTTCGTTGCGAAGCAATTCGTAGTAGTTGTGTCCAACATAATAAGGATCTACCAACACGGTATCTCCATTCGGAAAGTTGAAAACCACCGGGTCGAATCGTTCTACTTTTCCGAATCCAGGCGTGCGCATATACGGCAAGCTGAACCATTCAACATAACTGTTGGTGAGTCCGCCAGGAATGGCATTGTGGAAGAAAGGAATTGAAACCGGAGTCATAGGTAAACGTGTTCCGTAAGTGAACTTGTCTACGAATAAATAGTCGCCCACTTTCATACTCGCTTCCATAGATGGAGTAGGAATGGTGAAGGCTTCGAAGGTGAATGAACGGATAATACTTGCTGCAACAACTGCGAACAAAATAGCCTCACCCCATTCGCGTCCCCAACTTTTTTTCTTGTCCTTCCAATTGCGAGGGCCTACATATTTTTCTTCATTCTTTTTGAAGGTCAATTCATAAAGTGCATACCATGGCAACGCTCCGAATTTCCATTGTGATCCTGAAGAACGTTGGTTGAAGACGATGCCCATTTCAACATTCACAATAACCAACATGATTAGGTTAACGCCTGGTACTAAAAGAAGTAGGAACCAATACCAGGGTCTGCCAATGATTTTTAACATCGGAAGAAAATGTAGAATCGGAATGAATCCAGGAAGCTTAAAGGACAAACCACTTCGCTTCATTAAAGCGGGAGTGGTAGCGCATTGAATAGCGATTAACAACAGAAGTAATATCCAAGGAATAAGATTCATTTTCTTTTTATTAGTGGGGCGAAGTTACAAATTCAAGACATCTTTCATGGTATAGACACCAGACTTTCCATGAATAAATTCTGCAGCGCGAATCGCACCTGCGGCAAATCCTTTTCTGTTGTGGGCTTCATGTTTCAATTCAATGGTGTCAATTTCACTCGTGTAGCGAACAGTGTGCGTTCCCGGAACATCGAGTAAACGCAGCGCTGAAATGTTAAGCTCGTTCAAAATTTCTTCCCTTTTCTCCCCCTCTCTTAACTTTTCTTCCCCATTCTCTTCCTCCAACTTCCAACTTGTTAAATTTTTGGCGTTTTCCAAAATCCCTTCAGCAAGTGTAATGGCCGTTCCACTTGGCTTGTCGAGTTTTGCGGTGTGATGAATTTCTTCAATGCTCGCCGTATACTCTGGGAATTTCGACATCACACGAGCCAACTCTTTGTTCAGATGGAAAGTGATCTGAACCCCAATACTGAAGTTCGTAGCTGAAAGCAATGCACTATTCGATTTCATTTTTGAAATCACTTCGTCGTATTGTCCATACCACGCAGTTGTTCCAACAACAACGGGTACGTTTGCCTCGAAGCAAAGCGCAATGTTTTTCGAACATTGCTCAGGAGTACTGAATTCTATAGCGACATCTGCTTGAGACAGTGTTTCAATGGTTGCGGGATTTTCCGAATTGAATTTCCCAACGCACGTATGTCCGTATTCGGAAAGCAAGGCCTCTATTGCTTTGCCCATCTTTCCATATCCCAACAATGCAATTTTCATCAGTGAATATTTAAAGTGAAATGAAGTCCAGTAAATCGGGGAGAAACAACAGGAGTGTAGTTCAGCGAAAGATTCGGGCTAACATCAAAGGAAAATAAATGCGCATCTACATTCGCGTCAATAATCTGAAGTGCGTATACACCAAGGAAACTCATGTAGCTTATGTCAACGAGCTTTTTGTAGAACTGTTGGTTCAGATCGAGCTGGGTGTTGCTCAGCCCCTCTGCTTCGCCAGTTGGATTTGTTAAGGGATCAGTATCATTGAATGCGATATAGGCTCCTTTCCAAAAACGATAGTTCTGCGTGTTATCTGAAATGAAGTACACACAAGCGCCGAGCCCGGCATAGACTATTGGAGCCTTCCAATATTTACGATTGTATATCTGTCCGCTACCGGGAAGAATTGCCGAGTAAATTGTTGCTTTCATCGGGCTATGCGGTTGGTTCCATTTCAATTGAAATTTGGAACTGTCAGAAACAGCGACAGCATTGCTTTGGGCAATGCTGTTCGATGCAATGAGCATAAGAAGTGCGATGAACGCGTGCTTCATAGTTAGGCGTTAAGTCCGAGCATAGCAATGATACGCTCCAAATCGTCGTCGTTTGTAAATGGAATTTCAACTTTTCCAACCCCGCCATCGTTGCGTGTAACCTTCGCTTTCTTTCCGAAACGCAACTTTAAATCGGCTTGCATTTTCTGAATTTCAAGAGGCATAAGGTTTGCCTTTGATGTGAACAATTTCGGAGCGTCGTCTTCCTTTACCAATTCTTCAACCTTGCGAACGCTTAGGTCTTTCTCAAGAATTAATTTGAAGATTTTGATTTGCTTGCTTTCAGGTTCAGCATTGATCAACGCACGCGCATGACCCATGCTAATGCGCTTTTCAATAATTCCCAATTGAATTTCTGGAGGAAGGCGGAGTAAACGAACGTAGTTGGTAACTGTTGTTCTGTCTTTACCCACGCGGTCTGCAAGTTTGTCTGTTGTAAGACTGCACTCTTCCATCAAGCGCTTATAGCTTATGGCAATTTCGAGTGCATTCAGGTTTTCACGTTGAATGTTTTCCACCAACGCCATTTCCAACATTCCCTGATCATCCGTTTCACGAATGTAAACAGGTACTTCTGTTAGGTTAGCCATTTGGCTGGCACGGAAGCGACGTTCCCCTGAAATGATTTGGTATTTCTGAGAAGAAACTTTACGAACGGTAATGGGCTGAATTAATCCGAGTTCACCAATGCTGGTTGCTAATTCAATTAATGCATCGTTGTTGAAGTCCTTACGCGGTTGGTAAGGATTGGCTTCAATTTGGGAAATGCTTAATAACGAAATAGGGCCAGCTACGTGTCCAACTTCTTTCTCGTTCGTTGGAGGTGCTGCTTGTGAAACGAGTTCGCTTTTCGATGTTGCCGGAGAATGCTCCAATAGAGCGCTTAGTCCTCTTCCTAATGCTTGTTTCTTACTCATGATCTACTGGAATGTATTTTTCGTCGCTGCCCATCTTCGTCAAATTATTTTTTTGAAGAAGTTCACGCGCCATATTCAAATAGTTCACCGCTCCCTTACACGAGGCGTCATGCATAATCACCGTTTGACCAAAGCTAGGCGCTTCTCCCAATGTAGTGTTGCGGTGAATTAAAGTGTCGAATACCATCTCTTGGAAGTGCATGCGCACTTCTTCAACCACCTGATTGCTCAAGCGAAGACGGGTATCGTACATCGTTAACAGAATACCTTCAATGGTTAATTCTGTGTTTAGTTTTTGTTGAACAATCTTAATGGTGTTCAATAGTTTTCCCAATCCTTCCAATGCGAAGTATTCGCATTGGACCGGCACGATAACGCTAGCAGAGGCTGCTAAAGCATTAACAGTAACCAATCCGAGCGAAGGAGAGCAGTCGATAATTACGAAATCGTAATCGTCTTTAATCTTATTCAATGAACCGCGAAGCATGTACTCGCGACTTGGCATATTAATCAATTCAATCTCGGCTCCAACCAAATCAATGTGTGAAGGAAGGAGGTCGAGGTTGGGACTTTCGGTTGTAATGATAATGTCCCTTGGGTCTACGTCATTAATTAAACATTCGTAGATACTCGTTTTAACCGTATTCGGATCGACACCCACACCACTTGTTGCATTGGCCTGCGGATCTGCGTCAACCAACAACGTTTTGAATTCCAAGACGCCCAAAGCAGCGGCAAGGTTGATGGCAGTAGTGGTTTTTCCTACTCCACCTTTTTGGTTGGCAACGGTTATAATTTTTCCCATGATATCGGGGTTTTTAAGTTCTTTTTACTTGTTTCACGCGTGTTTCACACGTTTAGCGAAAGTACGTCCCTTTGCCGCGAGGAACATTTTTTTTCTGAATGAAGTTTTACACACGACCTTTGTGTATTCAGTGTTAATAGCAGTGAATAACTTTTTTAATTCACATGGAATTAGAAGGTTAGGTTTTGGCAATTTCGATAACTAAATACATAAAGAGCAATGATAGACATACAAGAGAGCGTTGATTGGTTAAACAAGAGAGGAGTAGGTCAGGTAGACGTAGGAATAGTCTTAGGAACAGGTCTGCATGGATTGGTTAGTAAGATTAATGTGTTGAAGGAGTTCAACTACAGCATGATTCCAAATTTTCCGATAGCTACAGTTGAATTTCATTTCGGGAAATTAATTTACGGTGAAATGGGAGGGAAGAAGATACTGGCATGTGTTGGACGCTTTCATTATTACGAAGGCTATTCAATGGACGAAGTGGTACTTCCGGTTCGCGTTATGAAACTACTCGGAGCAAAGGGCATTCTTCTTTCGAATGCTGCCGGAGCATTGAATCCTGATTTCACCTTAGGTTCGTTAATGCTTATCGACGATCACATAAATCTTCAACCAGAGAATCCGTTGCGAGGTCCAAACGACGACAGTTTAGGTAATCGCTTTCCGGACATGCTCGAGCCATACAGCAAGAAGCTGAACAGTATGTTGAAGGAAATTGCTGCGGAAAAGGGAATTGTTTTGAATGAAGGAGTCTACGTTTCTGTACCAGGACCGAACCTAGAAACCCGTGCCGAATATAGATTTTTAAGAACCATTGGCGCCGACGCTGTGGGTATGAGCACAGTTCCTGAAGTTATAGCGTGCAAACACATGGGAGTACCGTGCTGCGCGATTAGTATTCTCACCGACGCTTGTGATCCTGCACGTTTGAAGCATACGAGCATTCAAGAAATTATTGCCGTAGCAGAAAGTAATGAGGTGTATTTAACTGATTTGTACTCAGAGCTAGTAACTCGAATGTAGATTTCAACAATTCGCTTATTTTTTTTCCAAAGTCCATATTGTTTTATCGGGCTTTGTTGTATTTTCCCCTTCGAAATTTTGAAACCAATTAACCTTTATGAAAAAACTCTACGTTTTAGCTCTTGCATTAGTATGCTTTGCTGCTGCATCTGCGCAAACCTTTACAGCGGGTACGCTGCCAGGTTCTTACTTTAGCGGAGGTGTAACAGGCGTTTGGGACATGAATAACGATGGTCTTAACGACATCGTTGTAATGGACCAGAGCAAGACACTTCGCATTTTGTATCAACAACAAAACGGTTCTTTTACCCAAGTGAATACCGGAACTCAGTTGGGATCTTCGCAATGGGGAATGACCGTTGCAGACATTGATAACGATGGATTTGGCGATGTAGTTTCCGGAGGAGCCTACGATAATTTGCGTGTTTACAACATCGACGCAAACGGAACAGCGGTCATTACAGACATGCCGGTGAGTATCTTTACTCAGGCCATTACGTTAGGTGACATGGACAACGACGGATGGTTAGATTTCTTCGCGTGTCACGATGATGGACCTTCTCACATGTGGAGAAACGATGGAGCAGGAAATTTGATTCACAAGAGTACGATTATGACCGACGCTGCTGGAAACACAGTTCTAGATTATAATCTTTATCCAGGAAACTACCCAGGAACGAACGATCCATTGATGTCTGGTAACTACGGAAACGAGTTTTCTGACTTTGACCGCGATGGTGACTTAGACTTGTTGGTTGCTAAATGTCGTCAAGCTTCTAACGATCCGTTGGACAAGCGTCGCACCAACTTACTTTTCGTTAACGACGGTAACAACGTTTACCAAGAAGACGCTGATGCTCGCGGATTGGTGAATCTTCAGCAGTCGTGGACTGCGACTTTCGGTGACATCGATAATGACGGTGACTTCGATTGTATGATGACAACTCACAGTAGCACTTTGAAATTGTACGAAAACAACGGTCTTGGATACTTCACAGATATTACAGCGGGTTCAGGTTTACAAAACGTTTCGGGATTCTTCATGCAAGGGCAGATGACCGATTTCGATAATGATGGATTTATTGACGTGATCTATGCAGGTGGGGCTTTCGGATACTACCGCAACAATGGTGACCACACGTTTACTCAGAGCAGTTCTTCGTTCAGCAATCCCCAGACCATGCACGGTTATGCTTTGGGTGATTTGAACAACGATGGATTTGTTGACGTATATGCTGGATATGGTAATGCAAGTGGATATGTAACTCCAAGTAATGTTGCTGACCGTCTTCAAATCAACGGTGGAAACAACAACCATTGGGTTGGGTTCCATTTGGAAGGCGTAATGTCTAACAAAAATGCAGTTGGTGCAGTAGTTGAAATTCACGGTCCATGGGGAACGCAAGTTCGCGAGGTTCGCTCTGGGGTTAGTTATGGTATTACCAACTCTAACATCTTGAACTTCGGTATTGGTGCGAACACATCTATCGATTACGCAATTATTCACTGGCCTGCTGGAGGTACGCTGGTAATTCCAAATCCGGGTATAGATCAATACCACAACATTGAAGAGGTGGATTGTACTGCCCCAGTAGCTTCAATCACTGCAAGCGGAAATACGCAATTGTGTGTTGGACAAACAGTAGATCTTACTGCCTCAGTAAACGGAAGCAGCTTCATTTGGAGCAACGGTGCTACCACAAACACGATTACTGTTTCTGAACCAGGTTTGTACACTGCTATTGCTTACGATGCAAACGGATGTGCAGGACACTCAAACGCTATTACCGTAGCTGTGAATTCAGATGTACAAACTCCTACTGTAACAGTTGCAGGAGCTCTTGATTTCTGTGAAGGATCTTCTGTTCAATTGACCGCTTCTGAAGGCGCTAGCTACTTGTGGAGCAATGGAGAAGAGACTCAAACAATCAATGCAGCTTTACCTGGAGAATATACGGTACAAGTTGAAGGCGGTTGTGGATTCGCTACTTCTGCTATTACCTCAGTTGTAGTTTACGACGCTCCTTCGGCGCCAGCGGCTATTGATGTAACAATTGGTGAGACAGGCGTTACAGCTGACTTAACTGCTACTGGTTCTAACATCCAATGGTATGACGTAGCAACTGGAGGATCTCCAATTGGAACAGGTGCTACATTCACTACCCCTACAATTACAACTTCTCCAACTTCATTCTGGGTGGAAGACGTTGCGACGTTTGGAGGTGCTGAAGGTGTTGGTGGTAAATTGGTGAACAGTGCAGGTGCATATTTCGCTAACACTCCAACGAATTTCAATAAGTTCGATGCATTAGAAGACGTGATTATTGATAGCGTATTTGTTTACTCAAATGCTGCCAGTGTTCGCACAATTCAAGTTGTAGATGCGAACTTAACGGTAATCGCTACTGCGGATGTAAACATTCCAAACGGAGATTCTTACATCACACTAAACTTCTTTGTTCCGGCTGGAACAGGTTACGGGTTGAGAACAACAACGGGAAATCCTGGATTGTGGAGAGATCGTGATATCACAACCGCTACTCCATATGAATATCCTTACGATGTAAATGGCTTAATCAGCATTACAGGTACTACTGTTACGAACGGTAATCAAAACCAAGATGGAGATAACTACTACTATTTCTTCTACGACTGGCATGCACACACACCTTCTTTCGACTGTCCTAGTCCAAGAGAAGAGGTT
>JANQWV010000041.1:21642-68452 GCA_030729695.1 Flavobacteriales bacterium | reverse complement strand
GCCGACTTCATTCCGTTTGACATTCGTTCCATTGTCGATCCTTTGTACACGAGTTATTTGTTGCGAACAGATGAGAAAGGAATTTCCTTCAACATAGATTACCCGAAGGATATGCCTCGATGGGTTTTTGGTGACCCGACGCGTTTAGGTCAAATCTTAAACAATCTCATTTCTAACGCAATTAAGTTTACCGATAAAGGAAGTGTTTCGCTGAAAATAAATTTCGAAAAGAAAGGTAAACTCAATGATTTTTGTTTTACTGTTACAGATACAGGAATAGGGATAGACCAAGAAAAACTCAAAACTATTTTTGAATTCTTCTCTCAAGAAGACAACACCATTACACGTAGGTTTGGTGGAACAGGCCTCGGACTTGCCATTTCAAAATCTATCGCTGAATTGCTAGGCGGAGAGATAAAAGTTGAAAGTGAAAAGAACGTTGGTTCAACGTTCAAATTTAGTCTCACCATGCCTGAAGCCGCAGAACAAGAAAAAAATGTTGCTGTTGCTCTATCAGATTTGACAGGAAAGAATGTTCTCATCGTAGAAGACAACGAATTAAATCGCTTTCTAGCTGTAACTATTTTGAAAAAATGGAACGCCAATATTCACATTGCAGAAAATGGCGAAGAAGCAGTGGCTGCTGTAAAAAACAAAGAGATTGACATTGTTCTTATGGACATTCAAATGCCCGTTATGGATGGTGTAGCGGCATCTATTGCCATTCGAAACGAACTAAATTCAAATGTCCCTATCATTGCTTTAACAGCTAATGCTCTTGAAAGCGAAAAAGAAAAGTGTTGGCAAGCCGGAATGAATGAATACATTACGAAGCCTTACAACCCTAATTATTTACTAGAGAAAATAATATTTCTAATTGAGAACGCCGCTAGCGCTGAAGAACAAAATTCAGAACATGTTTCGCTTGAAAGCCTCAGTGAACTGATGAATGGTTCGAAAGAACAAATGATTCAGATGACTACTGTTTTTCTAGATCAAATTGAACGTCATTTCAACGAGTTGAAATTCGCTTTAAACGAAAATAATCTCACGGAGATTTCACACATAACACACAAACTAAAGTCTTCATTTAAACTTTTCGGTCTAAACAAAACCGGCGGCTTACTTGAGCGTATTGAACAAAAGGCCAAAACTCTCGAGCGTAAGGAATTGCATGCAGAGTTGCAGGTGATTCTGAGCATGCAACCGCGATTGACCTTCTTAGTTCAAAAAGAATTGAACCAACTTATTGCATCGAATAAAAATTCATGAACATTGCCATTTTAGCGTCAGGTGCAGGTAGCAACGCCGCGAACATCATTCAACATTTCAAAAACACTTCCGTTCAAATTTCTCTTATTGCATGCAACAATGCCCAAGCGGGAGTTTTTCAAATTGCACAAGACAACAGCATCGATTCAATGCTATTGACCAAAGAGAATTTCAAAACATCTGACCAATTCGTTCAAGAACTTCAGCGTAGAAAAATTGATTTGGTCATTCTTGCAGGATTCCTTTGGTTAGTTCCATCAAATCTTGTTCGTGCTTTCGAAAATAGAATCATCAATATTCATCCCGCACTTCTTCCCAAATTCGGAGGAAAGGGCATGTACGGACATTTCGTGCATGAGGCTGTTTGCGAAGCCAAAGAAAAAGAAAGTGGAATAACAGTTCACCTCGTCAATGAAGAGTTCGACAAAGGTGAAATTATCTTCCAAGCAGCCTGCAACGTTGTAGATTGCTCTGCTGATGAAATAGAATCTAAAGTGCGCGCGCTTGAAATAGCACACTTTCCAAAAGCTATTGAAAACTTTATTTCGAAAATGTAATTCGTAACCCACTTATGCGGTGTAATTTCGCACAATGAATTGGGTAGAAATTGGCTCTTGTTTTATGGTGTTGTTCGCTGTTATAGACATCGTCGGCAGCATTCCCATTATTCTCGACACGCAGAAGAAAACAGGTAAAATTCAGCCATTGCTTATCACATTAGTTTCCTTAGTTCTTATGCTGTTGTTTCTCTTTGCAGGAGAATCAATTCTCGGGATTTTCGGAGTAGATGTTTATTCGTTCGCTGTTGCGGGCGCGTTTATCTTATTCTTCATTGCTATGGAAATGATTTTAGGCATTCAGATTTTCAAACAAAAAGAAGCGTCTTCGAAAGTGGCTGCTGTTATGCCCCTAGCCTTTCCCACCATAGCCGGAGCCGGTACTATTTCTACGCTCATTGCCCTTCGCGCGGAATACCAAAGCATAAACATTGTGATTGCAATTCTTTTGAATATGCCAATCATTTTTCTTGTGTTGAAATTAACCAATCGCATTGAACGCATTTTAGGCCCGAACGGTCTCGCCATTCTCGAGAAAATGTTTGGCATTATACTATTGGCCATTGCTCTGAAACTATTCAGTAAGAACATTGCATTCCTCTTTCCACATTAATATTTCAACATGAAAAAAATATACCACCTCGCCAACTGTGGCACTTGTCAGAATATCATTAATGAATTAAGTCCGCTTCCGAAAGGAACAGAACTTCAAGACATTAAAACCTCTTCAATTACTGAAGAGCAACTCACTGAAATGCACGCCCTAGCGGGAAGCTACGAAGCGCTTTTCAGCCGTCGCGCATTGAAGTATCGTGAACTCGGCTTGAATGAAAAGACACTTTCTGAAAAGGAATATAAAAAATATATTTTGAAAGAATACACCTTCTTAAAGCGCCCAGTTTTGATCTTCAACGATCAAATCTTCATTGGCAACGCGCCTAAGGTTGTAGCCGCAGCGAAAGCTTTTCTTCAAAAGAAATAATTTTGCCCGGTGGCAAATAACAAGAACCTAGGTGCTCATCTAGCCTTGCTCGCAGTTGCGCTCATATACAGCGCGAACTACCTCATTGCGAAATGGGTCATGCCTAATCCCATTGGCCCCAATGCATTCATTGTTCTTCGTGTATCGGGTGCGTTGGTGCTTTTCTTTTTGGTTTCTTTCAAGTTTCTCGAGATTCCCAAATTGCGCGACGTTCCACTTTTCCTCTTTTGCGGATTAACGGGCGTTGCTACCAACCAATTGTTTTTCTTCAATGGGCTTTCGCTCACCACTCCTGTGAACGCTTCCATTATTATGTGCACCAACCCCATTCTGGTGGCCGTTCTTTATTTTGTTGGAAAAAGAAAATGGCCGTCTCTCATGACCGCCTCTGGAATTCTGCTCGGTTCCGTTGGAGCCCTGGGGATTATTCTTCTTCGCGCTCCGTTCGAAGCGAGCGCAGACTATCTAAGAGGAGATCTTTATATTTTAATTAACTCCCTTTCGTACGGTTTGTATTTAACCACTGCGCCCAGGCTCATGAAAAAATACAAACCCATTACGGCAATTACTTGGATCTTCGCTTGTGGACTGCTTTTCATTCTACCCATTGGATATTCCGATGCAAGCTCAATTGCTTGGGGAACACTCACACCGCTGCATTGGATGAGTTTAGCCTTCATCATAGTTGCTGTTACATTCCTCGCCTACTTGCTGAATATATACGCCCTAAGCAAGGTGTCTCCCACCGTAACGAGCGCATACATTTACCTTCAACCATTATTGGCCGGCGTGTTTGCATTTTTGTTTGCGGGAATAGGAAACCAAGATCACACCGCAAGCATTACGGTAGAGAAAATCCTCTTCGCCCTGCTCATTTTCGCAGGGGTTTATTTGGTTGGAAAAAGAAACGACTAGAACGACATCTCAAGACCAATAGACGGAAGCATTGGCAATTGATCCACACGTTTAGAAGTTACACGATCGATATAAAACACGTTCGCTCTGTTGTATGCATTCGTTAAACCGAAGTTCAACTCCAACGTAGATTTCTCCCATTTGTATGTCTTACGAAGGTTCGCATCCATTCTGTGGTACCATGGCAATCTCCCTTCATTCAAAGGAGCGTATTGAATACCTAATGTGTTTGAGTTCGTGTAAATGTAATCCGTTGAAATTCCTCCGCTCAACGTCGGTGGCTCATATCCGCCTTGTGTCTGAGTAAATGGAAGTCCACTACCCAAGTTCCAACGCGCACTTACCTCCCAACTGTCGTTCTTACCCCAAGAATGAGATGCAACAACGTTCACGTTGTGTCTGCGATCGAATACAGGGTCATACCAGCGTAATCCATCCCAACGGTCAACATTCATAATCGAATAAACCACATTGATGTTTGAATGCTTGGTAGCGTATTTCAATACAACGTCTATACCCTTTGCAAATCCACTTTCCAGAATAAAATCCTTACGCAACAACTCAGGCTTGTCTTGGTTGTCAGCGTCGTCAGGGAAAATCTTATTTCTATTCGTATTCGTTACCTGCTTGAAATTACGGTAATACCCTTCCACATTCAAATTCAACTCTTCAGTAATGTCAAACTCAAATCCGGCAACTAAATGCGAAGCCTTTTGAAGGGAGTTTGCAATATCTACAACCTCTCCATTTGGCGTAGTCATGGTATTCTGAATTTCATCTGGGCTAGCTAAGAAGCCATAGAATAAATTCACGATATCTCTATCGCTGTTGGTCGCCATTAAGTTCTGAGAGTATAGACCCGCTGCTGTCTTCAAGCGCAAGCGCTCAGACATCTTGTACTTCATACCAATACGAGGCTCAGGAGAGACAGCAGAAAGCGAGCTGTAATATTGCACGCGGAATCCAGGTTCAATAATAATTTTCTTTCTGTTAATTTTATAGGAAATAAAACCGTTCAACTCGGTAGTGTTCTGCTCTACATCTATTCGCACTCCAAGTGGATTGAATGTATTGAAATTGGTAGAAAAACCAACGACTTCCACTCCGTATTTTATCGCATCTTTCCCAACACTGTAATTGAAATCCAATCCGAAATTGAACGAAGTAATTCCGCTCTTACGATCGGGCACCGTTTCTTCTTGCAAAAGAACGTTATACTTACTCCAAGCAAAATTTCCGTTAATTAATACTGGTGAGCTGGTTGGCACTACTACGAAATTTCCACCCGTACCCACGTTCTTCCAATTTAAATTAGAAAGCGCCTGATACTTGGTAACCTTATCGTCAAATGAAAATCCGAACAAATTGAACTTACTTCCGTTCGATCCACCAAAAGACAATTTTCCATACAAGTCTGTATAGGCAAAAGGCAATCCATTACCGTCGTTCACAAACGGATACACCTTCGGTGAAGTCTTGTCTAAGTAACTGTTCTTTGCACTTAAGATGTACGAAATTCCACTTCCATTTTTCGCCAATTTTTTCAAAGGACCTTCCAACTGAATTTTTCCTCCGAACGGACTAAAACCTATCTTTCCGTCGTGACCTTTTTTATTTCCATCGCGAGTAGTAATATCAATTACAGAAGAAATTCTTCCTCCGAATTGAGCTCCAAAACCTCCGGTATATACATTAGCATTCGAAATAATATCGGTATCAAATACCGAGAACAAACCTATACTGTGGAAAGGGTTGTACACAATCATTCCATCTAAAACCACTTTATTTTGAACGGGACTACCTCCACGAACGAACACCTGTCCCCCTTGGTCTCCTGTAGATATGAAGCCGGGAAGTGTAGTCAACACCTGAACAATATCTGTCTGTCCACCAAACGAAGGAACACGTTTGAAATCCTTCGGACGTAATGTTTCCGATGAAATATTTACGTTGTTGATTTGCTCTGAACGTTGATCGCTAATCTCCAAGATACCCATCATGTTTGACCCCGACTCGAGTGAAATATTGGTCGAAACCAACTGACCTTGTTTCACTGTAATGGTGTCTCTGTATTCATTGAAGTTAATCACCTTCACAAAAAGGTAATACGTACCCGGTTGTAATTTGGTCAAGCTGAAATAACCGTTCTCATCGGTATTGGTACCAACAGTGGTTCCCTCTAAAGCAACCAAGGCCATTAAGATGGGTTCTCCCTTCTCTTTGCTCTTCACAAATCCACGAATGGTGCAGTCCTGAGCTTGAGCAACAAACCCAGCCAACAAAGCCAAAACAAAAAAGATATTCTTCAACTTCATGATTTTCAATTCAGATAGCCGCGAAGATAAGATACTTCAATGCTTTATTTCACAAGGTTTCCCAATAAATTTCATTCAAACAAACATTGAATTTCTCAATGAATTTGGCTTGAATACATTCTGTTCTTACCTTAGGCATTGTATTTGGCTATGTCCAAAAAATTACTCCTATGAAAAAATTATTGTTATTCGTCTTTTTACTCGGCTCTCTTCAGAGCATCGCGCAGACAGACTATCCAGATTTGCTTGCCATGTTCGTAGATGAGAAATACGAAAAGTGTTTATACAAAGCAGAGAAATACACGTTGAACGAAAAGACAAAAAAGGATCCACTTCCTTACCTTTTCATGAGCCGTTGCTATTACGAAATGTCCAAGCGTGACGAGTTCAAAGAGAAGTTCCCGACTGCTGGAAAGGACTGCTACAAGTACGCTTCGAAGTATTCTTCGAAAGACAAAAACAAAACATTCTACGCGGAACATGAAGATTACTTCACAGAATTACGCAACACTGCAATTAGTGAGGCAGAGGTTATGCTAGACGCAATGAAGTACACGAAAAGCAAAACACTTTACGACTACTTAATCGACTGGGATGCGAATGACGCCGGAGCTTGGATCATGCTTGGAGTTTCTTTCCAGGGCGCGAAGCAAAAGAAAGAAGCGGAAAACGCTTACAAGACTGCAAAGAAGTTATTGACCGACAAGACCTGTTCTGTTGAAGTAAAAGGTCAGAAAGATTTATTGAAAAACGCAATCATCTACTATTCTGAAAAACTCTACACCGAAGGAAATTCAGCCGAAGCGAAAGTTTGGTTGGAATTAGGAAAAGAGTGGTTTATGGATAACAAAGAATATCAAGTGACTTACTCGCAATACGCGAATTAATATCTTTCATGTTGAATGAAAAGCCATCTTCGGATGGCTTTTTTATTTGATCATTTTGCGAATGAGATAAGCCATTCCCTTTCCGCCTTCAATTGAAAAATAAGGAAGAAGATCGCCACCAAAGGATCTGAAAAACACTTCAATTTCTGGAATCATAGACCCTTCGAAATCGAAAGAAGAACACCCTCTCCGAACACCTTCTTCAATACAAAACTTTACCCCACACGCTGAAAGGGCGTTGTCGTTCTTGGCGTTACTCGAAACCAAATAATAACAGACATCGTCTACAATTGCACAGAACGCTTGATACTGCCCACCTTCCGCAATAACCGTGAAGGCAGAGGCTGAGTTCAATGAATTAAACTTCGCTAGCAATTGCTCATGAGCCACTCCTTTCGCTGCACTTGAAGACATGAACAACTTCATTTCATCTTCACCGAAAGGTCTAACTTCAAATGTAAAATCTGAAAAGCGCTTCAACTTGTTCCGAAGCTTTGAATCGATCTTCTCTTCCCAATTCTGCAAATCTAAAATGCGATACGTATACTTTGTTTTTGGAAGGGTACCTTTCCATATGGCTTCCTGAAAATCGGTAAACTCAACAGGAAAATCAAACTTCCAATAACCCCACTTTCCATTTTCAACAAAAGCAAGTAAAACCTTTTGAACTTCCTTCTCTTTTGCGCGTTTGGTAGCAGGCTTGTCGTAGTCGGTTAAAAATGTGAGCCAACAATTTGGAGAGAAAGGCGGTGTAATGAGGCTATTCATCAACTTCTTACCAGACTCCCAAACCCACATCACTGCAATCACTTCTGCATCTTCCAAGAACTTCAATAGGAGCAATTCAGAGCCGTATGCTTCGCGCAGAAAAACAGGAAACCCCTTTTTCTCCCATTGAGCAATAGCTCCTGACGAAGACTCAATGACTACTTGCATTCAAATTTGATTTATATGCCGAAATTAAAACTTGCTCCTCCACTTCCCAATTCAAAACTTTCTTTGCAGCTTTTAATTTCGACTGATAAAGACTTAAGTCTTCTGTTAACATGCTATTCACCACTTCGTTGATCGATTCTATATTCCACGCAGGGATAACTCTTCCAACTGCATACTCATTCACCAAGGCAGCACAATCGGGCAAAGGATTCGTAAGGACAGGAATCTCGGATTGGATATACTCGAACAATTTATTCGGAAGTGAATACTTGTAACTTAAACAAGTTGGCTCTACTGAGTTCAGTCCAACATCTGCACTGCCTGTATACAATGGAATATCGGAATAGGATACCGCAGGAACAAAGAAGATATTCTTGTTTGTCAATGCGCAAGTTTCAATCGTCTCTTTCAACACGCCGAATCCCATAAACACAATTACAGCATCCTTATCTTTCCTTGCTTGAAACGCACTTAACAAAACTTCAATACCCCTGCCTTTTCCCAACATGCCTTGGTAAAGAAAAATCCTTTGATTATTTTCCAAGCCTAACTTCTCGCGAAGTGTATTCGAACGCAATACGTTCATTTCGTTTGGAAGATTTCGAATAAGGGCAACCTCTTTCAAATTAAAGACGGTCTTATAATACTCCCTAATAGATGGACTTACAGTAATAACCAACCTCGACCATTTGATAAACATATGCTCAAATGTTCGCACTAAGATTTTCATAAACCAACTTTTCCCGTTCCTGTGGGACTCTAATTCATGACAATCATAAACTAACTTCAATTTAGGTCTTGTCATTTTTGCAAGAACACCAATAACGTAAGCCTCATAATCGTTGCAATGCCACACATCTACATGTCTATATCTAGCTATCACGCGAGTGGTGTACTCTAAATAATGAAGTCGACCCAGCAGCAACCTTGGAACTTTCCAATTCAGCGAACTCAGCTCCACTCTCTCTACATCGACGCCATTAAAGCACTCTTTCGTTGCTACATCTCCCTTTTTCCAAGCTACAACAGTTGCGGGAAATCCAGCCATTGAAAGTCCCTTCGCCATTCGATACACGCGATTGTCATTCACGAAATTGGAGACAAGTAGAGAAATTACTTTCATACCTTCTCTTGATATTTCTTAGTGTATCGTTCCAAAAACCAAAGGATTACCAGGATATTAATGCTGAAATAAACGACTTTAGAAATTACTAAAAACTTCGTTGCCTCTAATTCATTCATTCCCCAAACATGAGCTAAATAGACTGCCACTATGGCTAAAACAAAATGCAAAGCGTCTAGGAATAGTCCCGCACGCATCATATTTATTCGATAAGTAATAAAAGACAGCGACGACGTTACAAAATTTAAGGCAAACCAAAAGATGAGATACTTCAAATACGCCAGGGAACTTAACCAAGCTGGACCGAAGATAAATCCCATGGTATTCGTTGGTAACATCTGAACTACAAAAATCATGAATCCTGCAACTATCAAAAAACGGAACAACACTTTGTAATAAAGGGCTTTCAATTCTACTGGACTTTCAATTTCAGATATACGTTGAAAAAACACTTGTGAATATGAGTTGCTAATAACATTCAGGGGTCCAAGTACAATTCTTCTACAAAGCGCCATAAGGCCAATGCCAAGCAGACCGTAATAAAAAGCGAATATGCCTATGTGTGCCGATTGGGCAAGTCTGTTTAATACACTTCCCCACACACTAAAGAGCGGATAGTCTTTATGAAGTATGGCTAACGCCTTCATTCTTTCGTTCGATAAATTTCTAAGACCGTTGGGTTCTGATTTTAGAAAGTTAAAAAAAACATAAAATCCACTACCTATCGCTGCAACTACTGTCGAGAATATGAGCCCAATCGATCCCCACGATCCCCACCCCGCTGCTATTTTCAATGGCTCTGAAGAAAACGAAGCCCATACCTTACTTTTCGAAGCTATCTTATACTGCTTGAGACGAGAAAACCAATAATTAAAAATATTAAAAACCGCAGTGAAGAAGAGTACAATTGGAAGTGTCCACAAAAAAACACCTATCGATTCATTCGACAACCAATACGAAACGTCCTTCGCGAAAAAAAGCATGAAAAGCATTAAAAACAGGCATGTGTAAAAGGCTACTCTTAGCGAGAGACCTACTACATGCAGAGCATCACTCTTATCTCTATGAGACATAATAGCAAACTCATACTTCCCTGTAATAAGTGGCGTTAACACAGCAATTAACATCACGTACTGTTCCAACGTTGTAAAATCTTCCGGAGAAAAAAGTCTGGTAACAAAAGGAGACATCAAAAAAACTAAACCTTGGCCTAGCACAGTCCCACCCATTAGCGTAAGCACATTACGAACGTACTCGCCACGGAAGACTTTTGTAAACGACCAGGCTGACATGTATCTCATGAGATGACTTAGCTTTTGGTCTTCGCGGCAGAATAAATACGCTCAATAATTTCAACAACTTTCAATCCTTCTAAGGCATTGGTTGTAATATTCGAAACACCGCTAATGGCTTCAACAACATTTTGAATAATGTAAACGTGATTCGCTGCACTACCCTTGTAGTGCCCGTAGTCGTTCGCTGGATTACCTTCGGCCAAAACAGGCATGGTGTAATTTTCAATCTGGCAATACGCCACTTCGTTCATGTACTGACCGCCAATTTTCACTGTTCCTTTTTCAGCAACAACCGTAAGGCTACTCTCATAGTTCACACTGCTCACCGCCGTTGAGAAGTTTATTGAACCCATTCCACCTTCAACCAAATCGAACATAACAATTCCAGAGTCTTCAAACTCGGTTGAATGCGCGTGATTGAAATCGTGAAGTCTTGCTTGAATATTATCTATATCTCCGAACAACCAGTACATAATATCAATGAAGTGAGAAAACTGTGTGAACAAAGTTCCTCCGTCTAAATCTTGCGTTCCCTTCCAACCACCTTTCTTGTAATAGCGATCATCTCTGTTCCAGAACAAATCAATGTTCACCATGTAAATTTTTCCAAGAACACCCGACTGAATCAACTCTTTCATCCACATACTTGGCGGACTGTATCTGTTTTGCATAACGCAGAACACTTGTTTGTTTGCGCGAAGTGCTTCGAAAATAATTTTCTCTCCATCAGCTTTGTTCAAAGCCATGGGCTTTTCTACAACAACGTGCTTTCCAGCTTTCAAAGCAAGTAAAGCATGTTGAGCATGAAGTCCGTTCGGCGTGCAAATACACACAACATCTACCTCTTCATTCTCCAACATATCTTCCAGAGAATGATAAAAATGAATATTCTCTGCAACACCACATTCCTCGCGTGAACGAACGTCGCACATGGCAGACAATTCTGTTTGTTCGTTGCGTTGAACCATTTCAGCATGACGCTTACCAATATGCCCAGCGCCTATAACCGCAAATTTAATTTTACTCATAAAGCTTTATCAGATGCAAAAGTACGGAGAACCAATGAAATTAATCCCTTGGTGAAGGGTTCGATATGATAAATCCTAAGTTGAAAAGTATGCTCCAAGGATTCTCCTTTTGCTCGTAATAATTGGCCGATAAACTCACAGGACCAATTGGCGAGTGATAAACCAAGGTTCCGCTACCCAGAGTGTAGGTTCGATAGATATCTGAAGACGGCACCGCAGTTGCTTGAAACGGCTGATATCCGTATACATCAGCCCTTAAATCGATATTCTTAGTCAGATGAAGTACTGGCGAAATTCCAACGGTGAAGAATGACGTGCCTCGATACACTGGCAAATAAAATGTCCTGAATTCAGGAAAGAAACTTGGCGTTGGACTCATGATTGAAGTCGCCGTGGCATTCTGAAAATCTTTTTGTCCAGACCACAAAACCTCAGCCTTAATACCGAAAGAAAAGCGAGGCTGACTAATAATATAGTTCTCGTAGTACACTCGCATCTGCAACCAAGAATGACTGTTGGAGAGCGTATCTCTGTTGATACTCGTACTACCAGGGATCGTATACTCAGTCCCGGCAACACCTTTTCCCACCACCTTTATTTGCGAACCAGATGTAGCGTACTGAATACGATTCAACGTACTTCGGACATAATTGAAACGAACCATCTTCGCATTAAACTCTGTTAAATCGGCTGTGTCGATACTCAAAAAATTCTTCGTCTGATAATAGTTATCGTATTGGTGCGTGTAGATTGCATCTATCTTAAACTTCGCTTTTCGTCCTGCCGGAAGAATCCATGAAGCCTCTCCGAACCGCTCATTCAACAAGACATACGAGGGCTTCACATCCTCGAAAAAAGTCGTCAAACTTTTATAATAATCCCATCTGTTCTGGGTGAAGGACACTTCAAATGCAACAGGAAGATTGAACAACATTATTTTCGATCGAGCCTTCGCCTGAACCGAACCGTAATAGCGTCCAAAGTAACTGTTGGCCTCAAGAACCGTGTTCACACGTCCGAAGAGATTGTATCGAAGACCAACGTAACCCGTATTAATAGATCGCGAACTGAAGTTACCTCCAAACGAAACAATCAAATCTTTCTCCCGCTGAACTTGCAAATCCAAAACATATTTGCCTTCCGATGGCTTGTAATACATTTTTGGATATATCGATTTTATACTTCCATCTGCTAAAACCCTGAAATACGTCCGTTGCAATTCATTCAATGGAAGCGCATTTTCCTTTCTTCCCAACAATTCGCGAACGTATTGTGTTTGGCCTTTTGGCAATCCTTCAATGCGAACCTCATCCACAACAATAGGAGCACACTTCGAACGAAACTGAACTCTCCTACTCCTTAATTCCTGCGCTGAAATTTCACGTTCAATAATTTTTTTTATTTCCGGAAGTGAACGCAGCGTTGAGACATAGCCAGAATCTATTGCAGCCATCGAATTCGCAAATTCAAAAGTTGCTGTATTGTTACTGTTTGGCTGCACAATAAACACCTCTTCACATGGAATAAAAACTTCTTTCTGAGAAACAATCATCGCCTCTAATTGCGACATGAGATTATTCTCCTTCGGATCAGCGGGTATGCCCGAAACATTGCAGCCAAGGATTACATCCGGATGGAAATCACGGTACATAACATCAATGGGGAAATTGTTATAAATACCTCCATCATATAAAAGCTTGCCGTCTACTCTTCTCGGTGGAATGTAAAACGGATAAGTGCATGAAGCACGAATGGCTTCATTCAAAGAACCTGACTTAAAAATCACTTCGCGTTTGTCTTTAACATCTGCGGCCACGCATCGGAAAGGAACAAACAAACTATCGAAATTCTGACGTGCTGCCTCACTGGCCGCACTCAACAGTTTCATGTGCACCCAATCCATTAAAGCCGGATTAATCAAATTGGTTGGAAGTGTATTTGAAATGTTATCACCTCCAGAATACTTCAAACTAACCATAGAAGCTGTGGGCTCCGACTTCAAATAATAAAACTGCAAATCAATTGGCAGCTCCGCTCCTTCGGAAAGCATCGTGAATTCTGGTGTTCGACACAAAGAATCCATTTGACGAGTCGAATATCCTGCGGCATAAAAAGATGCAATCACTGCCCCCATGCTCGTTCCACAGATGTAATCAATAGGCACATTGTTTTCTTCCAAGGCTTTTAAAAATCCGATGTGTGCCATCGCAGTTGCTCCACCTCCACTCAACACCACTCCTACGCGCTGGGCACTTGCCTTTCGCATCTGCATAAAAACAACCAAAAAGACCAAGGCGAGCCGTAGAAACTTCATAATGCAAAATTGCACTTTGTTCTTCAATGAACAACCATTTAAAGTTTAAATTTCAAACATCATTTGTTTATCAATTGATTTCACAATAGCGCCTTACTTTTGCAATATGAAATCCATTCGAAATAAGCGCAGATTACTAGGCGTGCTATACCTTTTAGCAGTCTATCTCGTCTTTCAATTGGTCTGGTGGGGCTGGCAGTTGTACAGATTGCAACGCGCATATTTGCAACATCTTCAATCCGAAGGGAACACACTACCAGAAAACGCACTTCGAAATAAAATATTCATGATCATTGGTGAAGGTGGCGTTTTCTTGATTCTCTTATTTATAGGTATTTGGTGGATCAAGAAAAATGTTTGGCAAGATTTGAAGCGTGCACAGAAAGAAAAGAACTTTTTACTTGCGGTAACGCACGAACTGAAAACGCCCATTGCGGCAATTCGTTTGAATTCGCAAACATTAAAAAACCGCAAACTCACAGAAGAACAATCGCAAGATTTGTGTGCAGATATTATCACCGAATCGAATCGACTTGAAACACTCGTGAACAACATTTTGCTTGCAACCCAATTCGAGCAAAACACTTCATTGGGCAATTGGCAAACAACTGATTTGTCTTTACTTATTGAAGGTCAAATCAGACGTTTTCAACAACTCTTCCCTGAACGTATTGTGAATTCAAACATTCAATCCAACATTCAGTTGGAAACGGAAGAAACAATGATTGTTAGTTTGCTATTCAACTTGTTAGAAAACGCAAACAAATATTCACCGGTTTCAGAGGCGATTTCAGTCTCCTTAAAAGGAAGTGAGCATTTGGTTTTTCTTGAAATTTCTGACCTTGGTGTGGGTATTCCTATCGAAGAACGTAAATCTGTTTTCGAGAAATTTCATCGTGTTGGAAATGAACAAACCCGCACCCAAAAGGGTACCGGTCTTGGGCTATACATCGTCAAAGAAATATGCAAAGCACATCGTGCAGAGATTAACATTAGCGACAACACACCAAAGGGAAGTCGCTTCCAAATAACTTTTTCAAAATGACAAAAAAAGTAGGACTTATTATTTTAGACGGATGGGGAATTGGTAAGAACGATCACTCGAACGCTATTCTTAGCGCGCAAACTCCGTTTACGCATCATCTGAACAATACTGCAGCGCATGCAACACTTCGCACAGACGGCGAGTTCGTTGGTCTGCCAGAAGGACAAATGGGGAATAGTGAAGTTGGACACATGAATATTGGTGCTGGGCGTGTGGTTTATCAAGACTTGGTGAAAATTCACTTGAGCATTCGTAACAACGAATTGCACAAAAATGCGGTGCTTCTTGCAGCGCTTCAACATGCAAAAAAAGAAAACAAGAATGTTCATTTCATTGGACTCGTTTCTGATGGTGGTGTGCATTCACACATTAATCATTTGAAAGCGCTCGTTGACATTTGCGAGGAGCACGAACTTTCGAAAGTCTTCATTCATGCCATTACAGATGGAAGAGATTGCGATCCGAAAAGTGGTGAAGGATTTATACTTGACTTGGAAAATCATCTCGAAGGAAAACAAGCAAAAATTGCAAGTGTTGTTGGAAGATATTTCGCAATGGACCGCGACAAGCGATGGGAACGCGTAAAGAAAGCCTACGACTTATTCGTAACCGGATCGGAAAGCAAAAGCCCTTCGGCGCATTTGGCAGTAGTACAATCCTATGTGAATGGAATAACCGACGAGTTTATTGAACCCATTCAAATCGAAGGAAATTATCAAGGGATAGAAGAAGGCGATGTTGTTATTTGCTTCAACTTCAGAACCGATCGTTGTCGTGAAATAACCATGGCCCTGCATCAACAAGATTTTCCAGATTTCGAAATGAAAAAAATCCCGCTGCATTATGTGACCATGACGCGCTATGACGATTCGTTTAAAAATGTACACATCTTATTCGAAAAAGACAATCTTCATCACACCCTTGGCGAGACTTTAGCAGGTGCGAACAAAACGCAATTGCGCATCGCCGAAACCGAAAAATATCCGCATGTTACCTTCTTCTTCAACGGAGGTAGAGAAGAGCCATTCGACGGAGAAAGTCGACTTATGGTTCCTTCACCAAAGGTTGCAACATACGATCTTCAACCCGAAATGAGCGCGAATGAAATTGCTTCATCTTGCATTCAATTCCTTCATGAAAAAACACCTGATTTTTTCTGTTTGAATTTCGCTAATCCAGATATGGTCGGACACACCGGCGTTTACGAAGCCATCGTAAAAGCCATTGAAACAACAGACGCCTGCTTGAAGGAAGTTGCAGAGACGGCTATTGAATTGGGATATTCCTTAATTGTTATTGCCGATCACGGCAACGCAGACTGCGCCGTAAACGAAGACGGCTCTCCAAATACAGCACACACCACCAACCCCGTTCCCGTGTGGATTGTAGACAAAGAAATCACAAAAGTGAACGACGGAAAACTAGCCGATGTGGCACCAACTGTCCTCTCACTTTTGGGAATAGAAAAACCCCAAACAATGTCTGGGGTTTCACTTATCTGATTTTTGAAAATTAAGGCTTCTTGTGCATGACGTGAACATACCCTTCGCGGTTAATTCCATCTGAACGATTGAATACCCAAAAGTACACCCCGTCTTGAGCATCTGTTGCATCCCAAGCGTTAAGGTTGCTGTAATTCAACGACTCGTAAATCATGGTGCCCCAACGATTATAAATACGCACTTGACTGTTTGGGAAACTCTCTAGTCCTTGTATCTTGAAATGCTCGTTGTCATAATCATCTGCATTAATCAACAAGAGATTTGGCTCATGCGTATCACAAACAGTAATAATGAATGGAATGACCGCTTGCTGATTACAAGCATCTGTGATAATCACATCAGAAGCATTGTCAGCTATTCCAACAATCGTGTTGGTCACCGGATTTAACAACATCGACAATGCGTCGTATTGATAAACATAGGGCTCTAGACCTCCATAAACCAAGATTTCAGATTCAATTCCCGCACACAAATCTTGTGCAGTAGTGTAACCGAACACCGGTGGCTCAGTAATAACAAAATCATCTGTGAAAGTAGCACCGCAATAATCGGTGAAGGTATACGAATATGGTCCTGCTGATCCTTGAGCAAAAGTCTGTGTCGCATTGGTTTGTCCATTCGACCAAGAGTAAATATACGGAGGCCATCCACCTGAAGCGCCTGGATTAACCGTCTGAGAGGTTCCCGGACAAATCAAGAAATCATCAGTTGGTGCAACACCAAATCCTACATAATCCAACAAATCCAAAGTAGCACTGATAGAAACCGAATCACAAGCCCCTTCGCACAAATAGCTGCAGCTAATGATGATTGTTTCCGTTCCCTCTGTAATGTTGTCCAAAATTGGAATAATGTCAATGACGAAAGCGGTATCTGCTACCACAAATTGAGTCACTCCATTCGTGTGGTAATCTTCCAAATAAGTTGCTGTTCCTCCAAAAATAAGATTCACTGTATCTCCCTCAGCCAAACAATCCGGGAAGTTGAAAGTTACTTGTCCGTTTACACATCCTTCCAAAACTGAGTTTGGTGGAATATTAGGAGCCGGATTTACAACGCTCGAAGAAATTCCTGCATTGTCCGTTCCCGTGGTAAATGAACCTGCTTCAATAATTACATCTGACTTCAACGCTTGGTCCGATCCATTTGCAATGGCCAAACGAATGTGATACGTCTCTCCGCACTCTAGGTCATATTGCGCTGCAATCTTAACGGTAAAACCATTTAAATTTATTGGAATAAGCCCTGGACCATTGTCCACGTAATAAGGCGCATTCAACACATTGTTCACCGAACTAATGGTAATAGGAAGTGGTGGAGTTGACTGTGGAACAATTGCAATATTCACTGAACCACCCGGAAAAGCGGCAGGACTTGCATAAGGGCCTGTAATGCCAGGGCCACTTAAGAAGAAGGCGAATACGTCATTGTACTGACTGTTCACCCAAGTCAAGTATTCATCAGAACCAAAGATGTAGTTGAAATTCAAACTATCACCAATGGCCACGAAATCAAATTCAAGTGAAGCGATGTTGTTAACTGAACCAACCGTAAATCCTTGACCAATCAATGGTGGAACAGAGTTCGCAACCGAAAGTAAATCTGGATCACCAGAAATATTAGGAGTAATAGCCGTTCCGAAAAAATTAGGAACAACATCCTGCGCATCAGAACAACCAATTACAATACCTTCTGTAATCTGAAAGTTAGGATTTGTATTACCGGTCATTTCACCCAACTGTTGTGCTATTCCATTAAAAACAGGATTCGCGTAGGTTACTCCAGGACCCAAAAGCGCTTGAACAGCTTGATCAGCGGTAACATAAGTAACGGCAATCTGCGCATTGACAGAATGAGCAGCTACAAGCGCAAAAAAGAATAATATTTTTTTCATTCGAAAAGATTTCTTCCAAAAAGACAACAATTGTAATCCTAAAGTTGCCTTGGTAGGTTTATTCTTCAAATATAACAAATCCGAGTTAGTTTTGCGCCATGCACGAAGTCATTAGAATTGAAAACCTAACCCGCTTCTACACCATTGGTGAAGAGACGGTGCGTGCGCTAAATGGAATTAATCTCACCATTGAAAAAAATGAGTACGTAGCGTTAATGGGGCCTTCAGGATCCGGAAAATCTACGCTCATGAATATCATAGGATGCTTAGACACACCAACATCTGGAGAATATTTTCTAAACGGACCGAACGTAGCCCAACTTTCAGATTCTGAATTGGCAGCCATTCGAAACAAAGAAATTGGTTTTGTCTTTCAAACATTCAACCTACTTCCAAGATTAACTGCTCTTCAGAATGTGGCTCTTCCGCTCGTCTATGCAGGTATTCCTGAAGCCGAGCGATTAAAGAAAGCCAAAGAAGTTTTAGAGCAAGTGGGTTTGGGGAATCGCATCACGCACAAGCCAAATGAGCTTTCGGGCGGACAGCGCCAACGCGTTGCTGTTGCAAGAGCACTTGTGAATCACCCTTCCATTATCTTGGCCGATGAACCCACAGGGAACCTCGACACCAAGACCAGCGAAGAAATCATGCAGCTCTTCGACATTATTCATCAAGCCGGAAACACTATCGTTCTTGTAACACACGAAGAAGACATTGCCCTTCGCGCGAAACGCGTGGTTCGTATGCGCGACGGAATTGTTGAAAGCGATCAGGCCCAAGTATAACCTCTCGTGGCGTATATTTGCCACTCATTTTTTCACCATGAACATCAAAGAAATAATTTCGTCACTTCCTATAGGAACTACCATTCAACTCAAAGGTTGGGTGCGCACTTTTCGCAACGAGCAATTCATTGCTTTAAACGACGGGTCTTGCATCTCGAATTTGCAAGTGGTTGTAAATGCAGATTCTCTTTCGGAAGAAGACAGCAAGCGCATTCATACAGGTGCTTGTATTTCCGTTCATGGAACACTTACTGAAAGCTTAGGAAAAGGCCAAGCGATAGAGCTTACCGCTTCAAAAGTTGAAGTTTTGGGCGAAAGCAATCCGATGGAATTTCCTATTCAAATGAAAAAACATTCATTGGAATTCCTTCGTGAAAAAGCGCACTTGCGTTTCCGCACATCAACATTCAGTGCGGTATTCAGACTTCGTCATCAATTGTCTTTCGCGATACACAATTATTTCAATCAAAACGGATTCGTGAACATTCACGCTCCAATCATTACCGGAAGCGATGCTGAAGGTGCTGGAGAAATGTTTACGGTTTCCAACTTCGACCTAGAAAACCCACCACGTAAGGAAGACGGGACAATCGATTTCGGCGAAGACTTCTTCGGAAAGCACACGCACCTTACGGTAAGCGGACAGCTTGAAGCAGAATTGGCTGCGCTGGCACTTGGAAAAGTATACACTTTCGGACCAACGTTCCGTGCCGAAAACAGCAACACGAGCAGACACCTTGCCGAGTTCTGGATGATTGAACCTGAAGTGGCATTCAACGACCTTGCTGCCAACGCAGATTTAGCAGAAGACTTTTTGAAGTATTGCATTCGCTACGTTTTGGAAAACGGAAAAGAAGACTTGCTTTTCCTTCAAGAGCGCGAAGCTACAGAAGATAAACAGAAACCAACAGAAGAGCGTCAAACCGCGCCACTCATCGAACGCCTCGAGTTCGTTGCGAACAACACCTTCGAGCGTATCACATACACTGAAGCGATCGACATTCTCTTGAATTCAAGTCACTACAAAAAGAAAAAATTCAAATACCCAATTGAATGGGGAATTGATCTTCAGAGTGAGCACGAAAGATATTTGGTTGAAAAGCATTTCCAAAAACCTGTTGTGCTAACCAACTACCCTGCTGCAATTAAGGCGTTTTATATGCGTTTGAATGAAGACCAAAAAACCGTAGCTGCTATGGATATTTTGGTTCCTGGCATTGGTGAAATTATTGGTGGAAGTCAGCGTGAAGAACGCTACGATGTGCTCCTTGAAAAATGTAAGCAGTTCAACATTCCGGAAGAAAGCATGTGGTGGTATTTGGAAACACGCAAGTTCGGAACATGTCAACACGCCGGATTCGGATTGGGCTTCGAAAGATTGGTGATGTACGTAACGGGTATGACCAACATTCGCGACGTTATACCTTTCCCTCGTACTCCGAAGAACGCTGAATTCTAAATTGAAATTTTACTTCTGAATCAACGCAATCCACACTGACGTGCGGAAGTTATCGATGCGCGTCCAGATTGGACGAACGACACCATTCACCGCCGAGATATTGTTGTAATCTCCAAGAAATACACTTGCATTCGACACGAAGGGCTTTTCGCTAATGCGCTCGTTAGTCCAAGTCTTTCCACCATCAGTGGAAGACGCCAAATAAACATCGGTGTTGTAATCGGTGTAATTTCTTCTATCGTAAAACACTGCGTGTAAATTTCCAGTAACAACATCAACGGTCATCCAAGGAAAAAACTGATGTGCATGCGTATCGTCGTTGTTTACGCGAACAGCTTCCGTCCAGTGGTCTCCTCCATCGGATGAAGACGAAACAAAAACATCCACGTCGCCGTTGCGTTCATCGCTCCAACACAAATAGAGATTTCCTCTGTTCGGACCATTGCTTAAATCGCTTAGCAGGATTGGCATTCCATTGGCGCGATAGACACCCGGAATTTCCTGATTCCATCCGCCCGGAATAGCCATGATTACTTTTGATTTCGGCATCCACGTTATTCCGCCGTCTAACGATTTATTGAAATAGATAAACTCGCGATGTGCCCAAGCCACATAAACTTCGTTGTTCAATCCCGCTGCAGGAACCGCACCTTCAGTGGTGTTGTCATCATCTATGCATCCGCCTTCAACATCACTAATAACGGTAGGCTTAGAGAAACTTGAATCTCCTTTTTTTCCTTTCGAAAAAAGAATTCTCGAATGATCATTCGGTTCTTTGCTGTCGTATTTATCAAACTCAGTCCAAGTAACATAAATTTCGCTTCCATCTTTCGAAGTGGTTGCCCATTGCTTGTCTTGATCTTTCGGAGCGTTCGTACCAATCGCTATTCCGTCAGTCCAGCAATTTCGCTTGCACGAAAATTTCTTTTCTTTCAATTGCTGAATAACAATGGATTCTAGCCAACGAGAATTACTGTAACCGCCGTTGCCAGGATCTCCTAAATGCAGATAGTAGAAGTCGCCTTTAAGAGAGGCCACTATCGTTGGATCTCCATACACACCGTGTGAAGACTTCAGAACATCGTGATCCCATGTAACTCCTCCATCAATACTTTTGTATACGTTATTCAAGATTGAACCAGCCACCATTCTCTTTGGATTGGTCGGATCGATAGCAATACTGGGTTCACAAGGATTGAAGGGAGAAAATCTTCCCTTCGTTGAAACGAGTTCTACGTTTTGGTAGACACTTTGTGCATTCGCACTTAAAACAAGAACACAACTAAAACTTAGAATGAAATTTTTGAGCATATTCTTTGGCGAAATAAGTTAGAATAACACTTGCGCCAGAACGAGCTATGCTTGTAAGCATTTCAGGCATGGCCTTGTTGTAATCTATCCAACCTCTTTCAGCAGCCGCCTTCAGCATAGCATACTCGCCGCTTACGTTGTAAGCAGCAATGGGCAAGGAAGAATAATTACTCAAATCGCGAATCACATCTAAATAGCACAAGGCCGGCTTCACCATTAAAAAATCTGCTCCTTCCTCTTCATCCAAGTCCGCCTCACGCAAGGCTTCATTTCTATTGGCGTAATCCATTTGGTACGTCTTCTTATCCCCGCTCTTTGGCGCGCTGTCCAATGCCTCGCGGAAAGGTCCGTAAAAAGCACTGGCATACTTCGCCGTGTAAGACATGATACCCACATTCACAAAACCGTGATCGTCTAACGTGTCACGTATCTCTCCTACTCTTCCGTCCATCATATCGCTCGGACCTATGATATCAAATCCCGCTTCAGCTTGAGCCAAAGCCATGGCAGATAAAATTGGAAGTGTCTCGTCGTTGACAATCTTTCCATCAATCACCAAACCATCGTGTCCGTCTGAACTGTATGGATCCATTGCCACATCTGAAATAAACACAGCTTCTGGAAAACGTTTCTTCAACTCACGAATAGCAGATAGATAAAAGTTTGAAGCATCCAAAGAATAAGTGGCGTACTTGTCTTTGTGCTTCTCATCAACAGCCGGAAACAAAATGAAATTTGTTACACCTGAATTCATGCACTCATCTACTTCTACCATTAATTTTTCCAAACCAAATCTGGAAATTCCAGGCATGCTTAAAATAGGCTGCACCGCTTGTTTGTCTTCCAACAAAAAAAGCGGATATACCAATTGCTCGAGAGACAATCTCGTTTCGCGAACCATTCCGCGAACGGAAGCGTTTGCTCTATTTCTTCTTGGACGAATGCGCATTATAACAATTCAGATTCAACTTGAGACTTCAAGATATTGAACAACGAATCTTGTTCCTTCGCCAACTTCAATACCTGCTCGTCTTTCAATTCCTTGAAAAAAGCGTCGTCTTTAATAGCAGATCCTTCCGGAATTTCCTTCAAGTTCAATTTGTAGTTTACCACTTCGTCTTTCAACGTGTTAATCATAGAAACACGCTCAGACAATTCATTCACACGAATAACTCCAGCGCTGTCCAATGGGTTTTGAGTCAAAGAAGAAATCTCTTTCTCTGCTGAGGCAATTTCTTTATCTAAATCTGCAACCAATGCATTTTGCTTCGACAAAACACCTTGCTGCGTTGTGCGCGCTTGCTTTAAAATTTCAGTTTCAGAATCGAAACACGCGGTTAATCCTACTGTAAGTGCCACTCCTAAAACCACTGCTAACTTTTTCATATTTCACTATTTAATTCTTCCATTTACATCCGGATTTTTCGGCACCGGGTCATAACCACTTTTCCCCCAAGGGTGACAACTTAAAATTCGTTTTCCTCCCATGTACAATCCCTTAAGAACACCCCACTCTTGAATGGCCTCAACAGCGTATGCGCTGCAGGTCGGCTGGTATCTGCAATTCGATCCTAACCAAGGAGAAATAAACCCCTGATAAAATCGAATCGGCAAGATAAAAAGCCATTTCAAGAATCTAGACAAATTTACTCGCATTTAGTTCAAAGGAAAATTAATTACAGCCAAGAAAATCGCATAAATAATAGCGGGAACCAACAAGATTCGGGTTACCATGTTTGCATGAATGCGCAAAAGGCGATTCAAAGTAATAGAAATCAAGAGTATCCCTGAAATGCAAAGCAGCTGCCCCAACTCTACACCGATATTAAATCCGATTAACTTCCCAGCTAAACTATCTCCTTTCATTAAAGTCATCTTCAACTCTGTTGATATCGCAGAACCGTGAATGAATCCGAACAAGGCAATAACAAGAATAGTCTTCCAAGGAACGGTCGTTGTCTCGGTTGGAGAGATCAAGCGTTGAATACCACGGGCAACAATGGTAAGCGGAATTGCAAACTCTACCCATTCCATGGACAGCATTGGCAATCCAAAAACAACAGCTGCAGCGGCCACTGCGTGTCCTAAAGTAAACCCCGTAATCGACCACAAGAGCATACGACGGTCGTTAAACGTGAGACCAATAGCGAGCACCCATAAAAACAAGAGATGATCAATGGCACCCTCGTCAATGATATGAAATATTCCGTGCTGAATGTCTTCGAGAAGCGTCATGAAAAATACACCTCTTAATATTTCTTCTTGAATTTCTTCTTCTTGTTGTTGTTGTTACGCTTCTTGTTGTTGCGGTAACTGTCTTCAACAAAGTCGTTGTACTTAGATCCTTGAATGGTCTTTACTGCGTGAATCTCTTGAATATTCTCAACAGAAAGTTTCGCGCCACTCAAATATTTCAAATCTTCTAAAATTACATCGTCGGTAATTGTCGCGCGATTCCAGTTCAAAGCGTTTTGCTTCATGAGCGTTGCAATAGAACGAGTGAAGTTCGTCTTCTCTTCACCTTCTTCCATTCCAACACATTTGTCAATCATCTTCTCTACGTATCTTCCGTAGTGACCAAACTTAACAGGACCTTGCGGATAGTTTATGCGGTCTGGCTTTACAGCAAACTGAGAAGGTTCAGGCTTTGGATAAGGAGAGTCAACATCAAGACGAAAATCGCTCATGATGTGTAAGTGATCCCAAAGTTTGTGATTGAAATCTTCCATATCACGCAGATAAGGGAACAATTGTCCCATTACAGAAATGATGGCTTTGCAACAACGAGCGCGCTCATCGCGGTCTTCAAGAGTAAGAGCATACTGCACCATCTTCTGAATATTTCTTCCGTATTCGGGCAAAGTAATTTCAGGACGCGCACTATTCATCTCTAACGGCACAACAACATCTGGCTTCTGAAAGCGGTGGGGATTCATAATAAATTTAAATGAGGTCTAACAAATATACATTACAATTAAGCGCCGACAATTTTCAGCTTAGCGAATTTCAGCAACAACTGCTTTTGTCCTTCTGAAGGAAAGAACACTGTTGCCTTTTCATTCGGACTTTCGCCTTCCACTTTAATGACTTTTCCTTTACCGAATTTCTCGTGTTGAACTTCCACCCCTACTTGAATTTCATGAGGCAACGCCCAATCTCCTGCAGGCAATGGAACAGGCGCGTTCATGTCTACTTTCTTCAACTTACTCGTGTCAATCTGCGGAGGCATTGGCGGAGGTGTTGGTGAAGAAGGTGGGAAAGAAGACTTTGGTTTGTCTTGTAATGGAAGTCTGTTAATTCCGCCACCGAACTTACCACGTTCTTCACCGAAATCGAATGACTTTGATTGGGGCGGTGTTTTCTTTCCTGAAGTGGTTTCTAAAAATTTCTCATCGATTTCTTCGATGAAACGAGAAGGTTCGCAGTAGGTGAACTGTCCCCATTTGAATCGCGAATTTGCGTAGGAAAGAATGGCTCTTTTCTCGGCGCGTGTTAACGCAACGTAGAAAAGTCTTCGCTCTTCCTCTAGGTCTTCTCGCGCGTTCAAGGACATTTGTGAAGGGAAGAGATTTTCTTCCATTCCAACGATGAATACGTTTGGAAACTCGAGTCCCTTTGCAGAGTGAATGGTCATGAGTGAAACGCTTTTCGTTTCATCTACATCTGAGCTCTCGGTGTCTGTGAGCAAGGCCACATCTATTAAGAAGTCAGAGAGCGAAGGCATTGAGCCGTCTTCGGTTTCTCGTTCAGAGAATTCTTTTAATCCGGCGAGTAATTCTTGAATGTTCTCAACGCGCGCCACTCCTTCGGGGGTTCGGTCTGCATTCACTTCTACCAACAAGCCTGAGGCTGCGGCAATGTGCATACCGAGGTCGTAGGCAGGCTTGGTGGTGAGCTCCGTTGCGAAGCTTTGGATCATGGTTACGAAGTCGTTGAGTTTATTCGCAACGGCACCTGAGATGCCCACTTCGAAGCTCCGAGCAATCATTTCCCAAATACTAATCTCACGCTCGGAAGCGCCCACTATCAATTTCTCTAACGTTGTTTTTCCTATTCCGCGCGCAGGGTAATTGATCACGCGCTTTAGCGCTTCTTCGTCTTTGTGGTTAGCTGTTAATCTGAAATACGCCAACAAATCTTTGATCTCTTTTCGTTGATAGAAACTTAAACCACCGTAAATTTTATAAGGAATATTCAATTTCCTTAAGGCCTCCTCCATTGCACGAGACTGTGCGTTGGTCCGATAAAGAATGGCGAAATCGTGATAGGTTCCTCCGTCTTCCTTCTGTAATTTGAAAATGGTATTTGCTACGAACATACCCTCTTCATTGTCTGTTGGTGCTTGATGAAGACGAATCTTGTTCCCTTCATCATTGGCTGTCCAGACATTCTTCTTGATCTGATTCTTGTTGTTGCCAATGATCGAATTTGCAGCTTCAACAATGACCTTCGTTGAACGATAATTCTGTTCGAGTTTGTACAACGAATAATCGGGATAGTCTTTTCTGAAGTTCAGAATATTTTGAATGTTCGCTCCACGGAAGGCATAGATACTCTGGGCATCGTCGCCAACAACACAAAGATTTTCGTTCACGGCAGCCAGCTGCTTTACAATCAAGTATTGCGAAAAGTTGGTATCCTGATACTCATCAACCATGATGAACTGAAACTTGTGCTGATATCTATGAAGCACATCTGCATGATCTCGGAACAACACATTGGTCTTGAAAAGCAAATCATCGAAGTCCATTGCACCTGCTTGAAACAAGCGCTGATCATACTTTCTAAAGATCTCAGCCATCATCGGGCGCTTCGCAGCATGATCATCTGAAACTAACTCTACTTGTTCCGGATAATCCGCAGCTCCAATTAAATTATTCTTGCAGGAAGAAATACGACTCTGCACCATTCCTGGTTTATAGATCTTGTCGTCTAGCGACATCTCTTTCAAAATATCTTTGATGAGCCCCTTGCTATCTGCAGTATCGTAAATACTGAAATTCCGAGGATAGCCAATGCGATCAGCTTCGGAACGAAGAATGCGCGCAAAAACACTGTGGAAGGTTCCCATCCATATGTTACGCGCGTTGTCCTCTCCCATCAGATTCGCAATACGCTCTTTCATTTCTTTAGCCGCCTTGTTGGTAAAGGTCAACGACAAAATACTGAACGGATCTACTCCATTTTGAATCATGTGCGCAATGCGGTAAGTCAAGACACGCGTCTTTCCTGAACCCGCTCCTGCAATAACCATCAATGGACCTGAAATGTGTCGAGCTGCTGCACGCTGAGCGTCGTTCAACTCACTTAAAAAATCTCTTTGACTCACTTCGCAAAGATACTTTTCAGGAATTGAACACCCCGCCAAAACTTGCACTTTCCCGAATAAACTTATCAACGCTTTGCGCTACTTTTGCGAAAAGCCTTAAACATGTCTAAAATTTTAATTGTCGACGATGAAGCTGCCATCCGCAGCGCCCTGAAAGAAGTCCTTGAATACGAGGGATTCACTATTTCCGAAGCGCCAGATGGAGAGACCGCATTGAAAATGGTTCTCAAAGAATCTTTCGATTTAATCTTTTGTGACATAAAAATGCCTAAGCTCGATGGTCTCGACTTTTTATCTGAATTGAAAAAGGAAGACATTCAGGTTCCTGTGGTAATGATAACGGGACATGGAACCATTGACACGGCCGTGGAAGCCATTAAACGAGGAGCCTATGACTTTATTCAGAAACCCCTTGATTTGAATCGTGTATTGGTTTCAACCCGAAACGCCAACAAACACGATGCGCTTGTTAAAGAGACTAAGACACTTAAAAAGAAACTCAACAAAGTCATTGGATCGAACATTATTGGAGAAAGTAAATCCATTCTTGAAATCATCAAAATGATCGATACGGTTGCGCCAACCGATGCTCGGGTGTTAATCACAGGTGGAAATGGATGTGGGAAAGAGTTGGTCGCTCGTCAACTTCATGAAAAAAGTAACAGAGCAACGCAAGCTTTTATTGAAGTGAACTGCGCGGCTATTCCGTCTGAATTGATTGAAAGCGAATTGTTCGGACATGAGAAAGGTGCATTTACCTCGGCGGTAAAAACAAAGCCAGGAAAATTTGAGTTAGCGGACAACGGCACCTTGTTTCTCGATGAAATCGGAGACATGTCACTATCTGCGCAAGCCAAGGTTTTGCGGGCGCTTCAAGAAAATAAAATCACTCGTGTGGGAGGTGAAAAAGACATGAAAGTAAATGTTCGAATTCTTGCAGCGACCAACAAAGATTTGAAAAAAGAAATCGCATCGGGTAATTTCCGTGAAGACTTATACCACCGTCTTTCTGTAATCGTAATCAAGGTTCCTTCATTGAATGAAAGAAAAGACGACCTTCCTTTATTGGCAGATCATTTCCTTCAACAAATTGCAGACGAATACGGACAGCCAAAGAAGAACATCAATGCTGCGGCCTTAAAGGCGTTGCAGCAACATGACTGGACAGGTAACATTCGTGAATTTAGAAATGTTATTGAACGATTAATCATTCTATCAGGAGAAACAATCGATGAGAAAGCGGTAAAGCAATATGCTACCCCTTACTTCAACTGATTTTTCATTGGTATCATAAATGGCACGTAGGCCAACAGGACTGCAATACTTCCAACCGCCAAGAACGAAATGTTCGGCGTTTGCGGTGGCATAAGAAACGTTGTACCAATGATTAGCAAGGTGTAACCGTATAACACAAACGAGACTTGATAGTGCTTTAATCCCAAGGCCAACAAGCGATGATGTATGTGATTTTTATCTGCAAGGAAAGGAGATTTTCCATTTAAAATCCGAATAGTAAAAACCCGCAGCGTGTCTATTAACGGATAAGCCAATATTGCCATGGCGAAAATGGGCTTCGACACAATCTGCATGGCCACTGATAATTTCGAGGGCGGAAATTCAATCAACTTCATTGCTAACACGTACATACATATTCCAATAATCAAAGACCCCGAATCACCCATAAAAATACGAGCGGGTTGGAAGTTGAATATCAAAAATCCAAGTAGCGAGCCAGCCAATCCTACGGCCAACAAAGCCAAAGGCATATCGCCTGTTTTATAAAACCAAAGCGTGAAAGTTACACTTCCAATTAACCCAATACCTCCTGCTAAACCATCGACTCCATCAATTAAATTGATTGCATTCACAATAACAATGTATATAAAAATAGAAAGAACAACACTCAGCCAATAGGGCAATTTATCTACCTCGAACAATCCCCAAAATTCAGTTAGGCGAATGTCTGCGAGTACGACTAACGTTAATCCCACTAACAGGTGAACGACCAATTTCTTCATAGGATCTACGCCAACAATATCGTCTTTCAAGCCAATGAAAAACAAAGCGAACATGGATGCCAAAATATACTTGAATTCGTTCAGCGCTTGAAGCGGATTGTAGTTTGCTCCCAATTCCCAAGCATCGCGTGAAGGGAACCACAAGCAATAAGAAATAATTGTTGCAGCAAAAATTAGAATACCGCCTAGCGTTGGAATGCTCTTTCGATGAAGCTTTCGTTCATTGCTTGGTTCATCTACAAGGTGCTTCATCTTCGCAACTTTGATAAGTGGTGGTGTTGCCACTAATACAATGGCAAACGCACTAAGGAAGGCGAAGACGATATCTTTCAATTTAGTTCCGGTTAGGTTGAATCAAATGTATTCAAAAATCGCGATACACAGCATGTAATCCGGTTCGAATTCCAAACATGAGAATTGTTGCATGTTGCTTCACTAAATCATTCGATTTATCATCAATTCTATCCGAATAGGAAACAACAAATTCAGAATTGGTTTTCGGATTAATCCAATATCCAACTTCTACATCCCATTGTTTCAAATTTCGATTGATCCACATAGGCTCATCGTTGCGCTCTTCCAATCTGTTCTGAACAATGTAGTTCCATTTCACACGAGCGAAATATCTTCCATAACGATAGCGCGAACGCACAACATATTCGTACATGTTGTTCAGCGGATGTCCCACTGTTTGATTCATATGCGTGGCATCTGTATACAACGCTGCGAACGAGTATACGTCGCTCTGAACACGATTGTATTCAACGCCCAAATCAAAATTCTTGACACCTAAATTATAGGACTGCAAACCCAGTTGCAGGGCACCATTCTTTTTGTAATCTCCTAAGGCATCGGCATACGCTTGAGCATAAAATTCTATGTTCTTTGACAATCTAATGTTCGCATCAACTCCCAAATTAAAATTGTTTCTTGTTGAATTCGCTTGGGTAAAACCTGTTCCTATGAAAGGAGAATAAAAATTCACAGGCAACGATTGCGGCAAGAGATTAGAATCGTAACGGTTCCAAATAACAGATTCAAAAAGTGAAAGCTCAACCTTTGCAGTTGGCTTCCAACTTAAGTAAGAAAAGCTTCCTGCCTTTCTTCTAAAGGTAGACTCAGGGGTATCTCCCAAAGGCAATCGTTCCAAGCTTTGCATCACATTCCACACATGGGAGTACTTTACCTTTCCTTTCGTAATATCAAATTGAAAATACGGATAATTAAACATGCCATCTGACCAAAGCAACGAGCGATAACCACTTCCAATCTTGTGCTTACCGTAGCCCATGTGCAATCGTAAGACTTGGTTCGGCTGAACGGTAATGCGCGAAAACGAGGAAGAGTAATCGACAACATCGCGAATAATTGTAAAATCCTTGTCACGTCCAAATCCTGGAATTACTCCTAAACTGTCAACGTAGTTCTTCAGGTACTTCGGCATGTATTCTTGACTTTCGTAAAAACCGGTTTCAACAGAAACCTTATCTCCGAAATCAGCTTGCACCCAAAGTCCACGCGTGTTGCTTATAATCCTTTTTGAACGCGGATAGTTTAATGTGTCTGTAAAATCTTTACCTCCTGCGATGTTATAAAGAAAGTTCATGCGAATGTGGACATCACCTTCGTTGTATTCAAAGAGGTGCTTACGCAATGCGATGGCTGCAACATCATGATAGATTTTAACGCTGTCCTTCAGCTCACCTTCCATTTTTGAAAGTGGTAGGTCGTTGCGCATGTATGGTTGCATCGATAAAAAAACGGGAGACTCTGTTTTCAGCGCGGCCTCTCTTGCCGAACGCGTAAAACCGAATCCAGTGGGATAAGCAGAAGGCTGCGCGAAGCAAATGAGCAACTGCAATGCAAAGAAAACCGACAACAAAATTTTCAATTTCATCTCAAACTATTTTTCAATTCTCACGAACATCAAGTGCATCACGTAATCCATTTCCAACCATCATAAACGAAAGTACTAAAAGCATAATACAAACTCCCGGCAAGAATGCTAAATATGCCATATCGGTCGTTAGATAAGAATAACTTTCGCGAATCATATTCCCCCAACTCGGTGTTGGAATTTGCGCTCCCAATCCCAAAAAACTCAATCCTGCTTCCATGAGAATAGCCGAAGCGAAATTTGCTGCGGACATGACAATAATAGGAGAAAGAACATTTGGTAAGACATGGCGAAAAATAATTCTTGAAGAAGAATTTCCTATTGCCTTTGCAGCTTCAATGTATTCCTTTTCTCGAACGCCGAGAACCTGACCGCGAGTGATTCGCGCTACTTCCACCCACATGGTCAAACCAACCGCGACAAATACCTTCCAAAATCCCGTTCCAAAAGCGAAACAAATAGCCATCACCAAAAGCAATGTGGGAATGGCCCATACTACCTGAATGAAATAAGAGATGACCGCGTCTATCCATCCTTTGAAATATCCTGCCCACAAACCAAGAGTAACTCCAAGCAACAAAGAAATAATGACAGCAATGGTTCCAACTAACAAAGAAACGGAGGCGCCCGCCATTAATCGAGACAACACATCTCTTCCATATTTATCTGTTCCTAGCCAAAATTTCTTTTGGGAAATAACATCTCCTTTAGCATCTTTTTTCAAATCGCTCAAAGCGAAATTCATTGTCTCGCCTCCCCCATTTTTCTCGAACAATTCAACCTTAATTGAATCTCCAAATAATTCACCTTTCGAAATAGGGAACCACTCTCCTTCATCTGACTTAAGGGCAACATACTCAACAGAAAAACCAGGCTTACACAAAGCCAAACTTAACTTCTGATCGTTCGCATTATCCGTTTTGTCTAAACGCACCAATCCACCAAAAACAGATACCAAAACCACGAGAAAAATAAAAATCAAACCCGACATAGCCAGTTTGTTTTTTATGAATCGCTGAAGCGCAGAATTAGATTCCATGGTTACTTCAAACTTACTCTTCTCCCCTTCCATTTCGGAACGAAAAATAAACTACTTATAAAGATAAAAAGACTGAAAAAAGGGTAAACCACTAATTGAGGAATCAGCACTAAGATTTCCTTCAATCCAATTCGGCTTGAAAAAATGAATTGGATTCCAATAACCTCGAAACAAATTTTCGCCAGTAAAAATATCAAACTTACTTCCTGGAAGGATGTAAAGAAGCAACCCATAACAGCGAGCAAATGAATCGCACTGAAAAGAGCAAAACTGAAATGTAAAATACTTGATTTCGTCGCGGGAATTTTAGTTGTTTTTCCCGCCCATCTCAATCGCTGGCTAACGGCATCATTCAGCGACGTAACAGGAGAAATAACTACATCCGAAAACCCGTTCCACAAGAGAACAATTTCTCCTTTATTCCTCATCGTTTCTGCCAATAAAAAAAGATCATCTCCGCTTGAAATCAAACGATGAGATTCAATGTTTGCCAGAAAAACCGAACGCTTAAAAATCAAATTTGCTCCGTTACACATCATAGGAATTTTCATACGCCCACTCAACCAAGTCAGAAACTGCATATACCTCCATTCATTGCATTGCAGCCTTTCAAAAAAACTTCTTCCCGACTTCATGATCACGGGGAGAATGACAAGATCCGCTTTCAATTCATTTTGAAATTCTTCAAAACGCTTGGTATTCAAATTCAGTATTTCAACGTCGGCATCCAACGTCCAAATGTATTCTGTTTTCGCTTCTTGAATCCCCAATTCCAAAGCAGTCTTTTTCCCAGTTTCAGCTTTATTTAGCGATAAGACTTTCCAATTAAATTCTTTGAAAAATTCGACTTGTGCCACTGAACTGTCTGCTGAATGATCATTCACTAAAATCACCTCCTGAACCATTACCGAAACCGACTTCAAAGAACTCAAGAAAATTGCAAAACTCGAATCATCAAGTTGATCTTGCTTTGGAATATTCCTAAATGGAACAACAATCGTTATTTTGGGAAGAGTGTCTTTCACGAAACAGATTACCTTTGAAGCTCAAAGTAAATTCATTTGAGCACAAAAGAACGAATCATTTTAGGAATTGATCCAGGCACCAGCATTTTAGGGTATGGTGTAATTCGTGTGGAAGATAAAAAAATGACGCTCTTAGCTATGGATGTAGTTCGTATGGACAAGATTTCCGATCATGCGTTGAAGCTCGAAAAAATATTCACCCGTTGTGTAGAAATTATTGAAGAGTTCCATCCGGATGAGCTTGCCATTGAAGCACCCTTTTTCGGAAAGAACGTGCAATCTATGTTGAAATTGGGGAGAGCCCAAGGCGTAGCCATTGCTGCTGCACTCAGCCACAAACTCTCAGTTGTAGAATACGCCCCTCGAAAAATAAAACAAAGCATTACCGGAAACGGTAACGCCTCGAAAGAGCAGGTTGCCGCCATGCTTCAGCAGATTTTGAAAATTAATCAAGTCGACATGCCCAAGAAAATGGATGCAACCGATGGTGTTGCTGCCGCTGTGTGTCATTATTTTCAGACCAGCTCACCACTGTCAGCTAAAGGGAATTACAAAAGTTGGGACTCGTTTTTAAAGAACAATCCCGACCGAATTAGATAAAATTCTTCAACAGCTCTTTCTACAATAATTCGAAAATATTAATCTTGTTTGTTCAAAGGGTATACCCTATTTTTGAGCAAATGCTATACCGCGCCTTACTTACATTGTTTCTCATTTGCGCTTCGCAATTGCATTCATTTGCCCAAGTGCTTGGAGTTCCCTTGTACTCTTGGGATTTTGCAGAAGGACTTCCAGCAACATGGACCAACGGAAGCACATCCAATATTGGGGTTTGGGAATACCGAGGACCGAGTACCGTTCCAAGTAACGCTGTTACTTCTAGAGGTTCATGCGCAGGAGGAAGCTCGGCATTTAATTCAGTAACCCAGAGCAACGGGTTTATGATTTTCGATTCGAATTACTGGGATGATGACGACAACCAATGTGGTGGCTTTGGAACCGGTCCAGACCCTGGTCCTCACAACGCTTGGCTCATCTCAAATTCCTTTTCGTTGGCTGGAATAACGGGTGCAGTTGTGACCTATCAGCAACAATTCCGAAATTACAGCTCAACCATCAAAGTTCAATACTCCATTAACAACGGAACAAGCTGGGTGGATATGGTTACGCAGTCTGACTTCCCTGGAGCTACTGCTGAGTGGAAGTCGGCAACCTTTCCGGCTGGAGCAATTGGACAAACAGATGTCAAGCTTCGATTTCTCTACTCCGGCAGTTATTACCACTGGGCAATAGATGACATAACTGTTTTCAAACCGAGCATCAACAACCTCGCTATCAACAACACGAGGTATACCACATTCGGCAACACCACTCCTGTTCCGCCAAATGATTTTCATGATTTGCCCTACGATCGTTATCCGAAAACAATGCTTGTGCCTTTCAAATTCAATGCGAAGGCAACAAACATCGGAAGCGCAACGCAGACAGGAACCAATCTGAATGTTAAAGTTATCAATTCCGTAAATACAGCGATTTACAACCAAACAACAGCAAACTCTAATGTTGTAGCTGGTGCCACAGGTAATTACACTTTAACTACAGGATTTACACCAAGCACCACGACAGGTTATTTCAGAATAGCTTATCAAATAAATCAGACACAAACAGATGAAGCTCCTTCGAACAATAAAGATACGCTAGATTACTTTGTCACCGACTATCAATACGCTCGTGACGAAGGGCCAATGGAAGATGAGTTTACACCGAGCGCCCTATACGCTGGGCAAACATATCAGGTAGGAAATATTTTTCAAGGAAGATCAAACACTGTGAAGTGTAGTTCTATTGCTGTGGCTGTTGGACCCGGAACTGCTGTTGGGACAACAATACAAGCAAAAATATATAGAACAGATTTCACCAATCTGCAAGCAACATCGGTTGTTTATCCTGTAAACGCCTGGGATATAAACGCACTCGGCCAACAAAAGCTGATTACGCTTCAACTACCAACCCCTTTACAATTGATGGTTGATAGCATATACATCGTAATGGTAGAAAACACCGTGGGCTCGCAAGCTTTTAAAGTTTGTAGAAGCGGAGCGGCAATTGACCAAACGAGCTTCGTACGCTATCCTGAAAACAACGGATTATTCTTCCTGGCTAAAATGCCTGTGGTTCGAATGAACTTGTTCACCTTGACGCAGACTGCTGGTTGCATGAATCCTCTGGCAAACAACTATGTCCCTGCTGCAACAATTGATGATGGATCATGTGATATTCCTGGTTGTATCTACCCTACCTCGTCAAACTACAATCCGAATGCAACTTGGTATGACGGCTCATGTGTTGTGAATGGTTGCACCATTCCAACGGCATGCAATTATTCTCCAATTGCCACAGTGAATGACGGTTCATGTATACTTCCAACGACCTACTACGCCGATTCCGATTCGGATACTTTTGGAAATTTAAATTCAACACTCTCAGCATGTTCTCAACCTTCTGGATATGTAACAAATTCAACCGACTGCGACGATAGCAACAGTTCAATTTACCCGAATGCTTTAGAAGTTTGTAACACATTCGACGACAATTGCGATGGGCTCATCAATGAAGGATTCTCATTCATTACTTATTACGCAGATAGCGACGGCGATGGATATGGAAATCCGAATGCAAGTTTAAGTGCCTGCTCCCCACCGGCAGGATATGTCACAAACAATGGTGATTGTAACGACGCGAATGCTCAAGTTAAACCAGGAGCTGTAGAATTATGCAATCTAATTGACGACAATTGCAATGGCCAAATCAATGAAGGTCTTGTATTCGTGAATTATTACATAGATACCGACCAAGACGGTTTTGGCGCTGGTGCAGCTACTAACTCCTGTACACCTATTTTCGGAAACTATGTTACCAACAATTTGGACTGCAACAACAACAACGCAAGTATTCGTCCGAACGCCATTGAAATATGTAATTCTATCGACGATAACTGTAACAATCTCATCGATGACGGACTCACATTCGTGAATTATTATATCGACGCAGACGGAGATGGTTACGGAGCGGGAAATGCTACAAACAGCTGCAGCAATCTAGGTGCAGGATATGCAACTAACAATACCGATTGTAACAATTTCAACGCTGACATTCTTCCAAATGCAATTGAGTCTTGCAATGGTATAGATGACAACTGCAACAATGCCATCGATGATGGAATTCAATTTTTGAATTATTACCTCGACGTTGACCACGACGGGTATTATCTCTCAATTGTAAACGCATGTGCCTCTCCCGGAATCAATTATTCAACAAGTGGTTCCGTATTCGGAGACTGCAATGACACCAATTTCAGTATTAATGCTGGTGCCGCCGAAATTTGTGGAAATCTGATTGATGAAAACTGCGACGGGCTTGACGAGGCATGCATTATTCCGGGATGCACAAATCCAATTGCAATAAATTTCAACGCCAATGCAAACCAAGATGATGGTAGTTGTCTAATCGCTGGATGTACGGACCCGAATGCAGACAACTTCAATCCGCAAGCGAACAATTTCGACAACTCATGCATCTATTACGGATGTATTGATCCTTTCGCAAATAATTTTGACCCTAGTGCAAACACAAATGATTTTAGTTGCGAATACAACACCGCAGCAATATCAGTTTCTGATGTTTCGCTCTGCCAAAACGATTCAATCACTGTTTATAATCAAACATTGTTTTCCGCTAACGACTCTTGTGTAATTAACTTTGGAGACGGGACTATACTGAACACATGCAATTCCAATTACACACACAGTTATATCGAGCCGGGAGAATATGTAATTGAATTTATCTATTTCCAAGGAAATACATCTTCTTTCGCCTCGTCAGATTTAATTTCGGTAAATCAATTACCTGAAAGCGCTTCAATTTCATTGAACTTCCCTGAATTGAGTTTGAACTTCAACCAAATTGATACGTTCGAATGGATTTTCAACGGAGTAACCACCGACATAACTGATGTAACATTCAACGCATCCACAAACTATTCTTCTGATGGATTTTTTCACGTTAAACTAACAAACGAATTCAGTTGCGAAACCTATACAGATTCAATCTACTTTGTTCTCCCAACATATACCTACAATCAGTCCAATCCGTGTGGACCTAACGAGGTGATTTTTGAAAACACCACAACTGCGAGCCAACAGCTCGATTGCCATTTTGAAAACTCAGATCTTCCGGGAAATACTTTCGCATCGCCTTACACCTTTTCCATGGGTGCTCCCGAAACCTTCACTGTCTCTCAAGTATGTTCAGCATTCGGAAATAATTACTATTCAGTCAACGATCAACTTATAGAATCTTATGACATCCCTGTTGCTCCGATATTGTCATATGCCTCCAATACTGTTCAGGTAACCAACAATAGCGGATATCAAATACAATGGTTTCTGAATAACACCCCACTCGAATTAAATCCTATAGATCAGAGTGTAAACACCTTCTTCAATAACAATTTCCAAAATGGAAACTACGCTGCGGTTTACACGAACGAATTCGGATGTACCTCCGACACCGGTTATTATTTCGTCATAGAAATAAACGCAAGCGCAACAGTCGACGCAGGTTGCTACCCATTGAATACCACCATCGTAAACAATACTTCTACGAATGCAGGCATTCAATGTGAAATTTTAATTCCTGGAATGGACTATACCCCAATTGTCGGAAGTTTCAATTACACATTTCTTGATCCAGGAGTATACGAACCCTTAATCTATTGTTATTCTGGAACCAACTCGAACACCTACACCGTCGATCCTATTACAGTTTATGATCACCCCTTAGCTCCGCAACTTTCCTCAGTGTACGGACAAGTTACCCTTTCAAATAATTCAGCGGGTAACTCGGTGCAATGGAATTTAGATGGAAGTATTTTAAATGAATCTGCCGATTCTATTTCAACCTATATAAATGGAATTTATAACAATGGATATTATTCAGCAACCTATACCGATTCGAATGGTTGTTCTACATCGAGCGACTCTTTGTTGGTGATTCAACCACGCTATGAAATAATCTCTGGTGCAGGATGCAGTCCTTTAATAGCGGTTCTTTCAAATACCACAGACCCCATAGATGGATTGACATGCGTCATTAACGACGGGCTTGGTGGTCAAACCATTCCATTTAATTTGACGGTTGATTTAACATATTTCGATGCCGGCAATTTCGCTCCTGAAATGACTTGCTCTGTTGGAAGTGATTTCGGCATCTACACAGACACAATCGTTCAAGTTTATCCGGATCCTGTTTCAACGGAGCTCACTTACAGCGGTGGTTTAATCACAGCCATTGACTTACCTAGCTCGAGTTCTATTTCCTGGACTCTAAATGGCGTTGGTCTAAATATGAATTCAAACCCGTTCAACATAGGCCAAAATCAATTGAGCGGTTATTTCTATGGGACTATCACAAATGAGTTCGGATGTACTTCGAACACCGACAGCCTACTGCAAATTTTCCCTTCTTTCAACTTAAGTCAGACGCAAGGTTGTGGTCCTTTAAGTATTCAAGCCAACAACACAACTCCTTCCTTTAACGGAATGACTTGTGTACTTCAATCGAATGGAGTTAATTACCCAATTGACAACTTCACCGCTTTAAACTATTCAATCGAAGGTGCATATAACACCTCATTAACTTGCTCTCTTGACGGTTCAATTTTCACAGCATCAGGTCCTTCGGTAACAGTATTTCCGAATGCGCCTACACCTGTGCTATCTTGGGCCTACGGGGCTGTCTTATGCTCGAATTGCAGTGGCCTTTCAACCCAATATTTCCTTGACGACATTGCATTCGCTCAAGGCTCAACGGCTGTAAGCACGCTTCAAAATGGTGTTTATCAAAACGGCTATTATACCGCACAATCTTCTTCGGCTCAAGGTTGTTTATCTTCTGTTTCCTTACCTGTTTTAGTGATACAGCCTGTCTTGAATTTCACTCCTAGTGAAGGTTGTGCTCCCCTTCAATCGACATTTGTTAATTCAACTGATTACGTTGAAGGACTTTCTTGCGAACTCTTCTTAGGTAACGGAAGCGGAAACATTCCGCTATCTTATTTGGAAACATACAGCTACAGTTATTCAAATCCGAATACCTATTCGCCCTATCTTTCTTGCACCGCAGGAAACACAGTTGCCAACAGTCCTTCTGCTTCTTTGGTTGTAAATGGAGGAACAACACCAGAGCTAATTTTCGACGCTGGATTTGTCAATTGCGCCAATTGCGCTAATCAGGACAACATTACTTGGATTATCGATGGAACTTTAACGATTGATTCCATTTCAAGTGTGCCAGATTCTCTCGGTTCTTTCTTCTCCTGCGACTACACAAATGAATTCGGATGCATTGCAAACTCCTTTATTGTATCAGTGATAGAAGAAGACGTTTCAACATTTAACCTATTCCCTAACCCTGTAAGAGATCAACTAAATATAACTGGACTTGCTCAAACGAGCACCCTTGAGATTCGCGACGCTCAAGGCAGGTTGGTGTACCAAGATCTTGGAAGGGGAGCCTCAAGAACAATCAACACTTCCGAATTCTCCAACGGGTTCTATACAATTACAGAAACTTCGTCTAAAATATTCCGAAGTGGCACGCTTTTAGTAAACCATTAGCGACTTTAAAAAATCTTACCGATATTTGAAAACTAACAATCAATAATATGAAAATCAATTTTACCCTTTTTGCTGCAGTGGCCTTCTTCTTAGGTCTTGCTGGATGTGCTGAAGCGCAGCCTGGAAAAATCACAACTTTCGGAGCTCCAATGTTGACTCCAAATGAAACGGAACACAATTACGGTCAAGTAAAAAAAGGTTCTGATGGAAATTGCACTTTTGAATTGTCAAATACAGGTGATCAAAATCTAATCATTAGTTCTTGCCAAGGTTCTTGCGGATGTACAACTCCGAAGTGTGACCCAAACACCACCATTGAACCAGGAAAAAGTGTTTCAATTACAGTTCATTACGACACAAACAGAATGGGGCCATTCACCAAAACAGTTATGGTTAATTGGAATAACCCAGAAGCAAAACCAACCGTGTTAACGATCAAAGGTGAAGTCATCGAATAATTTTAATTAATACTCAAAATGAAAAAAGTAATTTTCTCTTTAGCTATTGCAATCGGATTTGGAATCGCTGCAAATGCACAGACACAACTAGTAACTGGTCCAGCTATAACAGTTGACAAAGAAGTCCACGACTACGGCACAGTTACTTTCGGTGGAAACGGTGCTTGTGAATTTAAAGTAACCAACTCAGGAACTGAACCATTGACTTTAAGTAAGTGCAAAGGATCTTGCGGATGTACAGTTCCAACTTGTGATACTACTCCAATCTTACCAGGTGGTTCTTCTATCATTCAAGTGAAATACGATACAAAACGTCCTGGCCCTATCAACAAATCAGTAACCATCAACTCTAACGCGGTTAATGAGCCTGTTAAAGTTGTACGAATCAAAGGAAACGTTGAGCCAGATCCAAACGCTCCTGCTCCAGGAACACCAGGTGGTGCGCCAGTGAAGGAACAAGGCGGTGCTCCAAACAACTAAGAAAAAGTCTTATCATAAAAAAAGGTCTGAATGTTCAGACCTTTTTTTTATTCCTATAATCTCGATTATTTCCAACGAGCAATTACGGTTTCGTTTCCTTTCGTTACGTCATCTATATTCGCTACAATCTCAGTTCCTAATGGGAAATACAAATCAACACGACTTCCGAATTTGATAAAACCAAACTGATCGTTTGCATTCAATTCATCACCTTCATTCACATACCAAACAATTCGTCTAGCAACAGCTCCTGCTACTTGACGAAGCAACACATCCTTTCCGGGAGCGTGTTCAACCACAACTGTTGTACGCTCATTCTCCGTGCTACTCTTTGGGTGCCAAGCCACCAAAAACAATCCAGGGTGATATTTAAAATACTTCACTACCCCAGAACAAGGCGTCCAGTTCGCATGAACATTCAATGGCGACATAAAAATCGAAACTTGAATACGCTTACCTTGAAAATACTCCGGCTCTTCAACTTCTTCGATAACGACAACCTTTCCATCGCATGGAGCAACCAATTCGTTTTCCTTGGCACGATTCACACGATTTGGCAAACGGAAAAACTGTAAGAAAAGTAAGAAGACTATTCCGCAAGCCACAGCCGTCAAGATCCATATTAAAGCCATGTCGAACAACAAAAATGCGCCTCCAACAAGCATGGTCGAAATCAATAAAGTTCCACCTAAAATTTTAAAACCCTCTTTATGTATAGTCATATCAAAACAAAATCAAATAAATAATAACTAGTGGCAATGCAATAAGCAATCCATCGAAACGATCCAAAACACCACCGTGACCGGGCAACAATTTTCCTGAATCCTTCACTCCCTTAATACGCTTGATTTGTGATTCGATTAAATCACCAATATTCGCAAAGACTGCAACAATTGAAGCAATAGCCACCCACTCTATTTGGCTGAATGAATTCGGCATCAATGAATACAGAAAATACCCTGATAAAATTGCGCTTACCATTCCACCGAATAAACCTTCCCACGTCTTTTTTGGAGAAACAGCCTCAAGCAACTTATGCTTTCCGAAAAACTTACCAAAGAAATAGGCTCCCGTATCATTGGCCCACAAGATTAAGAAAAATCCAAAAGGAAGTCGAGCATCAAAGTCACCATTAATCTTACTTAAAAATACAAGAAGTGCAAAGGGAACAACGGTATAAATAAAACCCATTAAAATGGTAGAGGTGTCAAGAATAAAACTTGCGCTCACCTTCATCATTTCGACCGAAAGAAACAACAACCATAAAACAGGCACAACAAGCATCCATCGCCAGTCTGTTCCATAAACCATGGTTGAAGCAGCTGTTAAATAGAGTATAATCGCTAATCCTAAACCGGCTCTTCTTTGAAAGCGCTTCATCTGAGGATTAACCAATCTCACAAATTCTTGAAAACCTTTCGCCGCGAAAAATCCAAACAACACCGTAAATGGCAAAAGCCCTGCAAATGCAGAGCCTACTACCACCAGACTAAAAACAAGTCCGACTAATGTTCTCAATAACAAATTACTCACACCTAACTCTCCTCTGTTGTTGGGGGTTCGTTTGAATCAGTAGCCTTTTCATCCTGAGACTCTTCCGCAATTGGAGTTGTGTCCTCAGTCGCTTCAATAGCCGGTGCATTGGCCGCATCTAATCTATCCTTTTCAATCTGAGCAGTTGTCTCTGCTTCGTCTATTTGGGTCTGACGATCAATATAAGGTCTAACACCAAGCACTCGCTCAAGATCTTCTTTGAAGATAACTTCCTTATCCAATAACAACTGAGCCAACTCTTCTAATTTCTCACGGTTCTCTGTAAGCAAATGAAGCGCTCGCTGATACGCTGCTTCAACCAACTTGCTCACCTCTTCATCCATGGTGCGGGCCGTCTCATCACTGTATGGTTTCGTAAACTGATTCTCGCCTGAGGAGTCATAATAACTCAAGTTACCAATTCGATCATTCAAACCGTAAATTCCAACCATCGCGTAAGCTTGCTTCGTTACTTTTTCCAAATCGGAAAGAGCACCTGTTGAAATTTTTCCAAAGATGACTTGCTCTGCTGCACGTCCGCCAAGGGTTGCGCACATCTCATCTAAAATCTGATCTGTGGTTGTAATCTGCCTTTCCTCTGGTAAATACCAAGCTGCTCCTAAAGATCTTCCTCTAGGTACAATCGTCACTTTCACCAACGGCGAAGCATATTCCAACAACCATGAAGTAACAGCGTGACCCGCCTCGTGGAAGGCAATAGCACGTTTCTCATTTGGAGTAATAATCTTATTCTTCTTCTCAAGCCCACCAACGATGCGGTCTACAGCAGCCAAGAAATCCTTTTGTTCTACAGTCGCTGCCCCATGACGTGCAGCAATCAACGCCGCTTCGTTACAGATATTCGCGATATCTGCCCCGGAGAAACCAGGTGTCTGACGAGCCAAGAAATCTACATCTACAGAAGGGTCTGTCTTCACATTCTTCAAATGCACATTGAAAATTTGTACACGCTCCTTCACATCAGGCATGTCTACATATATCTGACGGTCAAAACGACCTGCTCTCATCAATGCCTTATCAAGAATGTCAGCACGGTTCGTTGCAGCCAAAATAATGATTCCTGAATTCGTTCCGAAACCATCCATTTCAGTCAACAACTGATTCAACGTGTTCTCACGCTCATCGTTGCTTCCGAAATTAACGTTCTTACTCCTTGCACGGCCAATGGCATCAATCTCGTCAATGAAGATAATTGCTGGCGCCTTCTCCTTTGCCTGACGGAACAAATCGCGCACACGACTGGCTCCAACTCCAACAAACATCTCCACAAAATCGGAACCCGACAATGAAAAGAAAGGAACCTGTGCTTCTCCGGCTACTGCTTTCGCTAACAACGTCTTTCCTGTCCCCGGAGGACCAACAAGCAATGCTCCTTTCGGAATCTTCGCCCCTAGCTCTGTATATTTTTTTGGATGTTTCAAGAAATCAACAATTTCTTCAACCTCCTCCTTCGCTCCTTCCAATCCGGCTACATCAGCGAAAGTCACATTCGTTCCTTTCCCTTTTTCAAATAATTGCGCTTTGCTTTTTCCTATGTTGAAAATCTGACCGCCACCACCGCCGCCACCGCCGCCCATGCGACGCATGATGAATGTCCACGCTGCAATCATAACTCCCAAAGCAATTAACCACCACAACAAACTTTGAGCAGTTTCATTTGGCGGTTGGAATTTCACTTCGAAATTATGAACGGGACCTAATGCATGCAATTCATCTACGAAATGCTCACTCGGTGGAATGTTGAACCAGAAATCACTTCCCTGACGTGCTCCCATGACCCCGCGTTGTTCAGGATACTGTCCTTTCAAATTCGCCTTTCCAAGTGAATCCAAATAAACCTTTCCCGTTGAACCGTTGTATTCAACACGCGCAATGTAATTACTCTCTGCCCATGATTTCACTTGAGCGTAATTCGCCTCTGTTCCGTCTGAACTTCCGTTAAAGATCATCAGTCCAATTAACACGATTGCAATAACCGCATAGATCCAATAAAAACTGAAACCACCTTTCATCGGGTTGTTCGGACCACCTGGCTTTTTAGTATTCTGATCACTCATCTTTTGACTTTGCTATTTTCTTTGTTACCGCCTTTGGTTTTGCTGCTGCTTTCGTTTTTGCTTCAGCCTTTGGTTTCGCAGCGGCCTTCGCCTTTGGTTCTGCTTTTACTTTTGGCCCAGCCTTAGGCTTTGCAGCTGCCTTAGGTTTAGCCGCAGCTTTCGCCTTTGGCTCTGCTTTTACCTTCGGCTCAGGCTTCGCCTTTTTAGGCAAAGCCATTTCATTGGCATCGGCCCACAAGCCTTCAATATCATAATGCTCGCGCATCGGTTCATAAAACACATGAACAATAATGGAAAAATAATCCATCAACACCCACTGCGCATTGCGAACTCCCTCTACTCTGCGAGGTCTCTCATCTAATTGCTTTCTCGTGAAATTTTCAGCACTACGAGCAATCGCTTCAACCTGCGTGGTGCTGGTTCCTGTGCACACAATGAAATAATCTGCAATAGCAGCTTCAATGTTGCGCAAATCAAGAATCTTAATATCGTGTCCCTTTACTTCTTCAATTCCTTCAATAATGGAAAGTAACAACGCATCGTCGTTACCTGTCTTCGTTTCTTTTTTCTTCATTTTTTAGTCTTCTGTAGCAAAGGTATTCCGCTACGGCGTAATTTCGTTGTAAACTTTAAGTTTTCTGCATTGAAAGAGTCCATGTTTGAACAATCCCCACATTTCCATTTCGAGCAGCTCGACAGCACAAACAACTATGCTTCCACAATTGCAAAACTGCCAGAAACCAGAACAGGCACTGCCATAACTACCGATTTTCAGTTGGAAGGAAGGGGGCAGCGTGACAACAAATGGCTCGCAGAGGCCGGAAGTTCGTTCCTCGGAACACTAATCATTAAAGTCCAATTGAATCCAGAAGACATCTTCTTCCTAAGCAAATGGGCGGCCCTTCAAGCAGCAAAAACGCTCATTCAGCAAGGCATTCAGGGTGTTTCCATCAAATGGCCCAACGATATTTTTGTTGAAGGAAAAAAAATCGGAGGAATACTCATTGAAAATTCGTGGAGCGATCAAAAGCTTCACTATTCACTCATCGGAATAGGTATCAACCTTTCAGCAAGCCCAATCGAAAACGCCACGAATTTTTCAGAACATTCGAATGAGGTGCCTTCAACTGTTGATTTTCTTCAGACACTTCGTAAACAAATGGTTACAGATTATTTTCTGTTGGAAGGAAATAATTGGAAGGAAATAGACCTTCAATACCACAACCATCTTTTTCAAAAAGAGGAATGGAAGGAATATCGAATTGCAAAAGATGAATCTACATTCACAGGGAAAATTATTCGCGTGGAAGCCGATGGCAAGCTTCTCTTGGAAAGAGAAGACCAATCCTTGTTAGGTTTCTACATGAAAGAAATCATATTTAAATAATTCAAGTTGAAGGAAAGAAACCTTACCTTCATTCAGTTAATACATCTAAATGAAAACGATAAAGAGAATTGCCGTTTTAGGTTCAGGAATCATGGGCTCTCGCATTGCCTGTCACTTCGCGCAATGCGGAATTCCAGTACTGTTGTTAGACCGCCCATCGGAAGACGAAAAGGACAAAAACAAGATTGTCAACGACTCGTTGAAAAACGCTTTGCAATCCTCACCCTCGCCTATCTATTCAAAAAAATTCGCTTCGCGCATTACTACCGGAAATTTCGAAGACAACTTGAAAGACATTTCAAATTGCGATTGGATAATGGAAGTCATTATTGAAAAGCTCGAACCCAAACAAACGCTCTTCGAAAAAGTAGAACAATTCAGGAAGCCTGGAAGCATTGTTTCAACCAATACCAGCGGTATTCCCATTCATCTCATTGCCGAAGGAAGAAGCGAAGATTTCAAAACGAATTTTATTGGAACACACTTCTTCAATCCACCACGCTATTTGCGTTTGTTGGAAATTATTCCAATTAAAGAAACCAATCCTGATCTCATTTCATTTCTGAAAGAATTTGGAAGTCTTAAACTCGGAAAGGAAGTTGTGTTGTGCAAAGACACTCCTGCCTTCATAGCGAACCGCATTGGTGTATTCAGCATTCAAGCTTTGCTTCACAGCATGAAGGAATTGGACCTGACTGTTGAAGAGGTAGACAAACTCAGCGGAACCATTATGGGCAGACCGAAGTCTGCAACGTTTCGCACCTGCGACGTTGTCGGATTAGACACGCTCGTTCATGTTGCTAATGGACTTTTCGCTGTTGCGAAATCAGATGAACAACATGCGTTGTTCGCCCTGCCTGAATTCATTCAAACCATGATTACCAATCAATGGTTAGGAGATAAAACGAAACAAGGATTCTATAAAAAAACGAAGGGAGAAAACGGAGAGAAAGTAATCCTCGTGCTCGATTTAAACACACTCGAATACCGCAAACAAAACAAAGTAAAATTCGCTTCTTATGAAGCTGCTAAACTCATCGACGATCTTCCTTCCAGATTAAAACATTTATACAACGCAACCGATAAAGCGGGACTGTTCTACAAGAAAATGTTTCATTCACTCTTCAGTTATGTGAGTTTCAGAATGAATGAAATTGCAGATGAGTTGAAAGATGTAGACGCTGCATTGCGCGCAGGATTCGGATGGGAACTAGGTCCTTTCGAATTGTGGGACACAATTGGATTCGAAGCCTGTTTAACGAACATGAT
>JANQWV010000041.1:0-21542 GCA_030729695.1 Flavobacteriales bacterium | reverse complement strand
GAAGAAAAATACAACGGACTTGTCATCTACAATCAAGGAGATAATTTCTCTGCTGGTGCGAACGTAGGAATGATCTTCATGTTCGCTGTAGAGCAAGAATACGAAGAGCTCGACATGGCCGTTCGTTATTTCCAAAAGACTGTCATGCGCTTGCGTTATTCGAACATACCGGTTGTGGTTGCTCCGCACGGATTGGCACTTGGTGGTGCATGCGAAATGTCAATGCATTCAGACGCAACCGTAGCCCATGCAGAAACTTACATGGGACTGGTTGAAATGGGTGTGGGCGTAATTCCAGGTGGGGCGGGAACGAAAGAATTCGCCTTGCGTGCTTCAGATGAAATGAAAGAAGGAGACATTCGATTGAATGTCCTTCGAAATAGATTTTTAACGGTAGGACAAGCGAAAGTGGCAACCTCAGCAGAAGAAGCTTTTGAATTGGGATACTTAAGCAGAGAAAAAGATGAAGTGTGCGTAAGCCGCGCCCATCAGCTCATGCGTGCGAAGGAAGTTTGTTTGAATCTTCATCATGCCGGATACTCGGCACCACAAGAACGCAAAGACATTACAGTTTTAGGAAATGAAGGATTAGGTATTGTATACGCCGGAGCGTCTTCCATGAAATCTGGAAATTACATTTCAGAGCACGATCAACTCATTAGCGAAAAATTGGGATACGTCATGTGCGGCGGCGATCTTTCCGCACCCACAAAAGTGAGTGAGCAGTACTTGCTCGATCTCGAACGCAAAGCATTTCTCGAATTGTGCATGCAACGTAAATCGTTGGAGCGCATGCAGAGCCTTATTAAATCAGGAAAAATTTTAAGAAACTAATTCCATGAACGCATACATAGTTGGGGGTTATAGATCTGCTGTTGGCAAAGCGCAAAAGGGAATGTTCAAATCCATGCGCGCCGACGAACTTGCGGCGCAAGTCATTCAACATTTAATGAAGGACTTTCCGCAAATAGACAAAGATGAGATTAGCGATGTTATTGTTGGAAACGCGACACCCGAAGCAGAACAAGGGTTGAACATTGGGCGTATGATTTCTTTAATGGGATTGAATACGGAAAAAGTTCCGGGCATGACTGTGAACAGATATTGTTCAAGCGGATTGGAAACAATCGCTCTTGCATGCGCAAAAATTCATTCAGGCATGGCCGATTGCATTATTGCCGGCGGTGTTGAAACCATGTCGCCCATTCCATTCGGAGGCTGGCGCATTGTTCCTCATCCGAAAGTGGCAAAGTCTCATCCAGACTGGTATTGGGGAATGGGCCTAACCGCTGAAGCGGTAGCAAAAGAATACAACGTCTCGCGCGAGCAGCAAGACGAATTCGCTTTTCATTCACATCGAAAAGCGTTGGAAGCCATTGCAACCGGACATTTCGCAAATGGCATTGCTCCCATTGCGGTGGAAGAAATTTTTCTCGATGAAAAAGAGAAAAGACAAGTTCGAAATACAACGGTAACTATAGATGAAGGACCCCGCGCAGGAACCACGATTGAAGCGCTTTCAAAATTGAAACCTGTGTTTGCCTTAGACGGAACAGTTACCGCAGGTAACGCCTCGCAAACGTCAGACGGCGCAGCTTTCGTTATGGTATGTTCGGAAGACTTCATGAAGAAACACAACCTCACACCTATTGCGCAACTGAAAAGTTATTCGGTTGCTGCACTCGCGCCAAGAATCATGGGTGTTGGTCCAATCTACGCGATTCCAAAAGCACTGCAAGCGGCGGGACTAAAACAAAGCGACATTAGTTTATTCGAATTGAATGAAGCCTTTGCTTCGCAGAGTGTTGCGGTAATCAATCACTTGGAATTAGATCCAACACGCACGAACATTAACGGAGGAGCCATTGCATTGGGACATCCGCTTGGTTGTACGGGAGGAAAACTGACTGTTCAATTATTGAACGACTTGAAAAGAAGAAATGAAAAATACGGCGTAGTGACCATGTGCGTAGGAACAGGTCAAGGCGCTGCTGGAGTATTCGAAAGATTTTAATAAAACAACACATTATGAAACCAATAACAGGTGGAGAATTTTTAATTCGTAAGACAGCATCATCAGAAATTTTCATTCCGGAAGAATGGAATGAAGAACAGCAAATGATGAAGACTATGTGTGAAGATTTCGTGAACAATGAAATCACGCCAATCCTCGATCGCCTCGACAATTTGGAAGAAGGCCTCATGCAATCTGTTCTTCACAAAGCAGGCGAATTAGGTTTGCTCGGAATTTCAGCCCCTGAGGAATTAAATGGTATGGGTATGGATTTTAAAACCACCATGCTCTGCACAGAAACGCTCGGTGCTGGTCATTCCTTCTCTGTTGCATACGGCGCGCATACGGGCATTGGTACCTTACCGGCATTGTACTACGGAAATGAAGATCAAAAGAAATCCTTCGTTTCGAAATTATCAACCGGTGAATGGTTCGCATGCTATTGTTTAACTGAACCGAATTCAGGTAGTGATGCGAATTCAGGAAAAACAAAAGCGACATTAACGGAAGACGGAAAGCACTATAAAATTTCCGGACAAAAGATGTGGATCACCAACGCAGGATTCGCAGATGTATTCACCGTCTTCGCAAAAATTGAAGACGACGAAAATCTTACAGCCTTCCTTCTTCACAAAGACATGCCAGGTATCTCATTGAATCCAGAGGAAAAGAAAATGGGAATCAAAGGTTCTTCAACGCGTCAAGTCTTTTTTAACGATGTGTTAGTTCCAATCGAAAACATATTGAGCGAGCGTCAGAATGGATTCAAGATCGCTGTAAACATTTTGAATATCGGACGCATCAAATTAGCCGGAGCGGTCATGGGTGGAGCAAAAGCAACAGTCACAGATGCATTAGAATACGCCATAGCACGCGAACAATTCGGAAGATCTATTTCAAAATATGGCGCTATTCGTCACAAGTTAGCAGAGATGGCCATTCGTTGTTATGCAACAGAATCTGCTCTGTATAGAGCTACTCAAAACATTGACGATGCAATTGCGGGATTAGCAGAATCTGGAATGGAAAAAGGAAAAGCCGTTCTGAAAGGAATTGCAGCATTCGCTCCTGAATGCGCAATACTCAAAGTGTATGGCAGTGAAACATTGGATTACGTTGTAGACGAAGCCGTGCAAATTCATGGCGGAATGGGTTACAGCGCTGAATCACGCGTTGAGCGGGCTTATCGCGATTCGCGGATCAATCGAATTTTCGAAGGAACAAATGAAATCAATCGTATGCTTATCGTTGACATGCTTTTGAAAAAAGCCATGAAAGGCGAATTGGATTTAATGACACCTGCCATGAATGTCGCGAATGAACTTATGTCAATTCCAGACTTTTCAGAGCCAAGCGAAGACATCTTTGAACGTTACTTGGGATACATTGAAAATTTCAAAAAAGCTGTTCTCATGATTGCTGGAAGTGCTGCCCAAAAACTCATGATGCAATTGGCGAAAGAACAAGAAATTCTGATGAACATTGCTGACATGGCCATTTGGACTTACGTTGCGGAAAGCACTGTTCTCCGCACACAAAAAAGAGTTCAATTGAATGGGTTAGAAAGTTCCGCGAGTCAAATTGCAATGATGCAAACCTTGGTTACAGATCTTGCAGATAACATTAACAAAGCAGGAAAAGATGCCTTGAATTCTTTCATTGAAGGAGACGAGCAGCGGATGATGATGATGGGCTTGCGTCGTTTTACTAAAACAGAAGCGTACAACACAAAAGAAGGCCGACGCATAATTGCAGGGGAATTAATTGCTTCAGGAAAATATTGTTTCTGATGGAAAAAGAAATAGGGAATTAATTCCCTATTTCTGAATGAAACTTAATGCGCATCAAACGCAAAATCTCTTCTTCGTAATCACCGTCGAAATACTCTTCGGCTTCTAGAATATCGTCAGTTTCGGATTGCATGAAATACTCCATGATTTCGTCTTGAGCGTCTTCATCTATTTCATCGTCTATGAAATACTGAATGTCTAAACGGGTACCTGCATGAACGATGGTTTCAATCTCATCAATCAAATCAGTATAAGTCTTTCCAATTCCTTTTGCAATATCGTTAAGGGGAATGCGCTTATCTACGTTATGAATGATCTTAATCTTGTGACTGCTCTTAGCGTGCGCACTCTTCAAGACAAAATCTTCTGGACGTTCAATATCATTGTCTTCCACATACTTTTTAATCAGTGCTAAAAACGCAGAACCAAATTTCATGGCCTTACCCTTACCAACACCGCCAATATGAGACAACTCATCGATGGTAATTGGATATTGCGTTGCCATTTCCTCCAAGGATGGTTCTGAAAAAATTACATAAGGAGGTAGACCTTTTTCTTTCGAAACCTTCTGACGTAATTCCTTCAACATAAGGAACAACGTCTCATCGGCGGCGCCAGAACCCGTTGCTTTAATTGCATGGATCAATTCACCGTCGTCATCAGTTTCGCCAATTTCTTCTTCCTTCACCAAATCCATTTTAAATGGCGACTTCAAAAATTCCAACCCTTCAGCTGTTAACTTAAGGGTTCCGTATGTTTCAATTTCCTTTCGAATTAAATTCTTTACAAGAAGCTGTCGCATGATAGCGTTCCAATGCTTGTCCGACTCTTCCTTTCCTGCACCGAACAACTTGTGTTTATCAGCCTTATAAGTAGAAACTTCTGCATTGTTAATTCCACACAAAACATTCGCAATGAATTTCGCCTTGTGTGTTTCTTTGAATGCCTTAATGCACTCTAAAACCAACTTCACATCTTCCGTAGCATCGAAAATTTCTTTCGGCTTGCGTGAGTTATCATCCATGCCCGCACCTTCCCCAGTCACCTCATCCCATTCTTCACCAAAGTAGTGAAGCAAATATTTTCTTCGGCTCATGGCAGTTTCAGCGTAAGCCATTACTTCTTGAAGAAGAAGCATTCCTATTTCCTGCTCAGCTACGGGTTTTCCGTGAAGGAACTTTTCGAGTTTTTCTACATCCTTCGGAGAGTAAAAAGCCAAGCAATGACCTTCGCCTCCATCTCTTCCTGCTCTACCAGTCTCTTGGTAGTAACTCTCAAAACTCTTGGGAATGTCGTGATGTATAACAACACGAACATCCGGCTTATCGATTCCCATTCCGAAAGCAATGGTAGCAACAATCACATCGACATCCTGCATTAGGAATTTATCTTGCACATCGTTGCGCTGGTGGCTATCCATACCAGCGTGATACGAAAGAGCTTTGATTCCGTTTGCAACAAGTAGTTCCGCAATTTCTTCCGTCTTCTTTCTTGACAAGCAATATACAATTCCGCTTTTCCCGGCATTACACTTTACGAATTGAATAATCTGTTTTCCAACATTCACCTTTGCGCGAACTTCGTAATAAAGATTGTCTCGGTTGAATGAAGATTTGAAAACCTTGGCATCTACCATCCCCAGATTTTTCTGAATATCTAATTGAACTTTCGGAGTCGCTGTTGCAGTAAGTGCCATTACAGGCAAGTCGGCAATTTGCTGAATAATATTTTTAATTCTTCTGTATTCCGGACGGAAGTCGTGTCCCCATTCTGAGATACAATGTGCTTCATCAATGGCAACGAATGAAATTTTACAAGTGCGAAGGAAATCTATGTTCTCTTCTTTTGTAAGCGATTCGGGAGCAACATAGAGGAGTTTCGTTTTCCCATTGAGCATATCCTTTTTTACTTGAGCAATCTCACTCTTGTTGAGCGATGAGTTGATCACGTGAGCAATACCCTCTTCGTTCGAAAAACCGCGCATGGCATCCACCTGGTTTTTCATCAGAGCAATAAGCGGGGAAACAACTATTGCAGTTCCCTCGAGCATGAGTGCGGGAAGTTGATAGCAAAGAGATTTACCTCCGCCAGTTGGCATAATAACAAAAGTGTCGTTCCCAGCAAGAACATTATCTATCACATCTTGCTGAAGACCCTTGAAGTTCGAAAATCCAAAAAAGTATTTGAGGGCTTCCTTAGGAGCCATATCTGTCGCTGTAATCATTATCTTCAGTGGTTGTACGTTAAGAAACAATAACGTAGCGATAAAGTTCGCTAAACGAATGTAAGCACAAATCTGCTTGCGCACCAAACAAAATCGGTCTAAAAAAAACACCCGAAAAACTGACGTTTCTTCGCATCTTTGCAAAGTGAAATCGACAATGAACAACTCTATAATTGCCTCTGCGAAAGAAGCTATTCGATTAGAAGCAGAGGCACTTGCCAAATTGGGCCAATCATTAGATTCTACGTTTCTATCTGTAATAAATACGGTTCTTGAAACGAAGCAGCCGATAATTGTAACGGGCATAGGCAAGAGCGGAATTATTGCTCAAAAATGGGTTGCCACATTCAATAGCACAGGTCAACCTTCTCAATTTTTACATGCGTCTGAAGCCATTCATGGCGATTTAGGCATGGTTCAAAATCACAGCGTGGTTTTCTGCCTTTCGAAAAGCGGAGATTCGCCAGAGATTCAATATCTGGTATCCTTATTAAAAGCCATGAACGTTGTGTTGGTAGGAGTTGGCGCGAATACATCTAGCTACTTAGCCAAAGAGTCGACCTTTTTTATACACACTCCGATGGGTGGTGAAGCCTGCCCGAATAATCTTGCTCCCACTGTAAGTACAACACTTCAGCTCGCTGTTGGCGATGCGATTGCCGTTTCATTAATGACCGAAAGAGGGTTTAGCAAACTCGACTTTGCAAAGTTCCATCCCGGTGGGGCACTTGGCAAGAAGCTATTCACGACCATAGGTCAAGTTATGCGCACAGAGGCTATGCCCCAAGTCGCACCCAATTGCAATTTTCGCGATTTGCTGATTGAGATTTCCTCGAAAAGAGCTGGAGCAACGGCTGTTGTAGAGAATAATGTTTTACTCGGGATTGTAACAGACGGAGATATTCGCAGAGCAGTGGAGCGCAGCCTCAATCTCGACACTTTAACGGCTTCAGACCTAATGAACAGCGCTGCCAAAAGAATTCAAAATTCAGCTTTGGCTGTTGAGGGCTTTCAATTAATGGAAAGTAACAAGATTAGTCAGCTGCTTGTCGTTGATGAAAATGGAACATATTGCGGCATTATACATTTGCACGATTTACTGAGCGCAGGAATTAACTAGGCACTATGGCGGAAGAGAAAAACATGAGTTTCCTAGAGCATCTGGAAGAATTGCGCAAAAGATTGTTCCGAGCTGTTTTATTTGCCGTTGCCGGAGTAATCGTTGTATTCATCTTCGACACTTATGTTATTGAAAACATCATCATGGCTCCGAGAAGAGCCGATTTTCCTACCTATCGTTTCTTTTGTTGGCTAGGAAATAATCTTGGACTGCAAGATCAGCTTTGTTTTTCGGACGCCAACTTCACCTTACAAAGTACCACTATGGGTGGTAATTTCTCTGCATACATGACGGTTGTTTTAATTGGAGGAGTCATCCTTGCGTTCCCTGCTATATTCTATCAATTGTGGGCATTTATTCGACCAGGACTTAGAAAGTCTGAACTAAAATCGGTTCGAGGCATTGGTTTTTATGTCTCTATTCTTTTTTTCTTAGGAGTTCTTTTTGGCTATTACGTTCTAACCCCACTGTCTATTCAGTTCCTTGGAAACTTTGCCTTCGCCGACGTTGAGGTAAATGCCACCATTCTCTCGTATCTTAAGCTTTGCTCGTCTCTAATCTTGGGAACAGGTCTGGTATTCCAGATGCCCGTGGTTATCTATTTTCTGGCAAAAATCGGATTGGTCACTTCTGAATTCCTAAAGAAATATAGAAGACATGCCTTTGTTGTAAACTTGATTTTAAGCGCTATTATTACTCCTCCGGACGTAACAAGTCAAATGCTTGTTACCTTGCCATTATTGTTACTCTACGAAATAAGCATTCGCGTTGCACAACGCGTTGAAAAAAATAAGGCTGAATTGTAAATTAACATTGAATTTCGTTGTAAAGTTCATTGATAATTTCATTATATTCGTAACCTTAAAAGTTAACTTAAATTTAATCAAATGAAGAAAATCTACTTATTAGGTTTGTTCACAGCTGTAGCGAGTGTATCATTCGCACAATGGTCAGTGCAACAATCACCTGCTCGCAGAACTTTCACAAGAAGTGAAATTTCTCCAAGAGCTAGCATTCGTCAAGAAATGACTCCATCTATCGATTGGAGTAATCGTGTTGTTCTTCTTACTGAAGACTTCCAAGGAGTTTCTGGAACTTTGCCTGCTGGTTTACCTGCTGGTTGGTCTACGAACCAAGTTGTTCAAGCTGACCAATCTCTAGGAAATGCTTTCAAAACACACAGTAGCTCAACTGCTAACGGTGGTGGTTACTGGCCAGTTCCACAAGTAGGTACTGGAAATAAATTTGCTGGTGCTAATGATGACGACACTCCTTGCGACTGTGCAATGGACGATGTTTATCTTCAATCTCCAGCTTTAGATTTCTCAGCAGCTTCAAACATTGCTATTTCTTTCGACATTTTCCACGATGGTAATTTCGGTGGTGGTGATGCAACGCTTCAAGTTTCTACAGATGGTGGAACTACTTTCAACATTGTTCCAATTGGTGTAGATGAAACAGGTGCAAACATTGATGTATTTCCATTGGACCAAGATTACTGGCAGTCTATCATTGTTCCGTTGTACAACGTTACTTCTTCTACAGTAGTCATTCGTTTTCAATGGACCGATGCTGGATCATGGGCTTCTGGTTTCGCAGTTGACAACGTAATTGTTGGTGAACTTCCTGCAAATGACATTCGTGTTGTTAAAACGAAAACAGGTGACTGGAACCAGGCTGACTTCGGTTTAGGTTTTTGGGATTACAACAGAGTACCAGTTACTCAAGTTAGCCCAGTTCACGCTACATCTGTAATCTTCAACGGTGGTACTAACGACCAAGTAGATGCTACAATGAGCTACGAAGTAACATTCAACGGAACGGCTGTTGCTGGTTCTCCTTTTGCAGCTGATCAAACATCTGCAAACTTCCTTTCTCTTGATAAAGACACTATCTCTGTCTCTACTACTTGGACTCCAAGTGCTGTAGGAACTATCCAAATCACCGGAACAACGACTTCAGCTACTGGCGATGATGTTGCTTCAAACAACACAGGAACCGCTTCTATTGAGATCACAGATTTCACATACGGTCGTGATGCAGACGCTGCTCAAGCATTCGTTGGACCTACATCTGATTTCGAAATTGGAAACTTGTTCGATATCTATGCTGACGATTCATTCGGTGGTATTGACGTTGCTATCGGAGCTGGATCAGCTGCTGGTGACCCAATCATTGGTCGTATCTACCTTTGGGAAGGTTTTGACGCTGCTGGAGATCCAATCTTCACAGATATCGGAGTTGAGACATTGGAGTACATCTTCACTGGAAACGAATTTAACAGTGTTGGTGAAAACACTTTTGTAACTCTTCCATTCTCATCACCTGTTACATTAAATGCCGATAACGTATACTTAGCTGTTGTTTCTTGTGTTTCAGGTACTCGTATTCCAGTATCAGGAAGCAACGAATGGGTAGTTTCTTGGTTGTACGACGGTACTTCTTGGGGTGCTACTGGTTCAATTCCAATGGTTCGTTTAAACTCAGATGAAACTGCTTCTGTTGCTTCAGTTAACGGAACATCTTCATTCGAATTAGGTCAAAACATGCCTAACCCATCTAACGGAAACACTACTATTGTTTACAACCTTCCAAGCAACGAGCGCGTTACTTTAACAGTACGCGACATGACTGGACGTGTTGTAGCTGTATCTAACGAAGGTGTTAAACCAGCTGGTAAAAACATGATCACTTTGAATACTGAAGCTTTCGGTGCAGGTGTTTACACTTACACGATCACTGCAGGTTCTTCAAACTTGACTAAAGAAATGATGGTGAAATAATTCACTAACTTTCCTTGAAAGGAAAAAGTCCCGCAATTGCGGGACTTTTTTTTTAACCAAGAGATTTGCATATTAAAAGATTTCTTACCTTCCCATTCTAAAATTAAACCTGTTAAGATGAAAAAACTTTTTACTCTTTGCGGTGCTATAGGTTTGGCTCTTTCTGCATCGGCGCAAGTAACGCCAGTGACAGACATTAAAGCTGCTCCAAAAGCTCCTTCAAACACTGAATTGGAACGTTCTGCGCATGCAAGCACCGCGACTCCAACAAACTCAACTGATCGCGTTATCGTGTACAGCCAAGATTTCTCTTCTGGATTTGGCGACATGACTCACGAAGATAGCAGCCCTGCTGGAACTATCTGGATGGTGGCGAACGCTAGCTCTCCTGCTGGTCAATTTTCTTCGAGTTTACCTGCTTTAGCTTCTCCGACCGCAGCTAACGGATGGGTAATTTTCGATTGTGATTTATACAACACACCAGTAGCAGACGGAGTTGAAGATGTTACGGGTAGCCTTTCTACTCCAACTATCGATTGTAGCGCAATGACTTCTGTTGTTGTTGAATGGTCTCAGTACTTCCGTTATTGCTGCTTCTCGGCGTCTCCTTTGACGTTAGAAGTTTCTACAGACGGTGGAAACAACTGGGTTGTTTTCCCAGCAAACGGTAGCTTCACTCCAAGTGCAAACTCACTTTCTGCTAACCCATTAAACACGCGTGTTGACATTTCTTGCGCTGCTGCAGGACAATCAAGTGTATTGGTTCGTTGGGGTTATAACACGTCTGCAGCTGCAGGTTATAGCCACTACTTCTGGGGAATTGATGACATTGAAATCTTTGACAACTCAATTGTTAACGATCTTGAAATTCTTCAAGTAACAAACGGAGATGTATTCAACATTTGGGAATACCGTGTTACTCCTTTCGAGCAACGCACATACGCTGCAGACGGAGGTCTTTTGGTTGGTGTAATCTATCGCAACAACGGAAGCGCAGATCAAACAAGCACTTCTATTAACGTTGACATTCTTGACGGTACTGGGGCAGTTGTTGGTAATGCTGTTTCTGCTCCATTCACGATGGAAGCTTTCGGTAACACTGCAGAGTGTCCTTCATTCCTAAACGATACATTGTACATCCAAACAGGATGGGAACCAAGTACTCAAGGTAACTACACTATTCGCGCTAACATCATCAGCCTAGATGCAACCGACGAAACTCCTGCAAATAACACAAAAGACAAAGTTATTGTTTATTCTACAGACGAATATGGTCATGAAGACGAAGCAAATCTTGACATTGAATTAACCCCACGCGAAAGCGATGACAGTCCGGGAGAATTTGATCCAACTGGATATGGTGCATTTTACACTTGTCCGAACGCTGGTTCATTGGGTTATGGATTAACTGTTGTGTTTGGTCCAACATCTGACGCAGACGTTGACTTCTCTGCTGTTCTATTTGAGGGAAGTCCTAACGATGCTGCTGTTCTTGCTGCGCAAGATTATCAGTTAAATGCTGGATGGATCGACAATGGATATCAATATTTCCCATTCGATGCTCCTATCGACCTTCAGCCTGGAACGGTATACTTCAACGGTGTATTGAATGAAAACACAAGCGCCTTGGAATTAACAGTTGCTGCTGAAGATAACAGCGATACTGACAACTCCACTGCAGTATACGAAAAGGCGGGTGACGGTTCATTCGTATGGTTCGGAAGTCAAAGCTTCTCTCCTGCTGTTCGTTTGATTCTTTCTGAGCGCGTAACTGTAGACGAGATCAACTCTGACAACCTTACTTTCTTCCAATTCGCTCCAAACCCAGCTGTAACTTCAACTCGCGTTAATTTCGAGTTAACTTCTGCTGCAAACGTTGCTTACGAAGTACGTGATATCACTGGTAAATTAATCGAGTTCAAGAACTTGGGTAAATACACTCCAGGAATGAACAACTTCGAATTGAACGTTGCTGGATTGAACGCTGGTAACTACGAAGTTTCACTTGTAATCGGTGGAGCTAGAATGTTCACTAAAACACTTTTAGTTAAGAAATAATATTTTCTTGCTGAAATGAAAAGGCCACCTTCGGGTGGCCTTTTTTATTACTCGTATCGAAGTGCTTCAATCGGATCGAGCTTCGAAGCTTTCTTTGCTGGATAATATCCGGAAGCTACTGAAACTAAGAAGGAAATGGTTGCTCCTAGAAACAGCCACATCCAAGGTATGGTGAACCCCACACCTATCACCACAGACACAATATTTCCAACTAATACGCCAAGCACTATTCCAATAAAACCGCCTATTTGACCAATCAACACGGCTTCAATCAAAAACTGCTGGCGAATAATTTTTGCACTTGCACCAATTGATTTTCTCACACCTATTTCACGTGTCCGCTCTGTGACCGACACAAGCATAATATTCATAAGCCCAATACCCGCGCTGATGAGCGTGATTATTCCGATACAAATTCCACCCAGCGTAATTCCAGAGATTAAACCTAGCAGCTGTTCAACTAAGCCGTTACTCATATTCACTTCAAACGTATTGTCCTCTCCCGGCCCGTCTGCGCGCGCAACACGCATAGCTTCCACGGCACTCTCTGTTGCAGACTCTAATTGCTCTGCCGTTTTCACTGCTATGCTAATTTGATATTCAGAATTCGCATCGCCGAAAGTCTTTCGCACATTGGTCAAGGGAATTAAACATTGATTATCACCAGCGAAACCAAACGTATTTCCTTTGGCCTTCAAAACACCCACAATTACATAAGACCTTCCGCTTACATCTACTGTTTGTCCAATCGGAGAAACCCCTCCTTTAAAAAGTTCTTTTGCTATATCCGCTCCGCAGACCATTGCATTCGCTCCGTCTTTCAATTCGAACGAAGAAAAATTCCGTCCGTCGCTCAACACATAAGAAGAAAGTTCGAAATAATTTTCGTCACACCCTAATACTGAAACATTCGGATTAGTCTTCAGACCATTTCTTGAAACAGTAGCAGTTGCTGAAGCAAAAACACTCAATGAGACTGTCGCATCTTCCTTGAACAATTCTTGAAACTTACGCGCTTCATCGTAAGAAATAACCTCGACTTTTTTACTGCTCTGCCCCCTGCGCATTCCCTGACGGGCATTGTTACCTGAACGAATGGAAAAAGTATTCGATCCCAACCTTGAAAATTCTTCACTTAACTTTCGCTCAATACACTTCACAGCTGTTATCATTCCTACCAAAGCGGTGATACCGATTGCAATAATCGACACCGTCAAAGCAGCCCGAAGCTTCTGGCTTCGAACCGAACCGATAGCGGTTTGAATGTTTTCTTTGAAAGATGTCGATAAAACGCGAAGCATAAAACAAAAGTAGGGTTGTAATTCGCTCGATTCCTAACTATTTTTGCAGCGTAAAAATCTACATATAATGAGTCAAGTATTCGACCTAGACATGATTAAAAACCACTACAGCAGACTTGCTGAACGAGTGGAAAACGCAAGAAAAGTTGTTGGAAAACCGCTAACATTAAGCGAGAAAATTCTTTACTCACATCTTTGGGAAGGCTCATCCGACGTAGCTTTCGAGCGCGGAAGTTCTTATGTAGATTTCGCTCCAGACCGTGTTGCAATGCAAGATGCTACAGCACAGATGGCCCTCTTACAATTCATGCAAGCAGGTAGAAAAAAAGTAGCAGTTCCTTCAACTGTTCACTGCGACCATTTGATACAAGCTCGCGTAGGTTCTGCAACCGATTTGAGCGATTCGTTGATTAAAAACAACGAAGTATTCAACTTCCTTTCAACTATTTCAAATAAGTACGGAATTGGTTTCTGGAAACCAGGTGCGGGTATCATTCACCAGGTGGTGCTTGAGAACTATGCATTTCCAGGTGGATTAATGATTGGAACCGATTCGCATACAGTAAATGCTGGCGGATTAGGTATGATTGCTATTGGTGTTGGTGGTGCAGATGCCATGGACGTTATGGCAGGAATGGCTTGGGAGTTGAAATTCCCGAAATTGATTGGTATTAAATTGACCGGTAAATTAAGCGGTTGGTGTTCGGCTAAAGATGTTATTTTGAAAGTAGCTGGAATCCTTACCGTTAAAGGTGGAACCGGTTGCATCGTAGAATATTTCGGTGAAGGTGCTACTTCTTTGTCTTGTACAGGAAAAGGAACCATCTGCAACATGGGTGCTGAAATTGGCGCAACCACTTCAACCTTTGGTTATGACGATAGCATGGAGAAATACTTGCGTTCTACAGGTCGCCCTGAAGTTGCAGATCTTGCGAACAACATTCGTGAGCATTTGACTGGCGACGCTGAAGTGTATGCTAACCCTGAAATGTATTTCGATCAAGTGTTGGAAATCAACCTTGACGAATTAGAGCCATACATCAACGGTCCTTTCACTCCAGATTTGGCTACGCCTATTTCTAAAATGAAAGAAGCTGCTGCTGCGAACGATTGGCCAACTAAAGTTGAAGCAGGACTTATTGGTTCTTGCACCAACAGTTCTTATGAAGATATTTCACGTGCTGCATCGTTAGCCAAGCAGGCCGCTGAAAAAGGAATGGAACCAAAAGCTGAGTTCAGCATTACGCCAGGTTCAGAAAAAGTTCGTTACACCATTGAACGTGACGGATTCATTGATACGTTTTCGAAAATTGGTGCGAAAGTATTCGCGAACGCATGCGGACCATGTATTGGAATGTGGGCAAGAACAGGGGCTGAAAAGAAAGAACGCAACACCATCGTGCATTCATTCAACAGAAACTTCTCTGCCCGTCAAGACGGAAATCCAAACACACTGGCATTCGTTGCATCTCCAGAAATCACAACTGCTTTAGCCATTGCGGGGGACTTAACATTCAATCCGCTTACCGATTCTTTAACGAACAATAAAGGTGAGCAAGTGATGTTCGATGCTCCAACCGGATATGAATTACCACCTCTTGGTTTCGATGTGAAGGATGCAGGATATCAAGCTCCTGCAGAAGATGGAAGCGCTATCGAAATTGCAGTTGCCACTGACAGTGAGCGCCTTCAGTTGTTGGCTCCATTCTCTGATTGGGACGGGACGAACATTGAGAACGCACGTGTATTGATTAAAGCGAAAGGAAAATGTACCACGGACCATATCTCAATGGCAGGACAGTGGTTACGTTTCCGTGGTCATCTAGACAACATCGCGAACAACACGTTAATTGGCGCGACTAACTTCTTCAACGGAGAACAAAACAAAGTAAAGAATCAAATCACAGGCGAATACGCTGAAGTACCTACCGTACAACGCGCATACAAAGCGGCTGGAATTCCATCTATCGTTGTTGGAGATCACAACTACGGTGAAGGTTCTTCACGTGAGCATGCAGCAATGCAACCGCGTCACTTGGGTGTTCGTGCCATACTTGTTAAAAGCTTCGCTCGTATTCACGAAACAAACTTAAAGAAGCAAGGTATGTTGGCACTCACTTTCGCAAATGAAGCCGACTACGATAAAATTCAAGAAAACGATCAAATCAATTTCGTTGACTTAACCAACTTCACTGCAGGAAAGCCATTGACTTTAGAATTGGTTCACGAAGATGGTTCGAAAGAAAACATCCACGTTAACCACACCTACAACGACCAACAAATTGAATGGTTCAAAGCAGGTGGAGCTCTAAACCTAATTAGAAAATCACTTTAATAATGAAAAGAAAAAGGACTTGTTAAAGTCCTTTTTTTTAATCTTCGCATCATGAAAAATCTAGTGTATCTATTTCTCGCTTTAACATTCTTCGCATGCGGAAACGCAACGCCGAACGCTGAAGCAACTCCAGCCGCAACAACAAACACCGTTGTAGACGGCACGAATAAAACCGAAGCGGTTCTTTCAATTAGCGGAATGACCTGCGCTGCTGGATGCGGAGGGAAAATTCAGAAAGAACTTCAAAATTTAAACGGAGTAGTTACTACCTCTCTCGACTTCGTTGAAGATCGTGACGTGAATGTGGTGAAAGTAGAATTCGATCCGAATGTGGTGAAGGAAACCGACATGACAACTATCGTTAACACCATTGCCGACGGTCAATACCACGTTGTGAAAGCTGAAATAATTTCGCACAAAGCTTCATAATGTCATCACTTCACCAAACAAAAAAAAGACTGAATACAGCAGGTAAGATTGGTCTTATTTGCATGTTCTTAATCATCATTGCTGGCAGCTTCGTTCGCATTACCGGAAGCGGAATGGGCTGTCCCGATTGGCCGAAGTGTTTTGGTTATTACATCCCTCCCACTGAAATTTCTATTGTATCTCTAGAAGAAGGAAGATCTTATGAAAAGGGCCAAATGGTTATATACCACGATACGCTTTGGATAGCCGAACAAAATTTCAATTATTCTTCTGAATTTTGGAAAACGAATTTCGGAAGTGAAGCTGCGTTAAAAGTATATCCCAAGCATCAATACGCAGAGTTCAATGCATTTCACACTTGGACGGAGTACATCAATAGACTTCTCACTGGTTTGCTAGGTTTACCAATTTTGGTTATGACGTTCTTAGCATTAATCTATTACAAAAAATCTAACGACTATTGGCCTGTTCTGTATTCGGTATTCGCCATTGTCATGATACTTTTCGAAGCTTGGTTGGGTAAAATGGTCGTCGACAAAAACTTGAACACTTCAACCATTACTTTGCACATGGTTGGCTCGCTAGGTATTTTATTAAGCCTGTTATTCCTCATACGTAGAACCAATGAAACGGAGAATTACACAATACCGCCTACACTTCGTAAGGCCCTTTCTTTTTTCTTTTTAATTCATTTGGTACAGCTATTACTGGGCACGCAAGTTCGAGAATCTGTTGACTTACTTCTTGAAAATGGCGTTGGGCGAAATTTCATTGTAGACAATCTCCCTGTCGGATTCAAAATTCACAGAAGTTTTTCAATCCTTATTGTCATTTTAACAACAATGATGTTCCTGCAGTACAAGCGCCTTCAAATAAAGCCAAGAAAATTTTTGTTGTTGTTTGGTGTAATTGGATTTGAAATTCTATTCGGAGTAGGTCTTGCCTACTTAGGCCTGCCCATAGTGCTTCAGCCCCTGCATCTGCTCTTTTCAATCATTCTTTTCGCATTAAGCGGAATGATTCTGTTGGAAACGAAAAAGAAATAAACATAACTTTTAGTTTTTAACATTTCCGAATTTACTTTCGACCTAAATTACCTTTGGCCTTTGCTCTTAGGAAATGAAAGGTGTATTCTTTTTTCTCGGGTTAACTTTTTATTGCTTGATTTCAAGCGCTCAGGAAAGCGTGCCTATACGTTTGAACGATATTAAACCCAATCGGCAACTGACTAATTTTCTAGAATTAAATTCCGATGAACGAGCAAAGCCTACAAACAACTACCAGCTCATTCTTTCACATGGAAAGTGGTACGCAATAGGAAATGGCGACGGTCAAGTTTTCACTCCGGAAAATGGTCTTTGGAAAAGAATTGATAAGACCCTTTTAGAAGGATACCATTACGGAGCTTTTCTATTCGATTGCAACGGCACCCTTATGAAATATGGTGGATATGGTTTTTGGAGAAATCACGGCATGTTCGTTTATTTTCATGAGCAAACAGGCGACTGGCAAATTCAGCCAAGTGATCGCGAACTACCATTCAATGGCAACCTTGCCTACTTCAGTAAAAAAGAAAATACCTTATACTCCTTTGGTAATTTTATGTACAATCAGTCGATGAGCGAGGAGAAAAAATTTCTTGACAGTCTCTATCGCATTGATTTACTAAAAATGAAATGGGAAAGCTTGGGTAAGCTAAATTCGAACCTTGTTGATAAATACCACTTGCACTACCGCCTTCATACGTTGGCCGGAAATGGCGGGTGCTTTGTGCAGCCCACAAGCAACGATTCAACCGCCTTGTTCCTCAATTTTGAAACACTGAAATACAACGTCTATAATTCTAAAAATAACAGTAGATTATTCCGGTTTTTCAAAGAACTACCCGTCAATGAACAAGTTTATTCCGACTCTTACGGACTTAAAATTCTTGATATGGAAGTTCTTGAGAATGTCGATTCTATTTCATGGGAAGAGGCAACAGCTCAACCTTTGGAATCATCGGATCTCATATACAAACAAGCAGCGACAGTAGATTTCAAATTTTCAATTCTCTTAGGTGCTCTTGGATTTGCCTTTGGGGTATTTCTTCTTTACTTTTTTTATAAAAGAAAAAAATCTTCTGTCAAAATGAACACAGAAACTGCGACTTACCAAACTTCAGTCAAGCTAAATCTTTCCATTTTAAACACCATCGTTTTCGAAGGGGCAATGTACCCTATCGATTCAGCTGATTACATTGTTATTCGGAAATTCACCGAACAAGACGCAACTACCATTGAATTAAACGACTGGTTAGGTTTGGAAAACAAACAACCTGAAAACCAAAAGAAGCAAAGAGCCGAGTGGATAAAAAGATTGAATTCATTTTTCAATCAAATTGGTTTCAAAGAAGAAGCTTTCAATAGAGAAAGGCAGGAAACAGATAAGCGCATGTTTGTATACAAAATGAACAACAAACTTAAAGCTAACGATGTTCTCGACGATTCTGAAACCACAAAATAGGTGAACGAGGCCAATACCAAGAGGGTTCCACAAAACTGAATAACAGCTCATTACATGAATAAATTAGGTGAAAAAACACATCCGCACCCATTTCACCCGAATTGTGTAGCAATCAGCTTTTCAAAATGATTCATTTGCGAAAATTCTATGAAAATGAATCGGGTGCAGGAAATTAAACATTGGCTTGAGGAGGGAAACCTCTACCGAGCAGAAAAGGCAATTCAAAACTGCAGCAACGATCTTAAGCCGAGCGAAATAGAAGAATTTGAAAAACTGCTATCCGAAATCAGTGTGAGACATTACAGACTGCTTGCAGGAAAAGCGGTGATATCAAAGGATGAAAGTCTTCTCAGTATTTGCATACAAAAACTGAAAGAAAAAAACGCACCAATTGAAGGACTTGAAAACTCGCTCAATCAAATTGTATCTGAAAGGAGGGCCATCCGATCTCAGAAAATGTTAATTATTCTTTTCGGATTAATTACTCTTGTCTTCTTTGCCTTATTCATTTTGGCCTGAGGTCTTCTTCGAAGTATCTAGAAGAGTATCCATTCCCATCATCTGTTTCATAACCTTTTGCATTCCGTCTGGAGAACCGTCTAAGAATAAGACATTGCCTTTTCCGTATTCTGCGAAATTCTTGATGGCTTCCGTCCACATGGAAAACATAATCATAGACGTATCAAGATTGGCTTGCTGCATTTCTCTTGCGGCATTCTGCATACCCTTTGCCACCTCCTCTCTGAACAACGCCACCCCTTGACCTCTCAACTGCGCAGCCTCTCTTTCCGCCTGAGCAGCAATCTTTATAGCGTTTCCATCTGCTTCAGCAGCTTTAGTCTTTGTAATAAGAAGGGCTTGTCCTTCATTCTCTGCTGCAGCCTTCAAATTGCTGGAAGCAACCACCTGACTCATCGAGCGCATAATCGCTTCATCGAAAGTGATATCATTAATTTGTAAGTCGTGCAAATGATATCCCCATTCTTCAATGACATTGTCGATTTGTTCTTTCACATGATCAATGATTTCATTTCGAAGCGACAATACTTCGGCTTGCTTCTTTGTGGCAACAAATGCGCGGATATTTCCTTCAATGGTTCGAATGAGGGCTTGCATTAAACTCTTCTCATCTATGAACTTGAAGGCTACTTTTTTAATGCTGTCTTCGGCATCGTCTTGAACAGAAAACAAAAGCATACTTTTAAAATAAACATTCGCTTGGTCAATGGTTACCGCCTGAAACTCCAATTCAACTGAACGATTCTGTGTTGAAATACGTTTGAAAATGGTTTCAACAAATGGAATGAGTAGGTTCAATCCTGGACGAAGAACGCGTCTGTATTTACCGAAAATAGTAACAACAGCTACGTTACCTTGCTGAACTGTCTTCAATCCGGAAAAAATAAATAACGCGGCAATTGCGAGTAGAATGTAAAGAGGCATAGTCGTATTTTTTACGAATGTACCTATTCTATTCCCACTAAAATTAGAATTGAAACAATTCACACCAAAAAAGTGTAATTTTGAGCATGCAGAATTCCGAACTACTCAACGCAGAAGAAATAGAGCAAAAGCTAACGCGCATGGCATATGAAATAGCCGAGCGTCATTACAACGAGAAGAATATTGTTTTCATTGGCATTGAAGACAATGGAGCTGCTGTTTCGAACAGATTGTTTGAATTGGTTTCTCAAATCGTTACCATTCCTTGCGAAAAAAGTAGCATTCAACTTTCAAAAGAAAATCCAATTGGAAGTGCAAAACTTTCATCTCCCCTTTCCCTAAAAAACAAATGTGTTGTGCTGACAGATGATGTCTTCAACTCTGGAAGCACACTTATGCATGCCGCATCATTCCTTGTTTCGCAAGAAATTCATCGCTTAACCACAGCAGTATTGGTGGAAAGAAAGCACCGCAGATTTCCGATCAAAGCCGATTTCGTTGGATTGAAATTGTCCACCACACTCAAGGAACATGTGACCGTGAGTATGGATGGAAAAAATTCTTCGGTGACTATTCGTTAATTTATTTCGAAGGCGAAATTCAACATGTAGTTCCTTCCCGCTTGCGGATAATAAAAGCGCTCTGTGACAGTACCTCCGTATATATATGAAAAAGCGTAACCGTTGCTCGCATACATTCTATTGAAAGCGTTATTCACCCAAAAAGTGATCTTCACGGAAGGCTTCGGGCCGTATTTCGAATCCCATTGAATACCGAAATCTGAAACAGCAAAAGCAGTAATCACAGCCGTGCTACTTCCTGTATTGTCTAAGTGCTGTTTTCCTACAAACTTTTCATTAAACAATAGATACAATTGCTTCCGAACCGGCTTCTCCGTTACACGCCATCCGTTGGGAAAAACCTGATACTCTGCCGTTAATCCAGCAACGACATTCGGACTGAAAGCAATGTTAGTTGTTCCGCGCGAAATTACCTCTTCAGCAAATGTATCGTAATTGAAGATGCGCTCTTGAAAGTCGACAATCTTGTTCTCACTCAAGGTAAGGTTAGCACCTACTCTTAACCTTTGTTTGAAATATGCCGAAGAACTTAATTCAATTCCTCTTCTGTGTGATTGAGCTACATTCGTTCTCAAAGGCGCTCCAACATCGTTCAAAGCGCCTGTAAGCACCAACTGATTGTTGTAGTTCATGTAATATACATTTACATCGATTGTAGAATTGTAATCATCTTTGAAATGAAGTCCGGCTTCAAAGTCGGTCATGTATTCGTTCTGTGGGATTTGCCCAAAAGGCGCATCAACAAAATCATTTCTATTCGGCTCCTTCCCCGAATGCGCAACTGAAGCGTATACCGAAACAAATTTTCCAGCAAAATAACGCAGGCCAACTTTTGGATTTAAAAAATTAGTAGACATATCTACGTCATACTCCCTTTGATCATTGTCTGTGCCCTTGGTTCTGTATGAAACATGCCTAGCCTGTATATCAGCGTTTACAATTAACTTCCTTGGTACAAC
>JANQWV010000040.1:265-3734 GCA_030729695.1 Flavobacteriales bacterium | reverse complement strand
CAAAAAACCGAACTTACCCGCATTGTAATCCTCAATGGCTTCGCGAATTTCTTGTTCGGTGTTCATGACGAAAGGACCATATGCGACATAAGGTTCGTTCAACGGTTCACCGCTGAGGACAAGTATGATTGATTTTTTCTTTGCTGAAATGTGAATGGCTCCTGCTTCATTTTTGAATTGCAAATAATGATTCTCTGTCACAGAGGTTCCATTCACTTCCAACTCTCCGTCTACTAGCAGCAACCCGGAATTGTAACTCGCTGGCAATTCAAAATCGACAAACCCACCTTCGTTCAAATGCACATCGTACATGTGAATGGGCGAAAATGTTGAAGCAATTCCATTCACTCCCTTGTATTCTCCTGAAACTACATGAACCTCACCGCCATTGTTAGCCAACGAAAATTTCGGTTTATCGGAATGAACAATGCTCTGGTATTTCGCTGGAGCAAACTTGTGTTTCTTGGGAAGGTTAATCCACAACTGAATCATTTCAAACGCACCACCCGACCGATTGAAGGTTTGTTCGTGATATTCTTTGTGAAGTACCCCTCCTCCTGCTGTCATCCATTGAATATCGCCTGGACCAATAATACCGTGATTGCCTTTGCTGTCGTGATGCTCAACAGATCCTTTGTAAGCAAAGGTAACAGTCTCAATTCCTCTATGCGGATGAACACCCACACCTTGTGAAATTTCCGATGGAGGGAAATCAACTTCCGCGTTGAAGTCTAACAAAAAGAATGGCGACATGCGTTCTTCAAACCCCTTTCCATTCGGATAAAAATTCATGACTTTGAAACCATTTCCTACCATATGTCTATTCGTGGGCGAAAAGACGCCTTCCACCCCTCTCATTCCCAATCCCTCATTCCCATTCTGTTTCTCATTCTCACTCTTTCCATCTACTCCACTAATCTTCGAAACAAAAAAAGCACCTACTGCTGCGAGCGCTGTGCTGACAATGAATTTCTTTCTGTCCATTTTCCTTGAGTTTAAGCGAATTTAACAAGAATGTACATTCACAATCGAAATTTCATTTCGATCAATCACTACGCACGTAATAAAAATCGTCGAAGACATTCGCCCAACGGGCATTCGTGCTTGCACATTCGCCTCAAAGGCATTCTTCCCATCTCTTCCCCTCTCTTCCCTTTTCTAAACTTTTCTTCCCGCATAAATACGCATAAAATCTTCCATTTTTTTTCAAATTGGAATCGTACTTTTGTGCCATGTCAATAGCATCTGAAATAGCGCAAAAAATGCCTCAAGTGTATGACCTACTCGAAAAATTCGAAGTAAGCGATGCTTGGGTGTTTGGTTCTGCACAGTCGGAAAAATTCAGTCAGCGCAGTGATGTCGACATTATGGTTCAGTTCAAAGAGAAACTGACTCCGCTTCGACTTGGAATGAATATGAACGATCTGAACTTTTCACTTCAAAAACTATTTGAGCGAGAGGTCGATTTAGTTAGCTACAGTCATATTAAAAACCCTGCATTCTTCTCTCAAGTAAGCGAGAACAGCACACGCATTTATGGAGAAGAAAATCCAAGACTTTATTTGAGACACATGATGAATTGCATTGTGAAAATTCAAACATTCATGCGTCCTTGTAAATCATTTCACGCCTACAAAAAAGACTTTTTAATTCAAGCCGGTGTTGAATGGAATCTCACCATCCTGGGTGAAGCTGCTAAACGACTGAAAAACATTTCTCCGGATATCGCAATAACTGACATTGATAAAATCATTGGCACTCGCAACAAACTCATTCACGGTTACGACGATATTTCGAATGAAGAAGTGTATGCAATCGTTCGTAAAAACCTACCCGAGTTGAAAAGGGAGTTGAAGAAACTGTTGTAAAACTGCGTAATTGGAAAACCTTCGGTTTTATTCCTACTACGTAATTCCTACTACGTAATTAAATCAGTCGAAGACATTCGCCCGAAGGGCATTCGTGCTTGCACATTCGCTCAAAGAGCATTCTTACCTCTTACCACACTCTTGACAAGTAGAACTTTTCTTACGCAAAAAGAAACGCTTCACAACATACGCCGCAGCCAAAACAAGAACAGCTATGGTAAGTGCGATTTGCATTAGCTGAATAAATTGAAAGTGAGAAGCGCTAGCGTGTAGGCCATGAAGCCCATGTAACCCATTTGAATAAGCGGCCACTTCCACGATTTTGTTTCGCGTTTTACCGCTGCGAAGGTGGCCATGCATTGCATTGCGAAAACGTAGAAGACCATAAGCGAAAGTCCCGATGCAAGCGAGTACGCGGGTTTTCCTGTTTGAAGGTTAACGTCCTCGCGCATGCGTTGAAGCAGTGATTCGTCCTCTTCGAAATTTTCTCCTGCACTGTACAACGTTGCCATGGTTCCAACGAATACTTCTCGCGCGGCGAATGAAGTAAGCAATGAAACGGTCATCTTCCAGTCGTATCCTAACGGTGCGAAAACGGGAGCGATTGATTTTCCAGCTTGACCCAAATACGACTCTTCGATTTGTGTTTTTCCTTGAGCAACTTGCTCTTCGTTAATTTTCGGAAAAGCTGCAAAAGCCCAAAGGACAATGGATATGGCCAAAATAATTTTCCCTGCATCGAAGACAAACGCTTGAACTTTTTCTTTCAGGTGAAGCAAAATATTCTTCCATCGCGGCCAGCGGTATTCGGGTAATTCAAGCAATAAAAAACTCTTCTCTTTCGAGCGAATGAATTTGTTCATGACCATGGCTACGAACAAGGCACCTATGACACCCAAGGCGTACATCGCAAAGAGAACAGTTCCTTGAAGACCTATAAATCCGTACATGTATGTATTTGGAATCACCAAGTAAATGAGTAATACGAAAACAGGAATCCGCGCAGAGCAACTGATGAGCGGAGATACAAGAATCGTGATTAATCGCTCTTTCGGATTTCCAATTACACGTGTCGAAAGAATAGCCGGAATGGCGCATGCTGCGCTAGAAACTAACGGCACTACGCTTCTGCCGTTCAATCCGAATGGACGAACCAAGCGATCCATAATAAATACCACGCGAGTCATATATCCGGTTTCTTCTAGCACTCCGATAAAGAAAAAGAGAATAGCAATTTGCGGAACGAAGACGAGAACACCGCCAATGCCAGGAACAATACCTTGCGTTAGCAGGTCGGTGAAAATACCTTCAGGAAGTATTCCTTGCAGGTACTGACTAAAGTTTAAAAAGATGCTATCGATCCAATCCATAGGTATAGCAGAGATGCTAAACATAAATTGAAAAATAAGGAAGAGAACCACGGCAAAGATTCCGTATCCGAAAATAGGATGCACCAATAGTTTATCCACTTTCGTGGTGAAGGAATGTCGCGTTACTCCAACAAACGAAGGAACCTCTTTCAATCGGTTTACAATCGACGTCTTTCTACTTTCCGCATCTCGTCTAGCTTCCGCGATGTTCAGATTTTCTTTCAGTGGGAA
>JANQWV010000040.1:0-255 GCA_030729695.1 Flavobacteriales bacterium | reverse complement strand
AGGAGATAAATTTCTCAACCGGTTGAATGTTGCATGCTGAAATGAAATCGATCAACTCTTTTTTCCCCTCGCCTGTTCTTCCATTGATTTTCAAAAACGGAATTTGATTGAAGGCGTTGGTTAGTTCTTCTGGATTGACTGACTTACCTATGAGCATGTCGTTCATGGTAAGCACGCCGATGACGGGAATATCGAGGTCGCTGATTTGCGTAAGGATGACCAGATTTCTTTCAAGGTTGGTGACGTCTACCGTCA
>JANQWV010000039.1 GCA_030729695.1 Flavobacteriales bacterium | reverse complement strand
GGTGACCTACATAATCGGAGAAATAGGACAAAACCACAACGGTTCAATTGAACTGGCGAAGGAGATCATCGATCTCGCGGCGCAACCCGTCGTTGAAGATTATTTTCAGCTTGCTCTGAAACCCATGAACGCTGTGAAGTTCACGAAGCGCGACCTGAACGAAGAACTCAGTCAGTCGCAAATGAATGCCCCCTACAACAGCCCGCATTCCTTCGGCGCTACCTACGGCGAACACCGCGCGTTTCTCGAGCTGAACGACGAACAACACGAAGAGTTGTTTCACTACGCGAAAGCAAAAGGACTCGATTTTGTAGAGACACTTTGCGCACGCGGATGCCTCTCTTTACTGAAACGTATCACGCCCGATTACCTCAAAGTAGCCAGTCGCGACCTAACCAATTTGCCTTTGCTGGCGGCTCTTGCCGAAACAAAGATTCCCATTATTCTTTCAACCGGAATGGCCGGCAAGGAAGAGCTCGATCACGCGTTAGACGTCATTTCAAACTACCATTCAAACATTAGCATTCTTCACTGCACCAGCGAATACCCTACGCAGCCGAAGAACGTAAACCTCAATACCCTTCGCTATTTACAAGCGAATTACCCCAACTACAACATTGGTTTCAGCGACCACACCCTCGGCATATTCACGCCCGTTGCTGCCGTTGCCATGGGTGCTACCATCATTGAAAAACACATCACCACCGACCGCAACCTGAAAGGCACCGACCAAAAAGGTTCGCTGGGTCCCGACGGTATTCGTCGCATGGTGCGCGACATTCGTGAACTCGAATTGTCTATGGGTGAAGTGGAAATGAAGATCGAAGATTCTGTCGCTGCTGCTCGCTTGAAGTTAGAGCGCAGCATTGCCGCCGTAAGAGATATTCCTGCGGGAAGTGTGATTGAAGAAGCCGACTTGTGCATGCTTTCTCCTGGCGACGGATTCAAATGGTCGCAACGAAATTTAGTGGTTGGAAAGCGCGTGAACGCTGCCATTCCAGCCAACGAGGTGATTTATCCAACGCATTTAGAAGATTAATTTCTGCGACATGAACACAGTGAAACAAGCAGTCATTTTTGTCGCAGGAGGCACCGGAACCCGCATGGGAAGCCCACTTCCGAAGCAATTCCTCACACTCAACAACACACCCATTCTCATTCATACCCTTCGAAATTTCTTTTCATTCAATCGGAATTTCGAAATGATTGTGGTCATGCATCACGACTATATTTCGTTCTGGAAAGACTTGTGTCTTCAGTTTGAAGATGTCCCTGAACACACCGTCGTTGCTGGCGGAGAGGAACGCTTTCACAGCGTGAAAAACGGCATTGAAGCCGTCTCTTTCGATGTTCAACACATTGCCATTCACGACGCAGTGCGTCCGCTTGTTTCGCACGAAACACTCACGCGTTGCTTCAACACATTGAATGAACACAACGCTGTCGTTCCTGCCATTCCCATCAACGACTCCATTCGTGAAGTGCACGGCGTCCTCAATAAAAGTGTCGATCGTTCGTTGTACAAGCGCATTCAAACTCCCCAGTGTTTTGAATCAAGTATGTTGAAAGAGGCTTACAGCAAGCCTTTCAGCCCGTTGTTTACCGACGATGCTTCCGTAGTGGAAGCGAACGGTCATTCGGTTTTTTTGGTGGAAGGAAATTTGGAAAACATTAAAATAACATCGCCCATTGACTTAATTGTGGGCGAATCACTAACTGCAAAATAGAATATCATGAAGACACCTAGCGCAAAGAAAATTGAGAAGGAATTGGTGGAACACGGACATACACGTGTCGACAACTACTACTGGATGCGTCTTTCCGACGAGCAGAAAAATGCTGCTACGCCAGATGAACAAACTGCCGATGTCTTGGCTTACCTGAAAGAAGAGAACGACTACGTAGACGCGGGAATGAAGCACACTGAAGAATTGCAGAAGCAGTTGTTCGAAGAGATGAAGGGGCGCATTAAAGAAGACGATTCTTCTGTTCCGGTGAAGCAAAACGGATATTGGTATTACACGCGTTTTGAAATTGGACAAGACTACGCCTTCAACTGTCGCAAGAAAGACAGCATGGAAACCGGAGAAGAAGAAATTCTCATCAACGGTCCGGAAATGGGAAAAGGAAAAGACTACTGGGCGCTAGGCGGACTAAGCATTTCAGAGAACAACCGCTTCATGGTTTATGGAATAGATGAAGTAAGTAGAAGAGTTTACACATTGCACGTTCGCGATCTTCAAACCGGAGAAATGTTCAACGAAGTCATTGAAGGAACCTCGGGTTCTGCCACCTGGGCTTCAGACAACCTTCATTTTTTCTACACGAAGAAAGATGCGCAAACCCTACGCGACAGCCAGATCTGGCGTCACGAGTTGGGAACAGATGCAGCTTCCGATGTTTTGGTTTACGATGAAAAAGACGAAGAATTTTCGTGCTTCGTTTTCAAAACGAAAACAAAACAATTTTTAATGATTGGAAGTTCTCAGACTGTTTCAGACGAATACCGTGTGTTAGAATCGAACAATCCGAAAGGAGAGTTTCGCTTGTTTCAAAAGCGCGAGCGCGACTTGGAATACAGCATCACGCAATACGAAGACAAGTTTTATGTGCTCACGAATTTAGAAGCGAAGAACTTCAGATTAATGTCGTGCTCCATTCATTCAACCGAAAAAGAAAGTTGGGAAGAAGTGATTCCGCATCGCGAAAACACCTTGTTGGAATCGGTTGAAATGTTCAAAGAATATTTGGTGTTGGAAGAGCGCACCGAAGGGTTGGCGCACATTCGCGTGACCCGTTGGGACAAAGCCGAAGAGCACTACCTCGAGTTTCCAGATCCTACGTACAGCGCGGGGGTGGGCGCGAATCCTGAATTCGAAACCGAGACGCTTCGCTTCGGATATTCATCTATGACCACACCCGGAAGTGTGTTCGATTACAACATGAAATCGCGCACACGCGAGTTGAAAAAACAACAGCCGGTCTTAGGTGAATTCAATGCGAGCGATTACAAGAGTGAACGCATATTTGCAACCGCACAAGACGGCACGCGCGTTCCCATTTCGTTGGTTTACAAAAAAGATTTTGAGCGCAACGGAAGCGCCCCTTGTCTGCTATACGCTTACGGCAGCTACGGACACAGCATAGACGCTGGATTCAGCAGCGCACGCTTGTCTATGTTAAACAGAGGATTTGTTTTTGCCATTGCACACATTCGCGGTGGAAGCGACATGGGCCGCAGTTGGTACGAAGACGGAAAATTATTGAAGAAGGTAAACACCTTCACCGACTTCATTGCTTGTGGCGAATTCTTGGTGAAGGAAAACTACACAGCAAGCAAGCACTTGTTCGCCATGGGCGGAAGCGCTGGCGGATTGTTAATGGGTGCGGTTGCCAACATGGCGCCATCACTGTTCAACGGAATCATAAGCGCAGTGCCGTTTGTAGACGTGGTAACCACCATGCTCGATGAAAGCATTCCGCTTACCACCTTCGAATTCGACGAGTGGGGAAATCCGAAAGACAAAGCCTATTACGACTACATGCTCAGCTATTCGCCCATCGATAACATCGAAGCGAAGGACTATCCGCATACGCTCGTAACGACAGGATATTGGGACAGCCAAGTGCAATATTGGGAGCCTGCGAAATACGTCGCGAAGTTGCGCGAGATGAAGACCGATTCGAATAAATTGTTTTTCAAATGCACCATGGAAGCCGGACACGGCGGGAAGTCTGGAAGGTTTGAAGCCTTGAAGGAAGTGGCCTTGGAGTATGCCTTTTTGTTAGACCTTGCACACAAATCATAATTGAAGAACATGGCTGTATTGC
>JANQWV010000038.1 GCA_030729695.1 Flavobacteriales bacterium | reverse complement strand
GCTTCCGTTGCAGATCGCACACAAGTGCGTTTGGTGGCTCAGGGGGCAATCGAAATTCAAAAACAAGTTGAAGTGGCTGAGGATACTGTTGCAATTCCGCCGCCGCCAAAACCGGTGCCAGTTGTAGCATCTGCAAAAACAAAATCGGTAAAGAATCACATCACAGGCAAGACGGATCAAGTGAAATATTCCGGTTCAAAAATCGAATGGGTTGCGAATGGAAAATCAACTTGGTCGGTAACCCTGTCGGCTGAAATTAGAAGCGTGGAGCAGATCGACGCCTTTAAAAATGGAAAGAAGCAATTGCTAATTCTGACTAATTCCAGATTGGAAATGTTAGACATCAATGGAAAAAATGTCGTTGGTTATCCTGTCGTTCTATCTTCCAAGCCCTGCACGAATTTGTGTGTAGCTGATTATTCCAACGTAAGAGATTACCGCATCTTCTTTGGCTGTTCCAACGGCACCGTCTACAATTATACGTCGAATGGAAAGCCCACAGCAGGTTGGAATGTAGCAAGCATGAAAGGGGATCTTCCATCTTCCATTCAATACAAGAAAGTAAACGGACAAGACGAAATTCAAGTGAAACGAGCAAGCGGAAAAACAACAATTTTGAAACGTAACGGCGCAGTGAAATAATGAAGGCAATCTATTTAACGAAGTTCGGAAAAGCGCACGAAGCTTTTGAAATAAGAGAAGTCGCTGATCCGATTTTAGGCGAAGGAGAAGTATGTGTGAAGGTTGAAGTTTCCGGATTGAATTTCGCAGATGTATTGGGGAGGAAGGGATTGTATCCCGCCTTGCCTGCGCCTCCTGTGGTTATGGGATACGATGTAGTTGGAATTGTGGAAGCCGTTGGTGAAGGAGTTTCTTCCAATTGGATTGGAAAACGTGTGGCCTGTTTAACGCGTTTCGGAGGTTATGCTGAAAAGGTTTGCACCGCTGTTACAGGCATTGCAGAACTTCCAGATTCCATTTCTTCCAACGAAGCCTGTGCCTTGGCCACGCAGTATGTGACGGCTTTGTACATGAGCGATTTTCTTCAATATACAAAATCGGGAGAACGCGTGCTTATACACGCCGCTGCAGGCGGAGTAGGAACAGCGTTGATTCAGTTATTGAAGGAAAGAGGATGTGAAATTTTCGCAACAGTGGGAAGCGATGAAAAGGTGAATGCTCTTGCGAAACAAGGCATTACAGCGGTGAATTACAACACCCATGATTATGAAATTGAACTTCGAAAGCATTTGGGAAAAGCCAATCTCGATGTGACTTTCAACAGCATAGGAGGGAAGACGTTCAAGCAAGACATGCGTCTTTTGGGTGCAGGTGGAAGATTGATGTTGTTCGGATTTTCAGATCGCACGAGTAAGTGGGGCGGGAAGTTGGCGACTTTGAAATTGGTGTTCGACATGGGAAGACTCATTCCATTGTTTTTACTTGGAAAGAGTCAGTCTGTGCTTGGTGTGAACATGCTTAGAGTTGCCGACGAACATCCACAAATCATTGGAAAACTCTTGAATCAATTGGTTCAGATGCATTCAGAAGGAAAAATTAAACCACTTATTGGCGGCGAATATTCCTACGCCGAAATAGCAAAAGCACATCAATATTTAGAGAGCCGAAAAAGCTCGGGAAAAATAATTTTGAAGTGGTGAAGCCCCTAACACTCATTTTCTTATACATTCGCCAAGAATAATTTTTATATGTCTGCTACTCAAAACAAACTTTCCGCTGCGGGACTCCTCGTTACCCTAGGAATAATATACGGTGATATTGGAACATCGCCTCTGTACGTTCTGAAATCTGTTGTTGGTGATAGACCAATATCTGAATTGCTAATTTACGGCGCAATTTCATGCGTCTTTTGGACACTCACTATTCAAACAACAATAAAGTACATCTGGATTACTTTACTTGCTGATAACAATGGAGAAGGAGGCGTTTTTTCTTTATTCAGTTTAGTTAAAAGAAAGGGTAAATGGCTGGTTTGGATTGCAATGGTAGGAGCAGTTACATTGTTGTGTGACGGAATTATTACTCCGCCAATTTCGGTCTCGTCGGCTGTAGAAGGATTGAAGGTTTTGAATGATGGCATTCCTGTACTTCCCATCGTATTGGTATTAATAACTGGTTTATTTGCAATTCAGCGATACGGGACGAAATTGGTTGGTGTTGCCTTTGGACCTATCATGCTTGTTTGGTTTTCAATGTTGGCTATTCTTGGACTATACAGCACCTTACAACATCCGGAAATAATTTCTGCACTTAATCCAAAATACGCAGTTGACTTACTCGCAAATTATCCAAATGGTTTTTGGTTGTTGGGGGCTGTGTTCCTTTGCACTACGGGTGCAGAAGCGTTGTATAACGATTTGGGCCACTGTGGAAGAAATAACATTCGGGCGACATGGATATTTGTTAAAATTGCCCTAGTTCTGAATTATATGGGACAAGGAGCTTGGCTGATGCAACAGACTGAATTGTCTGGACGTAATCCGTTTTTTGGAGTGATGCCTGATTGGTTTTTAGTTCCAGGAATTATTATTGCAACTACCGCAGCAATCGTTGCAAGCCAAGCCGTTATTTCAGGTTCATTTACTCTAATTGGTGAAGCAATCAACTTAAACTTTTGGCCACGTGTGGCCATTAAATTTCCTACCGAAACGAAAGGTCAATTGTATATTCCAAGCGTGAATTGGCTATTGTGGGCTGGATGTATGGGAATAATGCTGTACTTCAAGGAGTCTGCGCATATGGAGGCGGCTTATGGGGTATTCATCATTATGGCTATGATGATGACATCTGTATTGCTATGGTATTTTTTAGTATACAAAAAGCACATTCATTTTACTCTTGTTTCAGTGGTTATAGGACTTTTTTTAATCGCAGAAAGTGCGTTTTTGATAGCGAATTCCATAAAGATGAAAGAGGCTTGGGTTATGCTCATTGCTTTCTTTGGAATTTTTCTGGTTATGTACGTCACCGTTCGTTACAGAAAATTTAGTACGGCCAATATCGGATTCATTTTATTAGATCCATACATCGCAACACTCAGAAAACTTTCAGTAGACGTCAGTGTTCCTAAATATTCTACGCATTTGGTGTACATGACCAAGGCAAGTTTTACGGATCAGGTTGAAAAGTTGGTCATGGATTCTATTTTAGATGGAACCCCAAAGAGGGCAGATGTTTACTGGTTTGTACACATAGATCGAACGAATGAGCCTTATACCATGGAGTATGAAGCGCAAGAACTCGTAGACGATTTGGTAATAAAAGTGAATATTAAATTGGGATTCCGTGTACAAGCGAAAGTTCACAATTACTTCTGTTTTATACTTCAAGATTTAGCTAAGAAGAATCACTTCAATCGTATTCAGAAACCAGAACCATACGGTGCATATAACAGCAGTATTGATGTTCGTTTCGTAGTCCTTCAGAAATACCTAAGCGTAGAAAATGAATTGGGTGTTAACGAGAATTTCATTTTCGAAGCACATCAATTCCTGAAGAGCATTTCGCTTACAGATATTGATGCATGGGGATTGGAAGAAAATAGAACTTCAGTTGAAAAAGTTTCAATGGTTGTGAAAGGAGGCGAACGTTGCAATTTAATTATGCGTGGACACAAAGCGCAATCTTAAATTACATCAGCTCGGAAAGCTCTAACCAGCGCATGGTTCCATTGTCTATTTGATCAGACAAGGCGCCAAGTTCTAAAGCTATTTTTTCCATCTGAATATGATCGGTAGCATTTAAAAGCTCAGCCTCAAGCTGGGCTTTTTTCTCTTCCCACATGGGCAAATTCTTTTCGAGTGTTTCGAATTCGTGTTTGTCTTTGAAGGAAATTTTTCCAGCAGTTTTTTTCTTTTCTTCTTTGATGGAAGGAACAGGTTCTTCTTGCTTCTTGGCTTCGGCAAGACTTTGTCGCTTGGCTGATGCCTCGCTCAATACCGCGCGGAAATCGAGCGTGCTTCCTAGTAAGTCATGTACGTTTCCTTTTCCATCTAAAAGAAATAAATGGTCAACCAATTTGTCGAGGAAGTATCTGTCGTGACTCACAATAACCAAGCAGCCAGGGAAATTCAACAAGTAATCTTCCAACGCTGAAAGCGTGAATACGTCGAGGTCATTGGTAGGTTCGTCGAGAATTAAGAAATTCGGATTCTTCATCAACACCAAAAGCAACTGCAAACGCTTGCGTTCACCTCCGCTTAATTGATCGATGCGGTTGAAGTGCATGTGCTTCGGGAATAAAAATTTCTCGAGCATTTGCGATGCGCTAATGGTCTTTCCTTTTGCTAGTGGAATGTAGTCTGCTACGTCGCGAATACATTCGATTAGTCGTTGTTCAGGAATTAAGTTCGAAGACGATTGCTCGTAAAATCCGAACACCACCGTTTCACCATTCACAATCTTTCCACTATCGGGCTCCATGCGCTTGGTCATGAGGTTCAGGAAAGTCGATTTTCCACAACCGTTTCTTCCAATGATACCAATGCGTTCATTCGATTTGAAGACATAGTCAAATCCATCCATTACAGTGGAATCGCCCATTGACTTGGTGGCCTTAATAAACTCAACCACCTTCGAACCCATGCGGGTAATGTTAATTTCAAGATCTAATTCGCCGTCTTCTGGTTTGCGTTTCAATTTGTCTTTCAACTCTTCGAAAGAATCCATGCGACTTTTACTTTTCGTTCCGCGGGCACGTGGCATGCGGCTCGCCCATTCGGCTTCGCGACGAAATAAATTTAAATTCTTGTCGCGTGAAGCAGCTTCAAGCTGCTCGCGCTCTGCTTTCTTTTCAAGATAATAAGAGAAGTTTCCTTTGTATTTGTAAAGTTCTCCGTTTTCTAACTCGAGAATTTCATTCGTGATGTTTTCCAAGAAATAACGATCGTGGGTTACCATGAACAAGGTCATGCGCGCCTTCGTTAAATATTCTTCCAACCACTCAATCATATCAAGATCCAAATGGTTCGTAGGCTCGTCGAGAATTAAAAAATCTGCTTCTTCCAACAACACACGCGCCAATGCAATGCGTCGGCGCTGACCACCGCTCATGTTGCCCATTTGCTGATTCAGGTCAATGATGTTCAGTGCGCCAAGAATTTGTTTCGCCTTCGCATCGTAGTCCCAAGCATCTGCATGCTCCATCATATCATGCGCCTCTTGAAGACCTTCGCCGGTTTCAATAGCAACGTCATATGCGCGAATGGCTTTCGTCATGGCGTTGTCAGCAGCGAAAAGAAAATCAATGGCTGTTCCTTTGGCATCAAACGCTTCGTCTTGAAGCAAGATGGCCCATTTAATTTCTTTGTTGAATGTTATCCTTCCTGAATCGGGTTCGTCTTGTCCTGCAAGCATGTGCAACAGCGTAGATTTTCCTGTTCCGTTCTTCGCAACCAATGCTACTTTTTGTCCTTCTTCAATTCCGAAAGAAAGGTCTGTAAACAACTCGCGAATACCGAAGGCCTTCGACACATTTTCAACTGATAATACATTCATGCCGCGAAGTTCGTTGAATTTGTTCAATTATAGCGCAAGACAATCCCGCGCAATTGTGTTATTTTCGAAGAGTGAAATTTTACACCGCTCCCTTTTCTGAAATTCCTTCCGTAAAAATGTATCGCATCCTTGCGTTGCGCGCCGATGTTTTTGTGGTTGAGCAAACGTGTGCGTATCAAGATTTAGATGGAAAGGATGAGCACGCTGTTTGGGTGTGGGCGGAAGATGAGAACGGAACTATTCATGCAACTGCTCGATTGTTGCCTGCTGGAATATCATACAAGGAAATCAGCATTGGTCGTGTCTGCACGTCAATGGAATCGCGTCGAACAGGCTTAGGTAAATTGTTAATGGAAGAATGTTTGAATCAGTGTGAACGCATTTGGGGCGAGCAGACCATCACCATTTCAGCACAACAATATTTGTTGAAGTTTTACAACGAATTGGGATTTGTGGAAGAAGGTGAAATGTATTTGGAAGACGATATTCCGCATTTGAAAATGAAGCGTAAACCATGAGTTGGTCCATAACGAAATACAACATTCACGAGTGGTTCATGGCTGCTGCCGTTTTCTGTATGAGTGTTTATTCGAAAGGTGTTACTGTTTTTTTTGCCTTGGCTTTTTTAACCATGGTCATTCAATTTTTTTCGGTTGGAAGGAAAATCGAATGGTCTAGTTTTAACCGTTGGGCCTATGTTATGTATGGCGTTTTCGCTGTGTTTCTGCTCTCTGGAATTTGGAACGAATGGAATCATAAAGCTGCTCTTTCCGAAATTGAAACGAAGATCTCATACCTCGCATTTCCGCTTTTGTTTTTATTCACTTCCAAATCTATCCTTCATTCATTGAAGCGTTTTCAGTGGGCTTTGGTAAGCGGATGTGTTTTCTTCGCATTGATTTGCCATGTGCATGCGATCTCTAGATTTTTCGAGACGGGCCTTTGGTCAGAGTTTGTTTATGGAAGACTGTCATGGACGTTTCATCCAACTTATTTAGGCTTTTTCTATTTGCTATCTATGGTGTTCTTAGCAGGGGAGTTCCTTCATTCAACAAATAAGAGGAAATCGAAATTGTTGTTGTTGGGAATTGTATTCTTTTCTTTGGAAACCGCATTCATGGCTTCTCGCGCGGGCTTCCTCGCACTGTTTTTATTTTATGCAGTTTTTGTGTTTTATGTTTTTCGAAATGGAAAGAATAGGAAGAAAGCCATTCTTGTGATCGCCTCTTCATTTATTTCATTCATTCTATTGTTCTTCAGCTTTACGCCCATTAAAACAAGGGCCAAGGAAGCCATAAACAATTCGAAGGACATAACAGAGGTAAAGAAGGAAGAGAAAGTAGCCAGCACAAGTGAACGCATAGTGAGTTGGCAAACGGCTTGGGAAATTGCGAAAGACTATCCGTTAGGAGTTGGAACAGGCAATTGGAAGTCGCACTTTAATGAACGATACCTATTGAAAGGAGCAAACTTCGCGGCAGAGCATTCTCATCCTGCTCACAATGCTTATCTACAAATTTTAGTCGAATGGGGATGGTTGGGATTACTGAGCTTATTGTCCTTGTTGTTTGCTGGATTGAGACGGGCTTGGCAGATGAACGACTTGTTTTTTTTGGTTTTCGTCTTGGGAGTGTCTTTCCATTTCATCTTCGAGAGCATGCTTGAACTTCAGCAAGGCCTTGTTTTTATTGGGTTTTGGATGTTTTTCCTCATTCATAGGAGACAATATTCAGCAATCCCTAAGGGCTGAATACTGAGTATTAGGACAAGTCCTTTATTTTTCTTAAATTCGTTGCGAAATTTATTAAAATGGCAACAATTGAATTGAGGTTACCCAAAATGGGTGAGAGTGTCGCAGAGGCGTCTATTTTGAGTTGGTTGAAGAAAGAAGGTGACCGTGTTACTGCGGATGAGCCTTTGGTGGAAATTGCTACAGATAAAGTGAATAGCGAAGTGCCTTCTCCGGAGGACGGAATCTTAGTTTCATGCCGAGTGAATGTGGGTGATACGGTTCAAGTAGGACACGTGATTGCTATTATTGAAACCGGGGATGGTGCAAGTGCACCGGCACCTGTTGCAGCTTCGATACCTGCAGCAGCAGAAGTTGCAGTTGCACCCTCAGCTCCAGTGGCAGCTCCTTTAGGAACGGCTGTTGTTTCTTCTTCAGATAGATTTTACAGTCCGCTGGTAAAAAACATTGCCAAGCAAGAAAATATTACACAAGCCGAATTAGACAGTATCTCAGGTACGGGTCAGAACGGACGTGTGACCAAGGAAGATTTAATGGGATATATTTCCAACCGAGGAAATAATGCTGTTTCAGCTCCTGAGGTGTCTGCTGCTCAAGCACCTGTTGCTGCATCAGTACCAGCCGTTGAAGCCCCTCGTGTGAAGGGACCTACTATCACTGTTGGTCCGAACGACGAGATTGTTGAAATGGATCGCATGCGCAGAATCATTGCAGATCACATGGTTATGAGCACGCAAGTGTCTCCGCACGTTACGTCATACGTGGAAGCGGATTTGACAAATGTGGTGATGTGGAGAAACAAAGTGAAGAAGCAATTCGAAGCGAACGCTAAAACGAAATTGACATTTACTCCAATTTTCATTGAAGCAGTGGCGAAGGCTATTCGTGACTTCCCTGGAGTAAATGCAAGTGTTGATGGAAACAACATCATCATGCGTGGTGATATTAATATTGGAATGGCTGCGGCTTTGCCATCAGGAAACTTGATTGTTCCTGTAATCAAGAATGCAGACCAATTGAATTTGATGGGCATTGCCAAAAAGGTTAACGATTTAGCAGAGCGTGCGAGAGCGAATAAATTGACTCCTGATGAAATTCAAGGAGGCACATACACACTAACCAACGTAGGTTCTTTTGGAAACGTGATGGGTACGCCTATCATTAATCAACCTCAAGTTGCTATTTTGGCTGTGGGCGCAATTCGCAAGAAGCCTGCGGTTATTGAGACTCCGCAAGGAGATGCAATTGCCATTCGTCATATGATGTTCTTATCTCATTCCTACGATCATAGAATAGTTGATGGTGCATTAGGTGGACGTTTTGTTCGTCGTGTCGCTGACTATTTAGAAGAGTGGGATGTAAATCGTGAAATATAATTTTTGAAAATACAAGACCTATGAAAACTCGTTTCTTTTCACTTATGGTTGTCGCATTGATTGCAATTAGCAATTCGTTCGCGGCTTCGAATATGGGTAAGCCAGAATTTGTTGCAGCTTTCTCGGAAGCCAACAAGCTCATGGAAGAAAAATTTTGGGATCAAGCAGCGAAAGAGTGGAAGAGTGTGTTGGCCATGGATCCTGAGAACATCAACGTTAACTACAAATTGGGATATTGTTTGCTTCAAACGGAGACCAACAAGATTGATGCGTTGAAGTATTTGGAAAAAGCTACTTCAGCGAAGTTGAAAACCAATTACGATCCGTTCGATCCGAATGAAAAAGGAGCGCCTGTTGAAGCATTGTATTACTTGGCTATTGCCCAACATTTAAACATGCGTTTCGACAACTCAACCGAGAGTTTAGAAACGATGAAAGAACAGGTGAGCAAAAACCACCGTTTGTCGAATCAAATCAATCGTGCAATTGAGACGAACAACGAGGCAAAGAAACAAGTAGCAAGCCCGAAGAAGTATAAGATCAAGAACGCAGGAAGCATTTTGAATAGTCCTTTTTCTGATTTCGGTCCTGTATTGACTTTCGATGAAAGCAGTATTTTCTTCACCAGTCGCAGATTGCGTCCAGATTCTACGAATGCGAATATTCGTGATTTTGAAACGGATAAGTTCCGCGACGACATCTATGTTTCGTTCAAGGGAAGAGATGGACAGTGGGTTCAGCCTGAATTGTTGAACTTGAATTCAGATGATCACGATGCTACAATTTCAGTTTCTCCTGATGGAAATACTTTGTTTATATACCAAGATAGCCTTGGAGATGGACAAGTGAAGTTTTCAACTTTGATTGGAGAAACGTGGAGTGCTCCGGTGAAATTGGGATCTGACATCAATACTAAATACTGGGAAACACACTGCACGATTTCTTCCAATGGGAATGAATTGTATTTTGTTTCAGATCGACCAAACGGTAATGGAAAAAGAGATATCTACCGTTGTATTAAGAATGCAGACGGAACATGGGGTAAGTCAGAGAATTTAGGTGATGTTATCAATACAACTTACGATGAAGACGCGCCGTTCTTAAGTCCAGATGGTAAATTTTTATATTTCGCATCTAAAGGTCATGCCACTATGGGTGGATTCGATTTGTTTGTCAGCAAAAAGGATGGCTCTGGAAATTGGGGTGCACCTGAGAATATGGGCTATCCTTTGAACACCGTTGATGATGATGTATTCTTCCAGCCAATGGCAGACGGTAAGCGTGCGTTTTATAGCTCTCGTCGCGATGGAGGTGCTGGTGATTTAGATATCTATGAAGTTGAAATGCCAGAGGTAAAGGGTGAACAGTTGGCAACATTGAAAGGTACGTTTAAGCCTATAAAGGACAAAGCTCTTCCCCAAGGTTTAAAAGTCATTGTTACCAATAGTAAGAGTGGAGAGAAACAGGAAGCTCCTGGAAACTCTGAAAGTGGGGAGTTTCTCGCAGTAATCAAACCATGCTCTATGTATCAAATTGATTACTCTGATGGAGTCGAAATAGTTAAGTCCGAGGCCCTAACCATACCTTGCGAGGATGAGAAGTATGAATACACTCGTGAGATTCAATTGGTTTCGAAAGAAATTGCAAAGGTTGATGAAATTAAGTTTGATAAAGAAAATCCAATTCAGACGAAGATTGAAGAGGACAAATCTTACGCCGAATACTCACATTTCTTCTTATATGGTAAGAGTAATTTTTCAACCGATGAAAAGGAGTTCAAAGACTTTATAGCATTGTGTAGGCAAGTTATTGATCAAAAAGCATTTGTTACAATCACGATTGAAGGTAGCGCATCTACGGTGCCGACAACAGGCGCAAAGTCAAATGAGACGCTCTCAGCAGAACGCTCAAACAATGCTAAAGCTGCATTGAAAAATGTGTTATTGAAAAGTGGTTACATGGAGAATGTAGACTTCAAATTCGGAGAACCGGTTAACGTGGTTCAAGGTAAGAAGTATGAGAACGACGCGATGACAAATCGCGCTGAATACGAGAAATACCAATACATCAAAGTAAAAGTTCAATAAGAATACTGCATGCTTCATTTAAAGAGACCGTTGGTTTTTCTTGACCTGGAAACCACCGGGACTGACGTTGCGAAGGATCGCATCGTGGAAATAGCTTTTGTAAAAGTTATGCCAGATGGAGCAACTGAAACGCTACCCGAGTTTAAAGACACCAAGTTTTTAATCAACCCAGGAATGCCTATACCTATTGAATCTTCCATGGTTCACGGGATATACGACACAGATGTGAAGAACGCTCCGTTGTTTTCAGATTGCGCCCCCATGCTGAATGATTTCATTGAAGGTTGTGACTTGGCTGGATTCAACAGCAACAAGTTTGATATTCCATTGCTAGCAGAAGAATTTCTACGTGTTGGAATTCCATTTACGTTAGATGGAAGAAATACGGTTGATGTACAAGTGCTTTTTCATAAGCTTGAGCCAAGAAATTTGTCGGCTGCATACAAATACTACACGGGTGGAACACTTGAGAATGCTCACTCGGCTTTGATAGATACACAGGCTACCTACGAAGTTTTTAAAGGTATGTTTGAAAAGTACAAAGACGAAGAACGCGCCCTTCCAACTTCAATAGAAGAAATCGAAAGCATGAGCAGCTATGGAAAAAGAGCAGACCTCATTGGCAATCTTCAGTACAACGAAGAAGGTGACATGGTATTCGGATTTGGAAAGCACAAAGGTGTTAAAGTGGCTGATGTTTTAACGCGCGAGCCGGGTTACTTCGGTTGGATGATGAATGCCGATTTCCCTTTGTACACGAAGGAAGTCCTTCGTAAGTTTCGAAACAACATGATGGCTTAAAGCTATGCGAGTTGCGGTCCTCGTCTCGAATGATCTTGCGTATGATCAACGAGTAAGTAAGATTTGCGATTCCCTTCAACATAAAAATTGGGAAGTAGAATTGGTAGGCGTTTTAAAGCCTGAAAGCATTTCCCTTCAACGTAATTATTCTATAAAACGCTTACGTGTATTCTTCAGCAAAGGACCGCTGTTTTACGTCATGCTGAATGTGCGCATGTTCTTCTATTTACTCTTTCATAAATCCGATGTCATTTGGGCGAATGATCTCGATGTTTTGTGGCCAGCGGTTTTCATGAAGAAACTTCGAGGAACAAAAATCATTTACGACTCGCATGAATATTTTACTGAAGCGGAAGGGCTAACCGGAAGAGAGCGCATTAAAGCCATTTGGATGCGCATAGAAGAACGTTGTGTTCCATTCGTAGATGTTTTTATTACAGTGAATGATAGTATAGCTGAGATCTACAGAGCGAAGTATAAGCGCGAAGTCTTGGTTCAACGCAACATGCCTGTTTTAGTGGAAGAGTTAGAGGAGAAAGTTGAATTGTTTGAAATGAAAACCGTTGTGCTTCAAGGCGCGTACATTGATCCCGATAGAGGCGGAATGGAGTTGGTTGAAGCCTTTCAATATTTGGAAGGAATTCAATTGCTCATTGTGGGTGCTGGAAGAGATTTGGAGAATATTAAGAATCGAATTGTTGAATTGCATTTGGAAGAAAAAGTAAAAGTTCTTCCACGCATGTCCTACTTCGAATTGAAGAGGTTAACGCAACGTGTTCACCTTGGAGTTTCGCTAGACAAGCCGTTGCACTTGAACTACACGCTTTCACTTCCAAATAAATTATTCGACTACATTCATGCTGGAGTGCCTGTGCTTGTGAGCAATTTGGTTGAACCTGCGCGCATAGTGAATGAGTATAAAGTTGGAGAGGTGGTTTCAGAAGTGACACCTAAATCCATTGCTGAAGGAATTCAAAAAATCTTGAACTCCCCATCTTATGAGGCGTATAGAGCAGCTACTAAAAAAGCAAAGTCGGCGTTGCATTGGCAAGCCGACTTTGATAAACTCGATTTCTCTAAAATTTCTTAGAACAAAAATCCGACAGCAACGCCTGTGCGAACGAAGTATCCAACGTATGGACGGAACGCTTCGTTAGGCGCTTGAATGAATGGTTCGCTGGTTGAAACGCGCGTGTCTCCGCTGTTCCAGATGGTTCCGAAGTTAACGTCAATGCTAATCTTGTCCTGGAAAATACGCTGGTAACCGAAAGACATTCCTACGCCACCAGTATTGATGTTGCGCTTGGTGTATTCATAAATACTCATGAATGTAATAGGGTCATAATTGATATAGGTCTCTTCAAGAGCTTCCATGTATTGGTAACGTGCAAACATGGAAAGATAAATTCCTTCAGGAGCATTATACTTGCCCATGTAATAGCGGAATTCTGGAGTAACTGCAATGCGGCTAATGTAACTGCTTGCAAAACCGTCACTTTGATCTTGGTACAAAGCACCAATAACGAAGCTCGATCTTTCTTTCGTTTGATGTTCGAAAGAGATGTTTGCAGTGCGCATGATTGGAGAAGAAATATCCAACTTCAGTATGTTCTTGTTCTGTGCAGAAACCACGCTTGCGGTGAATATCAACACGATTACGAATAACTTGCTTATAAACTGCATATATTTTTCTTTTTGTATGGATAAATTTAGTGCAATTTCGCTAAGTCGAAACGAAAAAACAATGACAAGAAAATTTAACATCATTTATCTCGGTTTAGCTCCAGTTTTATTTGGACTAAGTTGGTTTATATCGCACCGATTGTTTGAGCATTTTATGAAGAATAAAGGCACGATTGAAAATCCTGCCAAAGACAATTCTTTGGCTCTTGCATGTGGTTTTACATTCTTGTACTTGTTGGTGTTTTTTATCATACGTGACCTCTATCCGAAAAAAAAATAACAAGTCGTAAATACATTACAAGATCACACAACAAATTTGTCAAACATTTAAAAATTAAAGAAACATGTCAGAAGTAAATAAAGAAAAATTGAAAGCCCTCCAACTAACCATGGATAAGATGGAAAAGACTTACGGAAAGGGCGCTGTAATGAAATTAGGCGATAGCGCAGTGGAAGCAATGGAAGTGATTCCAAGCGGATCATTGGGTCTGGATCTAGCGTTAGGCATAGGCGGATTTCCAAAAGGAAGAATCGTAGAAATCTACGGTCCAGAATCTTCGGGTAAAACAACCTTAGCCATTCACGCGATTGCCGAGTGTCAGAAGATGGGCGGCATCGCTGCCATTATTGATGCGGAACACGCGTTCGATAAATTCTACGCTGAAGCGTTGGGTGTTGACACCGAAAACCTCTTGATCTCTCAGCCCGACAACGGTGAGCAAGGTTTAGAGATTGCCGATAACCTCATTCGTTCAGGCGCCATTGACTTAATTGTCATTGACTCTGTAGCTGCATTAACTCCTCGTTCTGAGATTGAAGGAGAAATGGGCGATTCAAACGTAGGTGTGCAAGCACGATTAATGTCGAAGGCTTTACGTAAGCTTACAGGTACCATTAGCAAGACCGGATGTTGCTGCATCTTCATTAACCAATTGCGTGAAAAGATTGGTGTCATGTTCGGTAACCCTGAAACGACAACAGGTGGTAATGCACTTAAATTTTACGCTTCCATTCGTTTAGATATTCGTCGCTCTACTCAATTGAAAGACGGAGAGAATGTAATTGGAAATCACACCAAAGTGAAAGTGGTGAAAAACAAAGTTGCTCCACCATTCAGAACGGCAGAATTCGATATTATCTACGGTCAAGGTATTAGTCGTGTAGGCGAATTGATTGACATGGGTGTTGATTTGGCCATTGTGAAAAAAGCAGGTTCTTGGTTCTCTTATGGTGAGACCAAATTGGGACAAGGACGCGATGCGGTGAAACAATTGCTAGACGACAATCCAGAATTGATGGAAGAAATCGAAGGCAAAGTGAAGGCGGCACTTGCAGCTAAAACAGCATAAGCTTATTTCATAGACAAACAAAAAGAGGAACCAACGGTTCCTCTTTTTTATTTCCACTTCATTGAAATTACTTGATGTATCTCCAATCTTGATTGTTCTTAATTCCTTTCAACGAATGATAGATCAGTTGAATCACTGCTTCAACGTCGTCTTTAGCAACCATTTCCACTGTCGTGTGCATGTAGCGCAACGGAAGTGAAATAAGTGCACTCGCAACGCCTACATTGCTGTAGGCGAAGGCATCGGTGTCGGTTCCCGTTGCGCGATAAACAGCAGCACGCTGAATGTCGATCTTATTCTTTTCAGCGGTAGTAACAATGTGCTTTAACAAGTTGTTTTGAACTGCAGGTCCATAGCTCAATACAGGACCTCTGCCGCACGCTAAATCGCCGCTCATGATCTTGCTCATCATTGGAGTTTGAGTGTCGTGACAAACGTCTGTTACAATGGCAACATCTGGGTTTATGCGATGTGCAATCATTTCAGCACCACGCAAACCAATTTCTTCTTGAACAGAATTCGTGAAGTACACACCGAATGGAAGCTTGTCTTTTTTCTCTTTCAGCATGCGCGCTACTTCAGCAATCATGAATCCACCAATGCGGTTGTCAAGTGCACGACCCAAATAATATCTATCGTTCAACACCATGAATTCATCTTCGAACGTTGCAACGCAACCCACGTGAATACCCATAGCTTCTACTTCGTCTTTAGATCTTGCACCCACATCCAAGAAAATATTTTTCATGGAAGGAGTTTCTTCTTTCTCTTGACGCACGTGAATGGCTGGCCATCCGAATACGCCTTTCACCAGACCTTTGGCTGTTTGAATATTCACACGCATAGATGGAGCAATCATGTGATCGCTTCCGCCATTGCGACGCAGGTATATGAATCCGTCTGGAGTAATGTAATGCACGAACCACGCAATCTCATCGGCGTGTGCTTCAACTACAACTTTGTATTTTGCATCTGGATTAATTACTCCAACTACAGTACCGTAGGTGTCTACGATGTGGGTGTCGATGTACGGACGAATGTAGTCTAACCACATTTGCTGTCCAGGTGTTTCGAATCCGGTTGGAGCAATGTTGTTAATGTACTTCTCAAGGAACTCGTGACTTTTCGCATTCAAGATGCTCTTCGGTTTTTTTGTAACCGGTGCTTTTGTTTTCTTTGCCATTGCAATAATTTGTATTTCAAAAATAGACTTGTAATAACGCGTGGTGAATGTATCAAGAAAATAGTTTAAACAAAACGGCGGTGAACAAATCGCGCACGCGAGAACTGTTGCAAACAGCAGACGGCTCGTTCACGTTGTTTATTCCGGAAGTGGAAGAGACGTATCACAGCACGCACGGCGCGGTTCAAGAATCGATGCACGTGTTTATTGAAAACGGATTGTTTGTGTGTAAAGGGAAATCGTTGCGCATCTTGGAAGTTGGATTGGGAACGGGATTGAACGCGTCGTTAACGCTTCAGCATGCCAAGGGAAATGTCTCCTATTGCGCGCTCGAGCCTTATCCGTTATCGAAGGAAATCTTAGAAGAACTTTCAATCAATAAATCGGATCAGTTGGAAATGAAATTTCACGTGTCAGCGCCGAACGAGTGGATTTCGATTCACGAACAATTTTCATTTTCAAGAATGGAAGTGGGGTTGGAAGAATTTCAGTCGGAAGAAAAATTCGATATCATTTATTACGATGCCTTCGGACCTCGCGTAGAGCCTGGCTTGTGGACGTTGGAGCGCATGCAACAATGTTTCAATTTGTTGAATGAAGGCGGAATCTTCGTCACGTATTGTGCGAAGGGCGAAGTACGTCGCAATCTTCAAGCGGCGGGGTTTGTGGTTGAACGGTTGGCGGGGCCGCCGGGGAAAAGAGAGATGTTAAGAGGAGGTAAGAGAGGGTAAGAGAAGGGAAGAATGTCTATGACGAATGCCCTGCGGGCGAATGCTTCGCGAATGTCTTTGACGAAATTCTTATTCTGTTTTGAACCTATTTCTGCTGGAGTAATTAATATCGCCGAAGGCATTCGTTACAACGTAACATTCGCCAGAGGCATTCGTCAAAGACATCACTTCCTTCCTACAAACCTCACCACATCTGCAATACCAATGTGGTATTTTCCTTCGTTGAGTTCGACTTGTTTTTCTTCTAAAATTTCAAAGTGAATTCCGTGGAAGTCGCTCATGAGCGTTTCAATGGAATAGAGCATTTGAATGTCTCGTGGTCCGCCGGAGTTGTTGTTGAGTTGAAGGGGATTGTACGCTTCGAGAATAACTGTGCCTCCTGGTTTTAGCCAGTTTTTTATTTTTCCGTGTAATTCAATACGAAGTGTTTCGGGAAGATGCGAGTAGATGAGTACAACGGCATCGAAGGTGTTATCTTCAAAGTTTGCGTCGGCAACATTACAAATCTCATAATTGATCTTCGCGTTGAATGAAGCGGCTAGATTAATGGCTTTCTGTTTTCCAACTTCGCTTATGTCGAAGGCCTCAACCTCCCATCCCAATGCTGCAGCATAAGCGGCGTTGCGACCTTCCCCTTCGCAAGGAAATAGAATTTTTCCAACGGGAAGTTTATCGATTTGTTCTTTGAAAAATTCGTTGGGCGTTTGTCCGTAAGCAAATCCCTCTTCACTGTATCGTGCATTCCAAAATTCAGCATTCATATCCGATAGTTTTCGCGAAGGTGGTGAATCTGTTTTTGTGGTTTTGTGTCTGAAGTCACGCTTGAGAGAAGTTAAGAGAAGTTAAGAAAAGGTAAGAGAGGGGAAAATGTCTTTCAGACGAATGCCCTTCGGGCGAATGCATCGCGAATGTCTTTGACGAAATTCTCATTCTCATTCTCTTTGTGATTCTCATTCTTTTTTGTACCAATTTCCGGCTATTCGTTCCAAGCTTTTCGCTTCGCTCAAAGGCTTTCCACTGCTATCCGGGGTATGGAATAATTGTTTTGAATAATTAGTTTCTTAGCTTTCCTTTTAATTACCTTTAGCTAACCGCAAAAAAAACTGCGCCTATCTCGCTATAATGCCATGTGTTGGGTAGGTTTGTATCGTTTAGATAGAAATTGTAGTCATATTCAAACCAAACAAGTATGAAAATTTTATTGTTGACATTAATGTCATTTTTATTTGTTGATTGTAATTCGCAAGTGAAGAAAACTCAAACTGAGAAAAATGGAAAACAGCCTGAAATCCAATACGCTTCACAAATTGACGATTATGTTGTAGAAGTATTCCAAGATTCTAAAGGTAATTTGTGGTTTGGAACTTTAGAGAAAGGTGTGGCAAAATATGACGGAAGCAAGTTGACCTATTTGACAACAGAAAACGGATTGCCGAGCAATCGTGTAACAAGAGTCATAGAAGATGATTCAAGCAACTTATGGTTTGGAACGGGCAGTGGGATATCAAAATTTGATGGGAAGTCATTTACAAACTATTCGGAAAAAGATGGGCTTTGTAGCAATATGGTTAGTAATTTACTTATCGACAGCAAAGGAGTTTTTTGGATTGGAACTTGGGGCGGAGTTTGCAAATTTGACGGAATACGATTCGAAAAATTTTTAATTCCATATCCGAAGGTACAAACTAAAATTAATCCAGATACCAAAGATTGGATAACCTCGATTGTAGAGGATGTTGATGGAAATATTTGGTTTGGAAGAGATGGTTATGGAGCAAGCAAATTTAATGGCAGATCATTCGTGCATTATACTACAGAACAAGGATTAAACTCCAATAATGTTCAATCAATTATGCCTGATAATGAAGGAAATATTTGGATAGGAACAAGAGTGGCTGAAAAAGACAATGCCGACACAAAAATGCGATTTGGGCATGGTGGACTAAATAAGTTTGATGGCGAAAGATTCATGCACTTTCCCGATAGAATTGGTTTGAGTGAAAATGATGTTTATTCCATTTACAGAGACATTTCGAATAATTTATGGTTTAGCACAATAGGTAATGGAGTTTATAAATTAGAAAAAAACGAGTTTGTAAATTATGCTGTGCCGACTTCGACTATGAGTATTTTAAGAGATAACGAAGGCAATATTTGGTTAGGGTGTGCAGGTGGATTGTATAATATTAACAAGAATGGAGAAACAATAAACATTACTACAGAAGGACCTTGGAACTAAAAACACGACTACTTTGCAAGGGTGTGCTAGTGTTTATGACTGAGATGCTTTTATGAAACATTTGAAAAAGGAGAAACAAGAGAAATTCTATCAAGGTTTTGTACTAAAAACCCATTAAATCGACATTTTGCACATGGTTATGCCTTATTGTAGGACGACAAGGAAACAACAAAAAATAAATGAGAGGAATGAATTTAAAAATAACACTTCTCGGACTTACAATTGTAACTTTAACAAATTGTAAGACCAATTCACAGCTGATAACTAACAAAGTAAAAATTGTTGGAGAGATGAAAAGCGTAATGTGGAAAGGTCAACTTTATGGCAACATAAACCTTGACACCATTGCGAACAGGACAAATTTATATGGACTTGGACCAGTTGAATATTTGGCAGGAGAAATTTTAATTATTGAGGGTAAAGCATATAAATCAACCGTTACTTCCGACACTACAATGAAAGTTGAAGAAACTTACGATATAAAAGCCCCGTTTTTTGGTTATGCTAACATTTCAAAGTGGAGAGAACAAACTTTGCCCGACAGCATTCAGACTATTCAACAGCTTGAAACATATCTCGACAAAGTGACTAAGAATTCGCCAAGACCATTTATGTTCAAACTTACAGGAACAGTTGAGCAAGCGACAATTCATATCGTGAATTTGCCGAAAGGTTCAAAAGTAAGCTCGCCAGATGAAGCACATAAAGGACAAAAAAAATACGAGCTACAAAACGAACAAGCAGATATTATCGGTTTCTTCTCGACTGAACATAAAGCAATTTTTACGCATCATGACACTTTCTTGCATATGCATCTTATGACAACAGACAAAAAAAGAATGGGACATTTGGACGAAGTGTTGTTTAAAAAAGGAAAAGTGAAACTATACTTGCAGACAGAGTAATAGAACAGCGAAGGCGTAACATGGGTTTGGCAAAAGTGGCGGTTGAAGTGTTTCTATGAAACATTTTGTGCGAGGTTCAAAAGTATTAATTCTATTGATGTTTTGTGATATAAATCCGCCACTTCGCAAAGCCGAGAACCGTTGTAAGGCATTTAAAATAAACCGACACTAATGACGTTAAATTCGAAATA
>JANQWV010000037.1:17399-20260 GCA_030729695.1 Flavobacteriales bacterium | reverse complement strand
CTCCTCTTTGAGCGTTTCTTGAATCCGGATCGTGTATCCATGCCCGATATGGATATCGACTTCGAGGACGAAGGACGAGAAAAAGTTATTGAGTACGTTCGAAATAAATACTCGCGCAACGCAGTTGCGCAAATCATTACCTACGGTACCATGGCCGCCAAGTCGGCCGTGAAAGATGCTGCGCGGGTGTTCGACTTGTCTATTGGCGAGTCGGAACAACTGACGAAGCTTATTCCCGACCGCGCGTCTCTTTCTGACATCTTCAACAAAGAAGAGAAACAGTTGAAAGACGATTTCTCGAGTGAAGAATTCGAGCGCATGCAGCGCATGCGCGCCATTGCTGCAAGCACTACTCCGGAAGGAAAAGTATTGCGAATGGCGAAGATCTTAGAAGGGTCCATTCGCAATACGGGAACTCACGCCTGCGGCGTGATTATTACACCCACCGACATTACGAATTTCGTACCGGTGTCGACAGTGAAAGACAGCGACATGTGGTGTACGCAATTCGACAACTCCGTTGTAGAAAAAGCAGGTCTGTTGAAAATGGACTTCTTGGGATTGAAGACCTTGAGCATTATCAAGAACGCCCTAAAGCTCATTAAACTTTCGCACAACATTGACATTGACATTGACAACATTCCCATCGACGATGAAAAGACCTACGAGCTTTTCCAACGCGGTGAAACAGTTGCCATTTTCCAATATGAAAGTGAAGGTATGCGCAAACACATGCGCGACCTGAAACCTACCGTATTCGCCGATTTAATTGCGATGAACGCCTTGTACCGTCCAGGTCCTATGGAGTACATTCCGCAGTTCATTCGTCGTAAACACGGACTCGAAAAAATTGAATACGATCTTCCTGAAATGGAAGACAACTTGAAAGAGACCTACGGTATTACCGTATACCAAGAGCAAGTAATGTTGCTGTCTCAAAGACTTGCCAACTTCACCAAAGGTCAGGCCGACGTCTTGCGTAAAGCAATGGGTAAAAAACTCATTGAAGAACTGAACAAGATGAAAAGTTTATTCATGGAAGGCGCCATTGCAAACGGACATCCCGCAGATAAACTTGAAAAGATTTGGGCCGACTGGGAGAAATTTGCGAGTTACGCTTTCAATAAATCGCACTCGACTTGTTATGCTTGGATCGCTTATCAAACGGCGTATTTGAAAGCACACTACCCCGCGGAATTCATGGCTGCTACTTTGAGCAACTCCATGAGCGACATCAAAGGCGTTACCTTCTTCATGGAAGAATGCAAGCGCATGCGCATTCCTGTTCTTTCGCCGGATGTGAATGAATCTCTTTCGCTTTTCTCTGTAAATAAAGAAGGCGCTATTCGCTTTGGATTGGCTGCTGTAAAAGCGGTTGGAGAGAACGCCGTAGAAAGTATGATTCGTGAAAGAGAAACGAAACCGTTCGAAACGGTATTCGATTTCCTTGAGCGCGTAGACGACAAAGCCACAAACAAACGTGTGCTTGAAAGCTTAGCCATGTGCGGAGCATTTGACCGATTTGGAATTACGCGTTCTGCCTATTTCGGAACCGACAACAAAGGCGAAGGATTCATAGACACACTTGTGAAATACGCACGTGCAGCGCGCGATGGCAAGAACTCATCACAAGCGTCACTATTCGGAGAAGATTCGGGTGTTGAGATACAGCCGCCAGCTATTCCGAAAGTTGAACCGTGGGATGCCCTAACTGAATTATCAAAGGAAAAAGAATTGGTAGGTATGTTCATCTCTGGACATCCACTCGACGATTTCGCTTTGGAGATTGAAGCGTTCTGTCATTCAAATTCCATGGAGGCGTTAGAAAATCCTGAACCCAACAACGGACGCGAAATAGCCTTTGCTGGCATTGTGAAAAACGTGCAGCATCGCATGTCGCAGCAAGGCAATCCTTACGGAAGTTTCACCCTTGAAAACGGAGAAGGGTCGCACGACTTCAGACTGTTCCGCAAAGACTACATGAACTTCAAAGCATACATGCAAGACAACTTCTTTTTGTATGTACGCGGACGATTCCAGAAGCGTCGCTACGGCCAAAACACGGAAGAAAAAACTGAATTTCAAATTGTAGAAATCACACTACTCGCCGAAGTAAAAGAAAAGCTTGGAAGGTATTTAACCATAGGCATCGACTCTGAATTTTTAACTGAACAGTCCATTCAAAAATTAGACGATCTGTTGGTAAAAAACACCGGTCATGCTCAGCTGCGCATTGAATTAAAAAATGGAGAAGACCGTGTGGTACTTCCTTCTTCCGAAAGAAACAAAATTGCAGTAACGAAAGAAATTCAAACCGAAATAGAAGCCATTCCTGGAGTCTACTCCATCGCGCTTTCTTCGCGTTAACGAATAATAATTTTCTGAACGCCCGATTGTTTTTCAGATTGAAAAACTAGGAAATAAATTCCCGGTGAAGCATTCACTTGGAATTCATTTGACCCTGAATGACTGAAAGTCAATTTACCGTCAATGCTATAGACCTGCACTTTCAGATTTTTCACCTGTGATGAAGCTTGAAAGAAATTGTTTCCAATTGCATTAAACGAAAGGCGTTCCTCGGCTATTAAATCTTCTGTGCCGACATAAAAACAATCGTTGTTTACACTCGTCGGATCTAATGCCGAAAGAACGACAGATTCATTTCTGTAAACCGTCGCTTGCTGTTGTTTATTCAATTGGAATCCGTTTGAACTTCCAACCAAATAAACCGTATCGTTTACGACAAGCAAATCTCTGCAAACCTCAAACTTGTTTGTCCCAATAGTTCCTCCGCCTGCATATTGACCTAAAACATTCGCTCTGTGCAATACCCATTCTTGCTCACCAAATCCAAAGTCTGT
>JANQWV010000037.1:0-17299 GCA_030729695.1 Flavobacteriales bacterium | reverse complement strand
GCATTGTTATTCGCTCCTGTAGATTCAAGAATAATGGGCGAGGAAATTCCGCCTGATTCAATTAAGGAATATAAAACTACCAACTCGTCTCCATTTGGAAAAAATGAATTCGTTGCGACCCAAATATTTCCTGCATCATCAATAACCATGTTGCGCGCTTCGTCCCAAACTCCCTCACCGAATTCTTGCGACCACACAAGATTTCCATTCGCATCAACCTTTCCAACTAAATTCTTGTAACCTGTAACCGAATTACTCAGAATCATTCCGCAGAAATAAATGCTTCCATCTTGCGAAACAGCAACATCATTTCCGCGCTCGATTCCAATTCCACCTATATTGAAAGTCCATTCGCAATCGAGCGTTGCATTCAACTTCGACAGGTAAACATCGGTTTGCGAACCCACTTCTCCACCTGTTGTTCCTACTGCAACGAATCCTCCATCGGGATGAGCAACAATAGATGCATATTCGTCAGAACCCGCACTGCCGTAATTGTGCACAACAGGTTGCGCAGCTAACATTTCAGCCAACACAAGCGTAACAAACAAACAGATGAAATCAAATTTCCTCATGAATTATTTTTTTATCACTGCGCGAATTTCCATGACTTGTTCAAGCAGTTCTTCCAATTTATTTAATTGAAGCATGTTTGCTCCGTCGCTTAAAGCAACCGCAGGATTCGGATGTGTTTCAATGAACAATCCGTCTACCCCAACTGCAACAGCAGCTTTCGCAATGGTTCCAATGAGTTCTGGTTTTCCACCTGTAACACCGCTGCTTTGATTAGGCTGCTGCAAAGAATGCGTGCAGTCCATAATGGCAGGCGCGTATTCTTGCATAACAGGAATACCGCGGTAATCGACAACAAGATCTTGGTATCCGAACATGGTACCGCGCTCAGTTAACCATACGTTGTTGTTACCTGCTTCCTTTACTTTATTCACGGCGTGCTTCATAGACTCAGCAGAAAGGAATTGTCCTTTTTTAATGTTCACCACCTTCCCTGTCGCGGCCGCCGCTTGAAGCAAATCTGTTTGTCTGCACAAGAAAGCAGGAATCTGCAAAACATCTACATAGGCTGCAGCCATTGCCGCTTCGTCTGCAGCATGAATATCTGTTACAGTTGGAATGCCGTATGTCTTACCAACTTTCTGAATCAGTTCCAATCCAATTTGATCGCCTAACCCCGTGAATGAATCAACACGTGAGCGATTCGCTTTTCTGTATGAAGCCTTGAACACATAAGGCATTCCCAATTTATCTGCAATCTCTTTAACACGTCCAGCAACTTCCATTACCAAATCTTCTCCCTCAACTACACAAGGACCGGCCAGCAAAACCAACGATTTGGTTTGCGCCATTTTCATTACATCTGCACTATTCATTGTCTATCTTTTTTGTTTTGAATAAATAACTTAATTGAATCGAAGCTTGCATCTCACGGGGGTTCTTGAAAAAGTATCCCGGCAAATTCGAAGTCTGAACACCTAAATAAAACTGATTGGCGATAAGCCATTGCACGCCCATTCCTAATTTCCAATTGCCATATCCGCCATTAGACACATTCATAGAGGCTATGACATTACTCTTCGGCATATACATGAATCCCACTGTTGCCAATGGTTTCAAAGGTGCTGCATACATTTCCAATCCTGCTGTCAAGCGAAGCTTTTCATTCCAACGATAAACGGAACGCACATAAAACGAACCGCGTAATGGTCTCCAAAAAGAAACATTCTGAGAAGTGGTGACTAACGTATCGGCAAATCCAGATGCGCCATTCAACAATGAGTCTCCATTCAAAATGGCATTCAAATCAACACCCGTCCATGTTAGTGTTGAATCAAAACTCACCACTTCACTTTGTCCGTTCCAATTCACCCAACCTAAATTGCGCACCCCAAGCGAATTCCAGACTTCCTTCTTGTCAATGCCTCTGTCGCGAACGAAATTGTATTCGCCATCGATGCTGAAACCAATGCCGTTTCCATTCGGACGCGGATTAGCCGAATGCACGTACTCGCCTGAATAATCGAGTTGCAAGGTGTCTGCATTCGGTGAAGTGTAAAACGATGATGGTGGAAACAAACTGAACTGCTGATAGGTTAATCCGTTCACCATAGAAATTCCAATCGAACTGAATGTTCGCTTGTCATAAATACCAAATCCAATCGATTGAAATCCTTGCGCCTCCCCTTGTATTGAAGTTAAAGGAACACGCGTGCCTTGGTAATTGACATTGCCATTCGCAATTAAGTCGAACGCCTCTTTCGAAATTCTTCCACTTCCAAAATATCCTTTTCCAACTTGAATGTACAAGTCGAGCATTTCACTTCCGAACAAACTGTCTCTTCCGCCGTAGTAGCGTGCGCGGACATTTGCATTTCCTCCAAACACGCCAAGATCAGTCATTCCATCGATGGCGGAATTTCTTGCTTCAGAAGTGACTGTTCCTCCAACCACAAATGGCTTTACCAACTCTTTGGTCAAGAATGTACTTCCCGCCGCGGCATTTCCCTGAATATCCAAAATGCCTCTGAAGACCTTTCCTGTAGTGTCTGATCTTGTTAACCACAGGTAAGACGTCTGTGCGAAAGACATTGCACTCGCAAGCGCGAAAACGAAAACAATTAGAATCTTTTTCATTCCACTTCAGCATTAAGTACAACGCCCGCTTTCACACGCACGTCAATGAAATATGAACTGTATAGATTCACCAACTGTGGGAATGAAGGTGTGTTTGAAACGACTTGCAGAATTAATTTTCCTTCCGACTTAATGGTGTTCCATTGCGCTTCCGAAATAGGAATCACCAGTGTGCTTGAAGTTGCAAGTGCCAATGCATCAATGCTGTTTCCGTTTGGCACATTTAAATCTGCGGCAACCACTACTCCGCCAAGCGTAGTCAAATTTAATTTCCATTCCATTGGAAATGCATTTTGAATATCCAATGTTAAAGAACTCACGCGCACCGCGTCTGTGTTCACTTCCACATTCAACGTATCACGGAGCGTGAGATCGCTAGCCGCCAATCGCATAGGAACATCAACAACCAATTTCGCTTCGGTCAATTGATCCGAGTAAAAGAAATCGTTTCCATCGCTTACGTTTCCAAACGGATTCAATTGTAAACTTCCTGTAAAAAGAACAGAGTATGGCAAACTTCCCATAAACGAAGTAATGTTACTGTTCCCTTCGTTCAAATTAATATCGTAGTTGGAAACAGAAGCGGTTCCGCCATTGTCAATGGAGCGTGTGATAAAAAATGGATTGTATAAATTTCCTCCTGTTAGCTGAACGCCGGTATTCATGTACGTATTCAATCCCATTACGTTGTCAATCTTCAACTTACCATCAAATCCCATTTTGTGTGTTACGTGAAATCCAAACGAAGCCTGATCCAACGCTAGCAATCCTGTTGGCATGTTTGCGCTTTGAGCCAAGTTGAACGTCTCGTTGAAAGAGTAGGTGTCATTCCCGAAATAACCCTTGGCGTAATCAATAACAAGATCCGACATGATCAATTCAAATCGCACCGAGTCTTGTCCGTAAATGGTGTTTTGATCAGCCGTGGTGTTTTGTTCTGTCTTGATTTCAAGATGCGTTGAAAGTTTGTTGTAATCGAATCCTGATGTTCCAGAAAGAACAACATATTTGTTCGACATGTCTACCGTGTAATATCCTTCCGTTGGCGCAGCAGCGCTACCGGGAGTTAATGCGAAATCAATATCAGTATTGTTTCCATAAACCTCAGAAACATTGTAAAGCGTGAAGGTCGGATGCAAGTAGGCATTTACGTATGACTTCACATGGACAATCATTTGTCCTGACTTCACTTTCACCATGCGTAAACCGGTGCCGTTCGTTTCAACGGAATAGTTCTGATTCTGTGTAATGATTGCGGTATTTCCCGGAATTTGAAAAGGCCCACCTGATAAAGGCACAACAAACTTCTGTGAGATGTTGGTGTCTGGAATCTGTGTCAAATCGCTCGTTCCAAATCCTGAAATTATTTTCTCGAAATACAAATGATAAATGCCTGCGTTGTCTGTGTACCCATTGTCGGCGGTCAAATCTGAAAGCGTCAATCTGCCGTGAGCTACTGGTGCAACCCAATTCGATTCCCACGTCGTAGCTTCATCTTTTTTGCAAGAAGAAAAGAGGGAAATGCAAACTATTAAACAGGCGAATATTCTATGGCGCATGGTATCAAATATAATCTATCCTTGAACAGGTTTTGTGATTCGAGTGAATCGATAAATTAAAATCAATTGTGCAACAAGCCAAGCACCTATTTCATCTGGAAAAGTTTGAATTCCAATGATCGGAATAAATACTGCTAAGAGCACGTATGCCGACAAGCCCATTTGAACGAAAGCGTACTTTCGAACCCAAGCCTTAATTGCGTTCATGCGCGCAAAGGCTAAAACAAACAGCATTGGGTTTGCCCAAAGTATATTGAAGTTCCATTTGGTTGTGGTGTGATCGGTTAGGAACCACATCACGAACAACACAATTCCAAGTACTCCGAAAAACCCCAGGAACAAACGTTCAGATAAGTTCCAACCTCTTTTCTTCCACCACAAATAAATGCTGAATCCAGCGAACACAATTGCAGAAAGTGTTACGTAGAAAATGGGTTTGGCCGATGGCGACTGCTTTTCAAACAACGAATCATCCACCGGAAGAATCTCGCTCGTTCTTCCCAAAACTTTTTGTCCGTTTATGGTCCACGCCATCATGTTCGACTGAAGACTATCGGGCAAAAAAGAAGTTTGTCCCGCCTCAGGTGTCTTGTCGCAAGGCATTCCCAAAACCAAATCAATTCCGAAATCGGCCCAATACTGATGAGCGAGATATACGTCTATGTCGTGACGAAATTTCGGTCGATTCGAAAACGTTTTTTCATTTTGTTGAATTTCCGGAAAGGCTTTCAGCACAATATCTCTGACGCGTGTGGCGCAGTTGTCGTAAAAGAAGTCATACTGAAAATACTTGTTCTCCTTTTTTGCGTTTTCGATGAGCATTGACCCTAACAATCGAATTTGCTCTGCAGACAATTTGAATTCATTTTCTAGAATTCCTCTTCCACCGTATAAATACTGTTGTTGGAAGTCGGCGAAATTTTCAACGCTCAACATGTAGTTCAGTTTTCCTCTTGCGAATTTCAAATAGAATCCTTCCGAGAATTCGAAGGTTCCGTAATTGAAAACAAGATCTACCCACTCTCCATTCAGCGTATCGGTGTATCGAATGGCGCTGTGTCCGAAACAGGTGTACAATTCTTCACCTGGAGAACAGGTTAAAAGGGTCATGCTTGGAAGTTTTCCAACATGGTAGTTCATTGTTGCATTCGCTCCTTGAGCAAACACGATAAAAATTAAGCACGCTAAAATTCTATTCATGACATCCATTCTCCTTTAAAGACAAGTTCTGCGGGGCCGCACAACCAAATGTTTCCATATCCTTTATCCGTTTTTTCAAATCGGATCGTTAAGTCACCACCTAACGCGTGAATCTGTTTTTCTTCAGCACTGTTCGACAAATGATGCATCACAATCGCACAAGCGGTCACGCCGGTTCCGCATGAAAGTGTTTCACCCTCTACCCCTCTTTCGTAGGTTCGAACCATTGCCTCGTCTGGATTGAGTAAGGTCAAAAAATTGACGTTCGTCCCTTCCTTTTCGAATTCTTCGCTGTAGCGAATTCCACTTCCAAGCTCCATGACATCGATATTCAAATCTTCTACCATGCGCACAACGTGCGGAGATCCTGTATTCACAAAATACTCATTTTCACTTCGAACCACCACTTCCTTCACATCTTTCATACGAATGGAAATTTCCTCTCCGTTGATCTTCGCTTCGTGATATCCGTCTATTGCTCTGAACGAGGCCTCTTCCTTTTCCAACATACCCAAACTCTTCGCGAAGGCAACCGCGCAGCGGCTTCCATTTCCACAAAAAGACTGTGACCCGTCAGAGTTGTAATAATTCATATAGAACTCGGTCTCTTCATCGCCTTCAATCAGAATTAATCCGTCTGCCCCAATGCCGAAATGTCTATCGCACAACCCAGCCACCTCTTCTGAAGTGGGCTGCCAAGAATCTTCACGGTTATCGACCATAATGAAATCGTTGCCCGTGCCGTGGTATTTGAAAAATTGCATGTTCCAAAGGTAAAACGGTTTCTGTGAACTACCGCGTTGTTGTAACTTGCAGTCCGAAAGAAAATTTCATGGAAAACGAACTCACATTGAATAGCGACACCTTGCTCTTGGCTTATGAAAAAATGGCCACTGCTCGTCAGCTATCAGATTTATACGAAGCCAACGCCAAAGTAACCTCGAAATATGTGCACGCTACCTCGCGCGGACATGAGGCTTGCCAAATTGCGCTTGGTCTTCAATTGACCAAAGACGACTACTTGTCTGCGTATTACAGAGACGACAGTATTTTGTTGAGCATAGGCATGACTCCGTATGAACTCATGTTACAGCTATTCGCGAAGAAAGACGATCCGTTCAGTGGAGGAAGAACCTATTACAGCCACCCTTCGTTGAATCGTCCGAACATGCCGAAAATTCCTCATCAATCTTCTGCAACCGGAATGCAAGCCATTCCAACGGTTGGAGTAGCTATGGGTGTTCAGTACAAAGAGCTTCAAGGATTGAACGACACCGATATTCCATCGGTGGTGGTTTGTTCCATTGGAGATGCAGCCATGACCGAAGGAGAAGTGACCGAGGCCTTACACATGGCGAATTTGAAGCAGCTTCCTGTTTTGTTCTTTGTTCAAGACAACGAATGGGACATCAGTGCGCACGCTTCAGAAATTCGTTATGGCGACGCAACGAATTTGGCGAAGGCCTATCCGAATATTCGTGTTAAGAGCATCGACGGAACTGATTTCGTGCAGAGCTTCAACACCATTCAAGAAATCTTGACCAGCATGCGCAAGTCGCGCAAGCCTTGGTTGTTGCATTGCAAAGTTCCTTTGTTGGGGCACCACACCTCAGGTGTGCGCAAGGAATGGTACCGTCACGATTTGGAAGAAGCTGAAAAAAGAGACCCACTTCCAAAATTCAAAAAGCAATTAAACAATTTCGGTTTTTCTGATAGCACATTAGAAGATGTGTGGAATAAAGCCGGTGAAAATATTTTGCGCGATTACGATCGTGCTGCGAATGCAGAAGACCCTTCTCCTTCTTCGTTAATGGATCACGCTTATGCGCCAACGCCCATTACCGAAGAAAAAGGTGAACGCGCTCCACAAGGAAAGGAAGCGACCGTCATGGTAGACTGCGCGCTTTTTGCCATGCAAGAAATTTTAGCGAAACATCCAGAAGCCCTGCTGTACGGTCAAGACGTGGGTAAGCGCCTCGGAGGTGTCTTTCGTGAAGCTGCAACCTTGGCTGAAAAATTTGGAGACAATCGTGTCTTCAACACCCCAATTCAAGAAGCATTTATTATTGGAAGTACTGTGGGAATGAGCGTTGCTGGATTGAAGCCGATTGTGGAAGTTCAATTCGCCGATTACATCTGGCCTGGCCTAAACCAATTGTTTACGGAAGCTGCTCGCAGTTATTATTTAACGAATGGAAAATGGAATGTTCAAGCCCTTGTGCGTGTGCCCATTGGCGCATACGGCAGCGGAGGCCCTTACCACAGTAGCAGTGTAGAAAGTGTGCTGTGCAACATTCGCGGAATTAAAGTTGTTTATCCTAGCAACGGCGCTGACTTAAAAGGCCTTTTGAAAGCCGCGTTCTACGATCCGAATCCGGTTGTAATGCTAGAGCACAAAGGACTTTATTGGTCGAAAGTGAAAGGCACCGATATGGCAAGAAGCATAGAGCCTTCAGAAGATTACATTGTTCCACTTGGAAAAGCGAACACCGTTCTTTCTTCCAACAACAAAAAATCTATTGCAGTAATCACCTACGGAATGGGTGTTCATTGGGCTTTGAATGCTGCGAAAAACTTCGACGGACAGGTTGAAATCGTTGACTTACGCACGCTTATGCCGCTAGATGAAAATGCGGTGTTTGAAGCGGTGAAGAAATGTGGTCGTTGCCTTGTCCTAACGGAAGAACCGGCCATGAATAGTTTCGCACAAGCGCTCGCAGGAAAGATTGCTGAGAACTGTTTCGAATATTTAGACGCTCCTGTAAAAACCTACGGAAGTGCTCCTACTCCGGCTATTCCTTTGAACAGCGATTTAGAAGCCGCCTTGCTTCCGAATGCTGAAAAAGTTAGTGCTGTTATTTCTGACATTCTAAATTATTAATGAAACGAATTGTTCTTTTTCTTCTTGCATTGGCGTGGCTTCATACGCATGCACAGCAAGCATTTGAAGGAACATTGTTCATTGAAGTATTGTCAGCAGACAGTAGCGAAATCCCGAAAATGGATTTCGAAATAAAGTTGAAAGGAAGTATGGCTCGAATGAACATTCATTCAGCAAACATTGAGGACTATTCATTAATCATCAATTACGAAACCGGGGAGTCTATTATGTTGAAGACGCACAACGGCGAGAAGATTGCAGTTCGCGGAATGAAAACATTAGTAGATCCAGGATCTTTCAATTCAGAAAATGGCAAGTTGAAAAAAGTAGCTGGTTATTTCTGTCGGAAGGGAAAAGTAACCACCAATGAAGGCAGCTCAATTGTATACTATTCCACCGCCTTCAATAGCCCTGCTCAATTTTTCGGTGCCTACTCGAATGTTCCAGGACTTATCTTAGAACTTCATTTATCGAAGGAAGGAAATGAACAAGTCATACGCACTAAAAAACTTTCGAAAAGAAAAGTGAAAGATGACGAATTTGATATCCCTAATGAATATCGAGAAATGAACGAATCGGAATATGAATTACTCTTGCCTCTCTTCCCTGAGTTGATGCAATAGAATTCTTAAACCACATTGAATTCCTTCGTAAATTCACCACATGAAAAAGCTTCTGATTCTTTTTTGTTTGATTGCTTCGCAGTTCGAAACATTCGCGCAAGCGGAAGCGTTTGAGGGTGTTCTCGTATACGGCAGAAAGTTCTACAAAAATTCAAAACGAATAGATACTGAAGACCCAAACATTCCTCCTATCATGAGCTTCACGGTAAAAGGAAATTTAAGTCTTGCCGAAATTGTTACAGAGAAAGATTTCATGACTGCGATGAATTATTCTGTAATCAAAGATGCTGAGAAGAAAGAAGCAACCATGTTGGCCAGAATTGCAAATCAGAAAATGGCTGTTAAATTCGATGCATCTTATTTCAACACTTCTAAGCTATACCAAGTTGTATCAGCCAATGAACCAAGAATCCGAACCATTGCGGGATTGTCATGCAGTCTTGGTTATGCTTTAATCGATTCAGAATTTGGCAAGCAAGATACCATGCGCGTTTGGTATACTACTTCGTATAAACCCATCCCCTATCAGTTCGAAACCCTTCCTGGACCGGGACTTATTGTTTCAATGCAGCAAGACGACGTTTCATACTGGGAATTGAAAGAGATTCGAAAGGAAAATATTGACCCCCTTCGCTTCGGAATTCCGAAAGACTATTTCATTATGACCCAAGAAGAATTGCAAGATTTTGTTTCAACTTTGGATCAATTCAAGATTGAAGAAGAGAAAGATCCAATGGAGCAACGCGGGAACGAAATAAATCACGAGGAAGAAGATTAATGGAGGGTTTCTACAGCAGGAAGTTTTTAGGGGTTCTATCGGTAGAGAGATTACTTTGGGCTGCGCTAGTCATAGCAGGTGTTTTCATGTTCCTCCGATATAAGACTGTCCCATCGCTTGAACAGGATTCAATAATCGTGACTGACACTTCAGGAGTGCAACATAAATTAGCAGAACTCACAAGTGGTTCCACTGTTGTTCACTTCTATGCGTCGTGGTGTGGGCCATGCCTAAGAGAGCTTCCCGAAATAAAAGCGTTTATGGAAACTCCTTTGGGAAGACAAATTAACTTTGTATTTATTACCGAAGACCGTGCTGATCAGGTCAAGACCTTTCACGACCGTTATGGATTCAATATCTATCGTGTGAACAAACTGAAAGATGCCAATGTTTATTCCATACCTGTCACTTATTTACTGAATGAAAAACACGAAATTGTGAAAAGTGATTTAGGAAGCTGGGATTGGAACCAGGAAAATTTAAAAAATGAAATTTCAACATTAATCAAATAAAAAATGAGCAAAGTATCTATCACACTAGACAAAAAAACGATTGAATTAGAAATTAACCCTGATGGAGAAACCATTTTAAATGCGGCTATTGACGCTGGTTTAGACGCGCCATACTCTTGTCAAGGGGGAGTTTGCACCACTTGTCAATGCAAAGTTCTTTCAGGAACTGCGCGCATGGATGCTAACCACGCACTAACTCCAAAGGAAGTTGAGCAAGGATATATTTTGGCCTGTCAAGCACATCCTACAAGTGAAGAACTGACAATTACTTGGGATATTTAATTTTAAAATTGGATTCAACTGATAATTGTTTCATTCTAGCAAATTCAAAGTTGTAATTTTGTGACAATGAAAAAACTCTTTCCATTTTTCGTTGGTTTAACTCTCCTTACCCTTGTTTCTTGTAAGCACGAGCCACCGCCTGATGTCGATGGAACATGGGCAGAGAACTGTGACCCTGACACGGTTTACTTCGGAAACACCATTCTACCCTTGTTGGTTTCGAACTGTGGTATGTCTGGATGTCACGATGAGGCTTCACATGAAGAAGGAATTGTTGTAACTGACTACTACTCTCTAATGAATTCAGACATTATTGATCTTGGGAATGCAAACAACAGTGAATTAATGGAAGTTATCACTGAGTCAGACCCCGATAAAATAATGCCGCCACCGCCTAGTTCGGCGCTTACTGCTGATCAAATTAACGCTATTCGGACTTGGATAAATCAAGGAGCAAAATTCAACAATTGTGTCGGTTGTGACACTGTTAATTACACCTTCAACGCGTATATCCTTCCAATTATTCAGACCAATTGCACAGGATGTCATAGCGGAGGTTCGCCAAGTGCTAACCTTCCAATTACAAATTATTCTGAAACTGTTGCCTTGGTTACTGACGGTTCATTGATGCATTCCCTGCATGGAACCGGTGGTTATTCGATAATGCCGAAAAATACGTCTGGCCTACAAAGTTGCAAGATTACTCAAATTCAAAAATGGATCAACGATGGTGCGCTTAACAACTAAAATGAGCATGCTGCTCTTAACCATGACTATGCTTTTAACAGCATGTTATTACGACAAGGAAGAGTATTTGTATTCGTCTACACCGTGCGACAACACGTTTACTTTTACAAGTAGAATTGCTCCCTTGGTTGCGCAACAGTGCGCAAGCGGGTGTCACGAAGGTGCTAACCCTAGCGCGGGATTATCATTGACAACGTATGATGAAATTAAAGCGATAGTAGACAACGGCGGATTCGCAGGATCATTGGACGGTAGCAACGGATATTCAATTATGCCTAAAGGCACAACTGGATTAAGCACTTGCGACAAAACTGCTGTGAATGCGTGGATTACTGCAGGCGCTCCAAATAATTAAAGAATAAAAACATGAATAAGAAAGTAATCATTATAGTGCTTCTCTCGATTATTGCCATTGGCGGCGGGGTTGCCTATTACATGTGGAATAAGCCGAAAACAAATGCAGCTGATGTAAAACCAAACTACATCTTACCTGCTGATTCGCTTGGCGCAGCATTCGCTAGAAATGAAGATGCCGCTAATGCCAAATTTGTTAAAGACTCTGTAGCCCTTGAGATTCAGGGGGTAGTTGATACCGTTTTTGTAAATGAAGGAAATGAATCTGTCATTCAACTAATGACAACTACGCCCGATTACGCTGTCAAATGTTATTTCTTAGCAGGCGAAAGCGTCAGCGCAAATATTGGTGACCAAGTCGTTATCAAAGGCTTCTGCTCGGGATACCAACTAATGGATGGTGTTCAAATGACGAAATGCGCTAGAATGAAATAGTGGTACAATAAATGCCTCACTTCAAAAAAATAATACAATGAAAAAGTTAATCTTAGCAACAGCATTAGTTGCCATCAGTTTCGGAGCCACAGCGCAGCGTTACTTCTCAAAAACCGCGCATATAAAATTCTTCTCACACACGAGTGCTGAAGATATTAAAGCGGACAATTATAAGTCTACTATCATCATTGACCAAGCAACAGGTGCTGTTCAAGTAGAGACTTTGATCAAGAGTTTCGAATTTGAAAAAGCCTTGATGCAAGAGCACTTCAATGAAAATTATTTGGAAAGTGACAAATACCCAAAAGCTAATTTCAAAGGGAAAGGTGATTTCTCAAAAGTGAATTTCGCTGCAGATGGAAACTATTCTGTGAATGTTGCTGGACAAATGACCATGCATGGCGCTACGAAGGATGTGAGTGCAATTGCTACCATTAAAATTGCAGGTGGAAAGATCGACGGAAGCACGAAGTTTTTTGTTAATCCGCGTGACTACAATGTTCAAATTCCCGATGTTGTAAAAGGTCAAATCTCTGAAAAAATCGAAGTAACCGTAAAGGCAACACTTCAACCCCTTAAATAAATTCTATGAATCAACGCATTCTTTCAAAAGGGCTAATTTCATTAGCTCTTTTGCTTTTCTTTCAGGCCATTGCTTTCGCGCAACCTGCTGATAGCACTCAAGTATCTTCTGGCGACGAAGACTTGCTTTCGTTGCTTGATCCAGAAGAAGAGCAAACCTATACCTCAGCTACCTTCAAGACCACTCGTATAATAAACATGCATAGCGTTGAGAATGCTGCAGCGGGGGTTATGGATTTTCGTATATCACACCGTTTTGGTTTTATCAATACTGGAGCATACGATTTATTCGGATTAGACCAGGCCTTAATGCGTTTCGGATTGGAGTATGGAATTACAGACCGCCTTATGGTTGGAATGGGAAGAAGTAATGTGAATAAAGCATATGATTCATTCTTGAAATACAAAATCATTCGTCAGGGAAGCGGCAAACGCAATGTCCCTCTTTCGGTTTCTTACTTTGCCTCTGTGGTTTGTAACACTGTGAAATGGGCAGATCCTAATAGAGACAATTATTTCTCTTCACGATTGCAGTACACCCACCAATTACTAATCGCTCGCAAATTCAATAACGACTTATCGCTTCAGTTGACTCCAACGCTCGTGCACAAAAACCTTGTACCTACTTTGCAGGATAAGAATGATATTCTAGCGATGGGCTTTGGCGGAAGATATAAACTTACACAACGCTTTTCAGTAAATGGAGAATACATCTACGTGCTGCCGAATCAGATAACCTCCACTTACTACAACTCGCTATCTTTAGGTGTTGACATTGAGACGGGTGGACACGTTTTCCAATTGCATCTTACCAATTCAACTTCTATGTTAGAACCTGGATTCATAACTGAATCTGTTGGTCAATGGAAAAACGGCGGGATTCATTTCGGGTTTAATGTATCCCGAGTATTCACTGTGAAGGACAAAAGAGCGAATCCTGAGGACTAATTAGACTAAAGCCTTAGCAATCTCGTCTTGTGTAACGGGCTTCACTAAAAAGGCTTTCATAATTGTCTGTTCAGCCTCTTCTATTGTTTTGTTATCGGAATTTCCTGAAATGTATATCGCTGGAATATCCATCGTTTGTTGAATGGTCTTCATGGCACTTATTCCATTCGAGCCATTCTCGAGGCGAATGTCCATTACTATAATGTCAGGCTTCAATTCTAATGCTAATCCAACGGCCTGAACTTCTTCCTCGGCCAAACCAACAACTTCGTGCCCTGCACGTTCAATGAACATCTGATGTACAAAGCGTATGAGTTGGTCGTCGTCTACAAGAAGAATTCGCATTATTTTTTAAATTTAAGAAGGTACCTTAATCCGTCCTCTGACTTAATCTCTAAATCACCCTTCAGTTGTGAAGCAAATGTACGCATGAGTTTGAAACCAAGTGACGCATTTTTTCCTTCCTCAAAATCATTTTTTAATCCAGGGCCGTTATCGGCAATTTCCATTTCAACAAATCCATTTACCTCCTCCAATCGAATTCGGATCTCTGGACTTTCAACGAATGGAATTGCGTACTTATAGGCATTCGTCAGAATTTCATTTGCGAAAAGACCACAAGTCACAGCCGTGCTAATAGGTAAATCTACCGCTTCACCAAGAAATTTCAACTCGACTATTTTGTTTACAGATAATAAGTGCTGCAAATGTTCAGCTAGATTTTTCAGATAAGCAAACAACTCTATCGCTTCGAAAGAATGCGATTTATAAAGCATTTCATGCACCAAGGCCATAGCCTTAATTCGAGATTGCGACTCGCGATAAGCAAAGGCAATATCTGCATTCTTCTCTTGAATCGCTTGCAATTCTAAAAGAGAGTATACGACAGTGAGGTTGTTCTTCACGCGGTGGTGAATCTCACCAAGTAACGCCTCCTTTTCCAGCAAAGATTTTTGCAGTTGTTCCTGAGCTTCGATTACAGGCGTAACGTCCATTCCGAATCCCATCATGTACTTAACTTCGTCTTGCACAATAATTGGCTTGAAGCGTTTCAGTGAATAACGTGGCTTACCCTCAGCATCAATAATCTTCTCTTCCATCTCCACCATTCTTCTTTCGCGCTTCGATTGTTCAAAGAACTCCTTTCGAACCTTAGCCATGGTATCGTCTGTCCCCTTAAACTCGCAATAATCGAAATCTGTCCGCCCTATTAACCAATTGCGAACTTCTTTATTCTTAACAGCAAATTCATTTATCAGCATGTATCGCTGTTCCAAGTCGAATACGGCAACATCAACAGCAGCAGAGTTTAGCACAACTTTGTAAAAATCAGCTGAGAATTTCTCAAAAGGGCGCTGCACATTTTTTAGTTGGAAGTAAATTACTTCACCCTTCATATCCAAGTGATCTAATTTCAACCTATGGAATTCATACTCCAAAACAACACCGCGATAAGTAAACGATTTAACGCCTCCTTCTTGGCCTTCATACACTTCTAAATCACTTAGCTTCTCTGAAATCTGTTCTAAACTTAGTCCTTGCTTCGAAAATCGAAGCAGTGCATCACTTAATTGATGAATGGGATGCCCTGTCTGATTTTGAAATGAGTAAATTACTTCGCTATTCTGGTTAACATATATCCATTCAATATCCGATGCACATTCAACCAAGTCATAGTTCTCTTTCCTTTCGGCGAAGCTAGAAGCCAATTCAACTTCTATCAAATCTGTTTCTTGATTCCTTTTTAGAACCAACCAACGTTGGTCTTTTTCAACGATGAGACACCTGTCCTGGAACCACAAGACATCTTTGAATTTATTTTCAGCAGCTCTTTTAAACAAATCTGACTCTCGCATAAGCGCAGCAGCTCGCACACCACAGAGGTATTCACGCTGCTCTGAACTCCAGATAAATTGATTTGATTTTAAAAACTGCATCTACTCAAAGATAGGGTCTCTTGAACACAAAAAAAGCACCCGGAGGTGCTTTTAATATTTAATTTAAGCTTTTAAACTATGCGTTTACGCCGCAGAGATGCATAATGTAATAAAATAGAGCGCCTAGTCCAGCTGAAATTGGAATTGTAATAATCCACGCCACTAAAAGCTTTCCTGTTACTCCCCATTTAACTGCAGATATACGCTTTGTAATTCCAACACCAATAATAGCACCCGTTATTGTGTGTGTCGTAGAAACTGGAATACCCTTTACTACTTCACCACCCATCTTCCAAGGGAACTTCAACCCTTCAGTAAAGAATAAGGTTATCGCTCCAGCGGTTTCTGCGGCTACTCCTTCGAAAGGTGTAACCTTGGTGATTTTGTTCCCCATGGTTTTTACAATCTTCCATCCACCACTCATTGTACCCAATGCAATCGCAGCATAACAGGCCAAAGGAACCCAATTCGGCATTTCCTTCAAGGAAGTAATTTCTCCACCTGCTATTAAGGCTACAGTAATGATACCCATAACCTTCTGGGCATCGTTTCCACCGTGTCCAATAGAGAAGGCCGCAGAAGAAAACAGTTGCAATTTTTTGAACCATTTGTTTGCTCTTGAATTATTCATAGAGCTCATGAACAAGGTGAAAATTCCGATTACAACGACAATGAATCCTAAAAGTATCCACTTAAAGTTGGCTCCATGGAACATCACCTTCAACCAATACGTCTCGAAATTATTTTTCAAATTAGAAGTATCGAAGCGCAATTTCGAATCGGCACCAATACGTTCAACTTTGATTATTTCAAATTCGGTTGAATAGGCTGAACTGTTTGAATCTCCCTTGGTAATTGTATTTTTCGAAATCACTTCAAATGCGTTCACTCCTTTCTTTTTCAGATCCTTCTGAATCTCTTCGTTCTCTTTTTCATACAACATAGCACCCACATGATCAAATCGAACGATGTAATCCATGTTTGTAGAAACCTCATTTCCCATTGAATCTAAAGCAGGTTGTACAAAAACAACAGCCTTGTCGCATTCATCTTTCAACGAAAGCACCTTCTTCAAATCTCCTAAAGAAATAGGATTATCGGTTTTGATTTCAAGTACTATTCCGTTGGTCAAATCTTCTAAATATGCCTTGTCTAAAATTGACCCAACAGCTTGCGTTAAATCCTGATTTTCCGCAGAAGCATTCACATCCTTCATAAAATCCGTACGGATTTCATAAAGTTTGCCTGAGCCATCTTCCTTTCCTTCTATATCTTTCGCTGCCTTGATTAAACAAGGATATTCATTCATTTTATCTTCTGATTTGAAGACAAACATTTCCTTCAACTTATCCTTTTCAACTTTATCACTGAAAGAAACAATGTAACTGCTTCCACCATTAAAATCTTTCTTGAATTCAAGAGCATTGAAAACTGCGTATGACACTCCAAAAATGATTGTTAAAGAAACAAGCTTCATCCAAATTCCTTTTCTGAACGAATTCAAGAACCAGATTGAGATGAGGTAAGACATAATCATTCCTGCTATTGGCGCAACAACAATGAATATAGCCGTTGCCCAAATAATTCCTGAACCAATTGCCTTCCATCCGAAAGCCGCCAAAAACGCTCCAGCAAATCCACCAATAAGTGTATGCGATGACGAAGATGGAATCCCATACCACCAAGTGATTAAGTTCCATGCTACTGCAGACATCAATCCCGCGAGTATCATGGCCAAAGGATGCATACACTCAACAATGAACTCTTTGTGAACTGACTTTGCGATTGTAGTTGCTACACTGTGATCCTTAA
>JANQWV010000036.1 GCA_030729695.1 Flavobacteriales bacterium | reverse complement strand
TTACTATGTCGAATGATTTCAAAGGCGACGTGCGCGATTTCGCCATGGTTGTGCCAGTGCCTGTTGTGCTTCAAGAAGGCGACATTAAAGTGGTGGATCGAAGAATTTTCGAAACGCTCGACGCGTATTCTTCTCCACGATTGGTGGAGTATTACGACACTAATCCTTGCTACCAGGCCATACCAGAAGTCTCAGAAGCTGAGTTCTATCCTGTAACCACCACAAATGCCGGCGTTCGTATGATGTACGATATGGTTGAAACAAAATTCAATGTGACCATTGAAGCAGAATACACCGTTGGAGAATACGACATCGCTCTTCTTTCAGCCAAAGAAAGTACTGGATTGAAAAACTATTTGATTCAGGAAGGATATAAGATTCCATCCACTGCAGAGAGCGTGCTTGAGCCTTACATTAAGAGCAACATGAAGTTCTTTGTTGTGAAGGTGAATCTCGACAAGCAGAAGAACACCGGATTCGATTATTTGCGTCCCATTCAAATCAACTTCGACCATCCGAAATTCATGTTGCCTATTCGTCTCGGAATGGCGAACAGCACAGGTGAGCAAGACATGATTGTCTATGCTTTCACGAAGACCGGTCGTGTCGAATGCACCAACTACAGAACGGTTAAAGTGCCCACAGACCGCAACATTCCGTTGTACACGAAAGACATCTTTGGAGAGTTCTATAAAAATCTTTTCACGCGCGCTTATTCTCGTGAAGGAAAGAATGCGGTTATGTTGGAATACGCTTGGAACGTAACACCCAGTTGGGGCGGAATGAAATGCGATCCGTGTGTTGGAAATCCGCCTATCTACAACGACTTCGCTGAAGCGGGCGTTTGGTGGGCCGGTTGGAATTCTGCTTCACCCGTATTCTTCACGCGCTTGCATGTGCGCTACAGCAATGCGAAATTCCCTGCGGATTTGACTTTCCAAATTACGCCGAACACCGAGAATTTTCAAGCGCGATATATACTTACGCATCCTGCCAGTGGATCGTTCGATTGCGATGAGTCGCAAGAGTATTTGGAGTCTTTGCGTTCTCGACGCAAAGTCGAAGTGGATGAATTGTATGCGTTAGCTGGAATAAAACCAAATGATCGCAGTGACAAATACATCAACGAATTTGTCTCATTCATGAGGGACAAACCTTTGGATTCTATGTTGAAGGGCGAAGCGCTACCTAGTAACAATTCGCCAATGGACCCGAGTGAGATTCAGGTAGATGAAGCTTACATTCATTCAGACACGGATCCGAATGAAGCGTTCATGCAAAACAAAGATTCAGACAAAAACAAAAAGCCTTGGGAGGTGCCTATTTTCCTAGGTTCAGTGGTTGGACTGGTCTTATTCGTTTCGCGGAAGCGGGCGAAAAAGTAGACACAAAAAAGGGCGGCCAACGGCCGCCCTTTTTACTTCAACATAAAATATCAATAGTACATGCTGCGACGAACTTTCGCAACGTACTTCGCTAAACGAATTACTTGTTTCGTGTAACCGAACTCATTGTCATACCACACGTAAAGCACAATGCCTTTTCCATCTTTAGAAACAATTGTTGCTTGGCTATCATAAACGCTGCAGCAATCGTTTCCAACGATATCGCTAGAAACCAATTCTTCGCTGATGCTGTAGAAAATTTGATTTACTAAATCGCCTTCCAATGCAGCCTTACGCACTGTTGCATTCACCTCTTCAATTGTTGTTGCTTTATCCGTATAAACGTGAATGATTGCCAACGAACCGTTCGGCGTTGGGACGCGAACTGCGTTTGAAGTCAACTTGTCTGCCAAAGAAGGAATAACCTTCGTAACCGCTTTACCAGCGCCTGTTTCAGTGATTACCATGTTTACAGCAGCACTTCTTCCGCGACGGCTTTTCTTGTGCATGTTATCCAACAAGTTTTGGTCGTTGGTATACGCGTGAACCGTTTCAATGTGTCCTTTTTCAATTCCAAAAGAATCGAAAATGGTTTTCAAAATTGGAGAAATTGCGTTGGTCGTGCAGCTCGCTGCAGAGAAGATTGTTTCACTCTCAATGTCTAAATCGCGGTGATTGATTCCGTAAACAATGTTCGGAACTTCTTTACCAGGCGCAGTCAAAAGAACCTTGCTAATTCCTTTTGCTTTCAAGTGAATGCTTAATGCTTCGCGATCTTTGAAAACACCCGTGTTGTCGATTAACAATGCGTCTTTGATTCCGTATGCAGTGTAATCTACAGCACTTGGATCTTTCGCTGCGATCATGTAAATGCGTTGACCGTTAACGATTAAACATTTGTTTTCGTAATCAACGTCCACTGTTCCTTTGAATCTTCCGTGAACCGAATCGTTTTCGAAAAGACCTGCACGTTTTTTAATTGACAAGTCATCGTCTTCACGTGTAACAATAGCACGAAGGCGAAGTTGTTGTCCGCTACCTGCTTGACGCACCAATTCGCGTGCAGCAAGGCGACCGATACGACCGAAACCAAACAAGACAACGTCTCTTGGCTCCATGTCCTTTCCTTCTTCCGTGAAATTCTGAAGTTTATCTTCTAAAAATTCTCTTTGTGAATTGAAGTGTTCGCGCGCAGCAGACCACTCGCTTGCTAATTTTCCAATATCTATTTTCGCTGGAGCAATGTCCATGTTGTACAATTCCGTAGCCAATTCAGCCGTATGGAAAACGCTGATTGGTTTACCCACTACTTCAGCTGCATACTTGTGCAGACGAAGAATTTCAGTGATGCGTGTATCTGCAAGGTGATTGCGGAAAAGCACCAATTCAATTGATTTTTCGAAAAGCAACTTACCGACCATGTGAGCAAGGTCTACTGCTGCCTTTTCTTGGTTCACATACACCGCCAGTTCATTGCTGTAAGTGTCGTTTGACAAGGGTTTGTTTGACATAAAAATAATTTAAATGAGTTGATTTTTTATTCTTGAAAATCATTTTTTCAAGACGCCGCAAAGATAGTTCAAGCGAATGAACTAGCACAAAAAAATCAGCCCCGTTTTGAACGAACGGGGCTGCTTTCAATCAATTAAATTCACTTATTAAATTCCGAACCCATAGTAGGCTCTCGTTCCGTTGGGGTATACACCTTCCAACAAGATTCCACCAGATTTCGATTTCAATAACGATTGAAGTTGTTCTGGTGAGGTCACCTGAACACCATCAACTTTGGTCACAATAAATCCTGTCTTCACTCCCGCACTTCTCAATTTCCCTGTTGAAAGAGCACCCACCTTTGCGCCACCTTGAATGCGCAATGCCTTGCATTCACTTTCTGAAGGAGCCGAAAATTCAGCACCCAACGACGCAATATTCTCGGCCGCAATTTCTTCAAAATTCTCAAGTTCTGCTTTGCCCGATTTATTCTTCAATTCAACATCGAAATTCCTTTCTTTTCTGCCTCTCCACACGACCAATTTAACCTTGTTACCTGGTCTGAATTTGCTGATTTGTTCTTGCAATTGAGGAACGGTTGACACAGGGTAATCGGCCACCTTTAGAATGATGTCTCCAGCTTCGAGGCCTGCATATTCTGCTGCTCCACCAGCCGTTACATTGTTGATATAGACTCCTGAAACAACAGGTAAGTCGGCTTCCTTCGCTTGTTCTTCCGTCACTGCAGAGATTTGAACCCCTAAGAATCCGCGTTGCACATTTCCAAATTCAATAATGTCTTCTGCAACTTTCTTCGCAATTGAAGCGGGAATGGCGAAGGAATAACCCGCGTATGAACCCGTGCGAGAAGCAATCGCTGTGTTGATTCCAATAAGTTCACCATTTGTATTCACAAGCGCTCCGCCGCTATTACCAGGGTTCACAGCAGCGTCGGTCTGAATGAACGATTCAACTGGAAAAACTTCGGAACCTTTCCCCTCACCAATGATGTTGATGTTTCTTCCCTTTGCACTTACGATACCTGCTGTAACCGTGGATGTTAATTCGAACGGATTTCCAACTGCAAGAACCCATTGACCAATGTGCACCGCGTCGCTGTTTCCCCAAGCAATTGCAGGAAGATTAGACTCGTCTATTTTCAAAACAGCGATATCTGAACTAGGGTCTTTTCCAACCAAAGTAGCTTCGTAATTTTTATTGTTGTTCAATGTGACTGTCACTTTTTCA
>JANQWV010000035.1:18195-21698 GCA_030729695.1 Flavobacteriales bacterium | reverse complement strand
TAATGAAAAAGCCCTTCCGATTGGAAGGGCTTTTTTTTGTTGAAGTCAATTCAATTAAACAACGATCTTCTTCGAATTCATTCGAACAATCCAATAGATAATTCCACTTAAAATAGCCGCGAAAAAACACCAGGTACTTGGCAATGAATTTTTGAAAAAGATAAATGCCAAGACCAATGCAATGAAGTTCGCAACGGCCAACACCTTCGCTCCTTTCAGGGATGAAACGAACAACGGAACAACGGTTACAACAACATAGGTAATTTGCTGCGCCATTTGAATTTTCTCGTCGAATGCAGATAATGAAACAATGTAGTCAATGTGAAAATCATTCACAAGAGGTCGAGGGTTATCTGCAAAGAGCATGTACAACGAATGCAAGCCAGAGGCGCATCCGAGAAGGAAAAGATAAAAATTGATTTTCTTTTTCAGTCCGGGAGTTTCTGTTTTGTAAATGGAAAAGGGCATAAGTATGGGCCACAACACCCAAGCGAAAAACAAGAACGCTTTAGTAGCCGTTTCTTGAATAAATTGAAAGTTGAAATTGTTGAAGCTTAACCACACGAACCCTTCTGTGAATTGCTGAACAGCAAACAGAAATGGAATGGCACCGAGGAATTTCAGGTTGGAATTTTTACTCTTTTTGAAGGTAACAACGCCAAGAGTTCCAATGACAATGGATGCTGAAAAACTAGCGGTAGCGGAAAAGCACATGTAAATTATTTTTTTTAAGGTAGTTCTAAATAACTCGGAGCGAAGATTTCATTTTTGTTTTGGTAGTTTTGCCAACGAAGATTGGCATTGTCCGGCTGCACGAGTAGATTTAACGGTAGGTGGCAGTTTTACATACACCATGGCTGCACGTGACGCTTCGTTTCAATTTGATTTTAGTGGAACGTATACATCTGTCGTTGTGAATGAGCGCATTGATGTTATTCTTGAAGATGGAAGGTTGTGGAATACCACGTTTGAAGAAGTTGAAGGAGGAGTGAAGGTCACGGAAGAATTCGATCCAGAGAATGAGAATCCGGAAGACATGCAGCGCATGGGATGGCAGATGATCTTGGATCGTTTTAAGAATTATGTCGAATCGAAAAACTAAGAAGTATGGCAACGAAATTTTCAACGTGTTTGTGGGCGCATGATGCGAAGGGCATGGCGTTGTATTACAAGAATGTCTTTGCCGATTTTCAATTCATTTCAGAGAATCCTATGGCGGCGGTGTTTGAAGTAGCAGGCAATCGATTGATGTGTTTGAACAACGGACCTCAAAATATGGACTTCAATGAGAAAGTTTCTTTTGTTTTATCGGTAGATACGCAAGACGAAATTGATCACTACTGGAATTACTTCACGCAAGAAGGACAAGCGGGTCAATGCGGTTGGTTGAAGGACAAATACGGTGTGTCTTGGCAAGTTGTTCCAAGTATGTTGGGCAAGCTCATGACCAATCCCGAAACCGCACCAAAAGCGGCATACGCATTTATGCAAATGTCGAAGTTCGACATTGCGAAGTTGGAAGAAGCGGTTCGTTAATTATTTTTTATCCCGAAGGGAATATTTCCCCAACAAAAAAGCCTCGCATTTCTGCAAGGCTTTGCTCCCCAGCCTGGACTCGAACCAGGGACCCCATGATTAACAGTCATGTGCTCTAACCAACTGAGCTACTAAGGAATTTAACATTTTTAGTGGAACTCTTCGTTCCAACAAAAACAACTCCTCTTTGTCTTCAGTCTTCTGTCGTAACCAGAATAAAGCACCCGTCAGGGATTCTAAGAGAGGTGCAAATTTAACCAACATTTTTAATTCCACAAGAACATTCATAAAAAAAAACACTTCTTTTCGTTTTCTCCGATGTACTTTTGATTCAACAAAAATTGTCTATGATTCTAGCGTTTCAACTTATACTTTCCCTCTCGATACTTATTATTCTTCACGAGTTAGGTCACTTCATCCCCGCAAGACTTTTCAAAATTCGCGTAGAGAAATTCTACCTCTTTTTTGACCCCTGGTTTAGCTTAATTAAAAAGAAAAAAGGTGACACCGAATACGGTATCGGTTGGTTGCCTCTTGGCGGGTATGTGAAAATCGCCGGTATGGTAGACGAAAGCATGGACAAAGAAGCCATGGCTCTTCCTCCACAAGATTGGGAATTCCGTGCGAAACCAGCTTGGCAACGACTCATCGTTATGATGGGTGGAGTGATCGTGAACATGATCGTTGGATTCGTACTATACGCCATTATCCTTGGGATGTGGGGTCGCGATGTTCTTCCAGTTGAAAATGTGAAGTTCGGTGTGCACGTGAACGAAACCATGAAGGCAGTCGGATTCCAAGAGGGAGATAAAATCTTAGCCCTAAACGGAGAACGCCCGGAAAGCTTTAGCGAAGTAAACAAATCACTTCTCGTAGATAATATTTCTGTCGTGACCATTGAAAGAGGCGGACAGAAAATGGACATTAACATTCCTGCAAACATTGGTCAGCAATTGGTAGACGGAGGAGTGAAGTCTGCCCCTTTCGCAGTGAGACTTCCGTGCGTTGTCGATAGCGTAGTACCCGGAAACAAAGCGGCTGAAGCCGGTTTAATGAAAGGTGACAGTGTTGTTGGTTTGGGCGATGTTCATTCGATTTACTTCAACGACATCAAAGCAGAGTTATCCAACAAGAAAGGTCAAACCGTTCCAATGTGGGTGAAGAGAAACGGACAAGAAACGCAATTGAATGTTGGCATTAACGACGATGGAACCATTGGTTTCATTCCGAAAGCCGACGTAAAGCAATTCGGTGTGGAAACACTTCACTACGGATTCTTCGCTGCCATTCCAGCAGGAGCGAAATGGGCGTGGGAAACGTTCACCGATTACGGAAGTCAATTGAAATATTTATTCTCTTCCTCAGGAGCAAAACAAGTTGGAGGTTTCGGATCATTCGCGAAGATGTTCCCAGATACTTGGGATTGGGCAATCTTCTGGGAACGCACAGCTTTCATCTCGTTAATCTTAGCCTTCATGAACATGCTTCCGATTCCTGCTTTGGACGGCGGACACGTGATGTTCTTGCTTTGGGAAATGATTACCGGAAGAGCAGTGAGTCAAAAGATTCTTGAAAAGGCGCAAGTTGTAGGAATGGTGCTTCTTTTAGGTCTTATGCTTTGGGGAAATATCTTAGATATTTTCAGAGCTGTTGTTGGAAAATAGAAAACGTGTTTATATTTGCACTCCTCTAAAGAGAGGAAATGCCTAGATGGCGGAATTGGTAGACGCGCACGACTCAAAATCGTGTGTCTTCGGGCATGTGGGTTCGATTCCCACTCTGGGTACAGAGAAAGGCTTCTTCGGAAGCCTTTTTTTATGGGGTATATTTGCATAGGTGTAAACAAGGTTCTGCGAAAGGTGCTTCGCAAGGACGCTTCGCGTAGCGACCTTCCGCAGGAGCTTGTAAAACACCTTTCGTAGAATCTTGTAAAACACCTTCTGAAAGACCTTGCAAAGCACCTTTCG
>JANQWV010000035.1:0-18095 GCA_030729695.1 Flavobacteriales bacterium | reverse complement strand
CCTTTCGTAGAATCTTGTAAAACACCTTCTGAAAGACCTTGCAAAGCACCTTTCGCAGAACCTTTGAAATCATTTTCTATGCAACCCAAATTAAAATTCCTCGATCGCTTCCTAACCCTTTGGATATTCCTAGCCATGCTTGTTGGTGTGGGGTTGGGATATTTCTTTCCAAGTATAGCGAGTATAACGGACAGCCTTTCAGTTGGAACAACAAACATTCCGCTCGCCATTGGATTAATTCTAATGATGTTTCCTCCGTTAGCAAAGGTGAACTACAGCCTATTGCCGAAAGCTTTTCAAGATAAAAAAGTCATGACGCTTTCGTTATTCTTGAACTGGATTGTGGGTCCCATACTCATGTTTGTGTTGGCCATCTTATTTCTAAAAGATGAACCGCATTACATGGTCGGACTCATTCTCATTGGACTTGCTCGATGCATTGCCATGGTTATTGTTTGGAACGATTTAGCCGGAGGAAACAGAGAGTACGGAGCCTTGCTTATTGCGTTGAACAGTGTGTTTCAGGTGTTGTCGTATTCGTTCTACGCATGGCTTTTCATAAACGTACTTCCAAATCAATTGGGATTCGGAGACTTCAATGTTTCAGTGCCCATGGGAGAGGTTACACAAAGCGTTTTAATCTATCTGGGAATTCCTTTTCTCGCCGGATTTCTCACACGCTATTTCCTCATTCAATCGAAAGGAGAAGACTGGTACAACAGAGTTTTTGTTCCGAGAATTTCTCCAATTACGCTTTACGCTCTGCTCTTTACCATTGTCTTGATGTTTAGTTTGAAAGGAGATAAAATTTTGGAATTGCCCTTTGATGTCTTGCGCATAGCCATTCCGCTTGTGGTGTATTTCATACTTATGTTTTTCGTGAGTTTTTTCGTGAATAAATCCATGGGAGTAGACTACGCGAAAAACGCAGCCATTTCTTTTACCGCGACCGGAAATAATTTCGAGTTGGCCATTGCAGTCGCCATTGCAGTATTCGGAATTCACTCGGCAGAAGCGTTTGTTGGAGTTATTGGTCCACTCGTGGAAGTTCCTGTTTTAATTCTTTTGGTGAAAGCCAGCTTATTCCTCAAGAAAAAATATTATACACGATGAAAAACATACTTGTTCTCTGCACAGGAAACAGTTGCAGAAGTCAGATTGCAGAAGGTTACTTGCGTCATTACGCAGGTGAAAACGCAAACGTATACAGCGCAGGAGTTGAAACGCATGGCGTAAATCCACGTGCTATTTCAATCATGAAAGAAGCCGGAATTGATATTTCCAATCACACGTCGAATCACGTCGACGAATACGCGAACATCGATTTCGATTTTATCATTACGGTATGCGACAACGCCAAAGAACGTTGTCCGTATTTCCCTTCGAAGGCTGAAAGATTTCATTACAACTTTCCCGATCCGGCAAAGGCAGTCGGTTCTGAGGAAGAGATCACGAACGAATTTCGAAGAGTTCGAGCTTTGATTGATGGATATTGTAAAAACTTTGTTGCAGAGAAGCTAGGTTGATTCATTTATTTTTGAAGTAAACTTTTTTCATGAGTTCAGTTCAAGAATACATTCAAGCACTTCCCGATGAGCGACAAGTGGTGATTAAAAAATTACAATCGCTTTTCAAGAAACATCTTCCAAAGGGTTTCGAAGAACAGATGAGCTACGGTATGGTTGGATATGTTGTTCCGCATAAGATTTATGCAGACGGCTACCACTGTGATCCAAAACTTCCATTGCCATTTCTTTCCATTGCTTCACAGAAGAATTTTGTAGCCCTTTACCACATGGGTGTCTATGCCGTTCCTGAATTGTACGATTGGTTTGTTTCGGAATATCCCAAACATTGCAAGTCGAAATTAGACATGGGAAAGTCATGTATTCGCTTCAAAAAAATGGAAGACATTCCGTACGAGCTAATTGCGGAATTGGCGAAGAAGATGACGGTTCAAGATTGGATTTCGTGCTACGAAAAAAATTACAAGAAGTAAATTAGATTCCTTTCACAAAAGGATTTTCATTCTTCTCTTCTCCAATGGTTGTGGTGTCTCCATGTCCGCAATAAATCACGGTTTCTTCAGGAAGAGTATACATTTTTGTGCGAATAGAATCTGCCAATGTTTCGAAATCGCCACCCGGTAAATCCGTTCTTCCGATGCTTCGTTCAAACAACACATCTCCACTAAAAACAACTCCTGTTTCTTCGAAATAAAATGCCACATGTCCAGGGCTGTGTCCAGGTACGAAAAGCACATCCGTCTCGAATCCATGACGATTCATTTTTCCTTCCTGAAGAATGTATTCCGGCTCTGGTCCAGCGGTGTATGGAATGCCATACATGCCTGCAACCAGTTCACTTCGTTCAATGTTTGCTTGATCCAAAGCATGCGCTATACCCTTCAACCCAAATTCACGAAAGCAAAAATCTAAACCCATAATATGGTCTATGTGGCAATGCGTTAACCAGATGTCTACAACAGTTAATTCTTCCGCTTTCAACCAATTCAAAAATTCAGATTCTTCGAGGCGATTGCTCATACCCGGATCAATGATCACGGCTTGTTTTTCTGCGTTCCAAATGACATGCGTGTTCTCAGAGAAGGCGTTGAATTGAAAAGATTGAATATTCATTGCGATGAGGTATTTTGTGTTTGCGAAAATACGCGTACTTTGGTTGTATGATTCGCGAAAGGGGACTGCCGTTTTATTTTTTAGTTGTGCTGTTGGTGTTGAATGCCTTCGCAGGGCAAGCCCAGTTTTACAGAGGATCCAATGTTTCATTCGGAAAAAATCGTGTTCAGCATAAACCTTTCGATTGGTCTTATTTTCCGGGAGAGCAATTTGAAGTATACTATTATCAAGGCGGACAGCAAATTGCAGTGCGCGCGTTGTTGTATTGCGAGCAAGAAAAAACGCGCCTTCAAAAATTCTTTAACGTTCAGCTAGACGACAAGATTCAATTGGTTTGTTTCAATAAACAAAGTGAATTCCGTCAGAGTAATCTCGGGCTAACCGACGAAGAGACGGCGGCTATTGGTGGAGCAACGAATATTTTGGGCAACAAAATGTTCGTTTATTTCGAGGGAACAGATGCTGAGTTGCGCAAACAAATTTCCTTGGGACTTTCACGCATTATGTACTTGCAGCTCATGTACGGTGGCGATTGGCGAAGTGTGGTTCGAGGAAATAATCGAATTGCTATTCCAACATGGTTTTCTGAAGGTGTCATTCGTTATGCAGCCTTGAAAGATCAACGAGAGAGTGAACGCGCCGCCGAAGATTGGTTCACCAATGCGAAATATCCAAATATTCACAGACTAACTGGAAAGCAAGCGGAACTTGTAGGACATAGTTTTTGGTCTTACATCGGAAATATTTACGGAGAAAATGTGGTGCTTGGAATTCTGAATATGACACAACTGTTTCATGGCACAGACGGCGGATTTCAATATGTAATTGGAAGAAATACGGAAACGGTTGTAAGCGACTATGAGCGATTTATTCAACAGGGAAGAGACCTGGCAAAGGTTGAAGAAGAGCTGATTTCCTTGCATGTAAAGCGCAAGAGATTTCAATTTCTCGTTCCCGAAATTATTGGGAAATTCAAGTACGAGTATTTGCACGTAACTCCATCGAATGATCATCTGAAATGGGCGTATACCATGCATTACAAAGGGCAATACACCGTTTTTGTCTATGATACCGAGACTAAAGTGAAAACCAAAATTGCACGCGGAGATTTCAGAAGTGATCGTATTCCAGACGAGAGCACACCGCAGTTGGCGTGGCATCCGAATGGACAGGTGCTTTCCTATGTGACTGAAAAAAACGGAAAATTATTTTGGAATAAGTATCAGCTTGAGAGCAAAGAAAAGTCGTCGAAGGAATTATTTCAGGTTGAAAAAATTCTAAGCATGAAATACGCACCCGATGGGAAGAAGGTGGTGATAAGTGGAAGTTTAAACGGCAAAACGAATGTTTTTCTTTTGCCCATTACGGCGAATGTTCCTCAGAAATTAACCGACGATAATTTCGACGATGTAGATCCGGTTTTCTCTGCCGATGGGAACACCATTTATTTCAGTTCGAATAGAGGTAGCAATTTGAAATTGAACTACCACGACAGTATTCGTTCCGAGGATCCGAACTTCCATATTTATAAATTGAAATTAACCGACGATTACAAAAGCGAAGAGTTAATTCAATTGACAAATGCGAAATATTCAGATCGAAAATTGGCAGTTGCGAAAGACAACAAGATTCAATTTATTCGCACAAAGGCCTTGTACGACGAGCGATGCTCTGTCTTCCGTGACAGCGCCATTGCTAGCATTGACACCACCATTCATTACCGTTATTTCAACGTTACAGAAGTATTGCAGAAGTCGAATCGAAATTCACGAGGGTATTTCATTGGTTCAGATTTCAAACAAGGATTCTGGATAGTAGATGAGTTGGGTGTTCCTTTCGCACTTGATGTGAATTTGGTAAACGATAGAGCCATTGAAATTGAAGGAGACGAGAGTCAGCCGGAAAAAGAAATGGCGCCTTATTCTGAGATGCGTTGGTTTCCGAAGAAAAAGGATGCTACCCGAATTGACACCGAGAACTTTGCTTTTCCAGGAGATAAAAAACGACAGCAGGAAAGTTTGAAGCAAGCTGAAGTGTTAACTCAGCTCACGAAGATTGATATCCCGAAAGCGAAGAACTACATGGTGAATTACACCACGAGCTATGTGCAATCTACCGTAGATAATCAGTTTGCGAGTTCCTTCTATCAGAATTATACAGGACCATCGAGTGTGTCTCCGGGGTTCTCAGGATTCTTAAAAGTTGGAATTTCAGATTTGATGGAAGACTACAAATTGACAGCCGGAGTGCGTTTAGCAGCGAATTTCAACAACAGTGATTTCGGATTGTCGTTTGAGAATTTGAAAAACCGTTGGGACAAGAAAGTTTCATTGCAACGTCAGGGTCAAGAGATAACTCAGCAGTTTGCTGCCATTCGTGTTCAAACATACAACTTGACCCATGAATGGAAATATCCGTTTACCGAGACAAGCGCAATACGCTTGACAGCCATCGGTCGTAACGACCGCATTGTAGTGCTATCAAGTGATCCTTATACCGCTTCATTCAAGAATCAAAACGAATGGAATATCGGAGGAAAGGCTGAATATATTTTCGATAACACCTATATCAAGGGATTGAATTACCGCACAGGAACGCGCTTTAAAGCATGGGGAGAGCATTTCAGACAGCCGAATAAAATCAAAGAACAGAATTCTATTTATGTGGCTGGCTTCGATTTCCGCCACTATCAACAGATTCATCGCGATCTCACTTTTGCATTTCGTTTGTGTGGAAGTAGTTCGTTCGGCGATTACAAAGTTGTGAATTATTTGGGGGGAGTTGACAATTGGCTGGGACAGAAAATAGATAACTCGGTATTAGTTTCAAATACCCAGGGGTACACATTTCAGGCATTCGCTGGTCCGTTGCGAGGGTTTTATGTCAACGCACGAAATGGAAACAACTTCCTCTTGAGTAATTCGGAATTGCGTTTGCCGCTCTTCAGGTATTTGAGCAACCGATCAATTAAGTCAGACTTCGCAGATAACTTCCAAGTGATCGGATTCTTTGATATTGGTAGCGCTTGGACTGGCAAGAGTCCGTATGACGACGCGAACGATTTCAATACCATTACAGTTACGCAAACGCCGATAACGGTTCAGTTAAGAAGCAACAAGGAGCCGATTATATATGGATACGGATTTGGCTTGCGCTCCAAAGTTTTGGGATACTACATGCGCGCCGATTGGGCGTGGGGAGTAGACGATAAAACAGTTATGCCACGCGTATTCTACTTGTCGTTGAATCTCGATTTCTAATTACTTCAGATTCCACACGGTGTATGCCAACGTGTGTCCAACAGCTTTCAAAGTAGGTTTGCTAATCACACTCATATTGTCTGCGTGTGTGTGGTGTGAGCTTCCGAATTCGAAATTCGTTCCCATATAATTTGGACGCATATCAACAATGTCTAACGCAGGGACATTCGCTTGAATCATGAATACGTGGTCATCGATAATTCCAGCGGTCTCTTCGTTTTGAAAATATTCTCCGTAACCCAACTTCGCTGCATTGCCCCAGATACGGTTCACGGCATTTCCAGCCGATTGCATGGAGTATCCCTCCTTGTTAAATCGTGCACCTTCGGCACCAACCATGTCTAAAAGAACGGCATAACGCATGGTACGTTGTGGCTTTTGCTTCGCCCACAACTGAGAACCCAAACACCAAGAAAACGCATCGTTTTCTCCGTCAGGCGCCCACTCTGGTTTTCCTCCGTCTTCACTGTCGAATAGAATGAAATCAATTCCAATATCGGCAGGTAGATCTTTTGAAATACGCGCCAACTCGAGTAAAACACCAACACCACTTGCGCCGTCATTCGCGCCATCTATGGGTTGTTTGTGCTTGGTTGCATCGGGATCTTTATCGCCGTATGGTCTGCTGTCCCAATGGGCGGCTAATACAATGCGTTTCGTTGCATCTGAATGAACGGAAGCAATAATGTTACGCACGGGTGTGGTACCGCCTTCCCAATTTGGCATAGATCCAACTTGTTCTTTAACCGTGCAATTGTAACTCTTGAATTTTTCAATGAGCCAATTTCCGCAAGCTGCATGATTTGCATTGCCTGGAACACGTGGACCAAATGAAACTTGTTTTTGAATGAAGGCATAACAACTATCGGTCATGAAATCGGCAGGTTCCAAGATGGCTCCACTTTCAGTTGTGTTGTTTTCAGCTCCTTTCGATTTTTTGAAAAAAGGTTCGAACGTCTTGAATAGAAAGCCACCCACAACTAATACAACGAGCACAATGGCTATTACTTTTTTATTATTTTTCATGGGTCCAGGTTGTTCCTTCTTTTGAATCTTGAAGTTGAATGTTAATGGCTTTTAATTCATCGCGAATTAAATCAGATGTTGCGAAATCTTTCTTTCCTTTTGCTTCAGCGCGCAAGCGAATGATTACTTGCATGAGGTCATTTGAAATATCATTCGAAGCACTGCTCACTTCAACTTGCAAACCAAGTACTTCAAACACGAATCCTTTAACCAACTTTTGCAAGCGGTCAATATCTGTTTGTGTAAGTTGAATTTTATTATCTAAGCATGAGTTAATCACCTTCACGGCTTCGAACAAATGCGCAATAAGAATGGGAGTGTTGAAGTCATCGCTCATGGCTTCGTAACAACTCTTTTCCAACGCATCCATATCGTAACTGCTTGAATCGCTTGCCGCAAGAGCATCTACTTTCTCCACTGCTTGCATCAATCGTTCAAATCCTTTCTCTGCCGCCTTCAAGGCTTCATTGCTGAAATCTAACGTGCTTCTGTAATGGGCTTGCTGCATGAAGAAACGCACCACCATCGGAGAAAATCCTTTTTCTAAAAGAGTATGTGTTCCAGAAAATAATTCATGTGGAAGGAAGGAATTTCCCAACGACTTCGACATCTTCTGTCCGTTTACAGTAAGCATGTTTGCATGCATCCAATAACGCACAGGAGCTTTTCCGCAGCATGCAGAATTTTGTGCAACTTCAGATTCGTGGTGCGGGAATTTCAAATCCATTCCACCACCGTGAATGTCGAATTCTTCACCCAGATATTTCGTGCTCATTGCAGAACACTCCAAGTGCCATCCTGGGAATCCTTCACCCCAAGGTGAAGACCAACGCATGATGTGCTCAGGAGATGCCGCTTTCCATAACGCGAAATCGGCGAAGAAACGCTTCTCTTCTTGCCCGTCTAACTCACGTGTGTTTTCAAGTAATTCGTCCACGTTCCTTCCGCTTAATTCACCGTAAGGAAAAACGTCTTTGTATTTTTTTACGTCGAAGTAAACACTTCCATTTACTTCATATGCATATCCATTTTTAATGATCTCTTCAATCATGGCAATCTGCTCCATGATGTGTCCAGTAGCGCTTGGTTCAATGCTCGGCGGATGGTTATTGAACGCGCGCATCATGTCGTGGAAATACGTGGTGTATTTCTGCACAATTTCCATGGGTTCAACTTGTTCCAATTTCGCTTGCGCGCCAATGCGATCAACTCCTTCATCGAACTCGGTGGTAATGTGTCCAACGTCTGTTATGTTTCGCACATAACGAACTTTATATCCGAGAAAAGTGAGGTAGCGATAAACGGTGTCGAAGTTCACGAACGTTCTACAATTTCCCAAGTGTGCAAAATTGTAAACAGTAGGACCGCACACATACATTCCAACGAATTGTTTGTGAAGGGGAGTGAACTTTTCTTTCGTTCGCGTAAGACTATTGTAAATGAACAAATCAACCATAGTGCAAAGAAACGAAGACAAATAAAAAAAGCCTCATTCATTGAGGCTTTTTATGAGGCTATTAATTCCCGTTAAGAAACTTTTTTCGCTATTTCTTCCAACATGGTTGAAACCAAGCGTGGCATCGGATATTCAATCTCCCAACCCCAGTCGTTCTTCGCTGAAGAATCGTCAATACTGTTCGGCCATGAATCGGCCAATCCTTGACGGAAATCGGATGCGTAGCTTATCTCAAATCCAGGTAAATGTTTTTGAATTTCTTCAGCCAATTGTTTTGGTGTGAAGCTTATTCCTGCAAGGTTGTATGAGCTGCGAATTTTAATTTTCTCAGCATCCGATTCCATCAGTTGAATGGTAGCGCGAATGGCGTCTTCCATCATCATCATCGGTAGTTCGGTGTTTTCCGAAAGGAAAGAAGTGTATTTGTTTTCCTTCAACGCGGAATAAAAAATATCTACCGCGTAGTCTGTTGTTCCTCCGCCCGGAGCAGAGCGGTGTCCAATAAGACCAGGGTAACGCAGACTTCTAACATCAACGCCATACTTCATGAAATAATATTCGCACCATCTTTCACCAGCTAGTTTCGAAATTCCGTAAACCGAGGTTGGTTCCATGATTGTGGTTTGTGCGGTTTGATCGGCCGGAGTAGTTGGCCCGAACGCCGCAATGGAACTTGGCCAAAACAAGCGGAATTTAAATTCTTTCGCAAGCTCAAGAATGTTCAAGAGTCCTTCCATGTTTAGCTTCCAAGCATACATCGGATTCTTTTCTCCAGTGGCGCTCAATAAGGCAGCCAACTGATAAACTTCTGTAACGGCATGGTCTTGCACGCAAGCGCGCAAAGCGTCGGCATCTAGTACACTCAATTGAACATAAGGCCCATCTTCCGAAGAAACACTTTCAGCAGGCTGAATGTCGGCGCCAATCACATTGTTTTGTCCCAACTTCGAACGAAGGGCCATCACAAGCTCAATACCTATTTGTCCTCTGCAGCCGATAACCAATGCTTTTCTATTCGTGCTCATGTTTAAAAAATGTTTTCAAAAATAGGTATTTTCGCGCCATGGCAATTCCTCAAATTGAAATTGAAGATTTCAATTATTCACTTCCCGAAGAACGTATTCGTGTCATTCCGTTGGAAGACCGAGCTGCTTCTAAATTGTTGGTCTATGAAAACGGAGAAATAACGGACACCGTTTTTTCGAATTTACCCAACGTTCTTCAACAAGGAGACTTACTCGTATTCAACAATTCGAAAGTCATTCCGGCACGCATTATTTTTCAAAAAGAGTCGGGTGCCTTCATAGAAATCATGTGCCTCGCACCCTTCGGAATCTCATACACCGAAGCCTTTTCGGCACATGATAGCGTTTCCTTCACCGCTTACATCGGAAATTCAAAACGATGGAAAGAAGGAAAATTAGAATTGAAAATCAATTGGAACAATTCCACAGAAAGCGTCTTCATCGAAAGAAAAGGAATTGAGAAAGATGCCTTCATTGTAGAATTCACCTGGAACTTCAATGCCGTCTTCTCTGAAGTCATAGAGGCTATCGGACAAGTCCCGTTGCCACCGTACTTCCAACGCAAGCCAGTGGCCAACGATGCTGGCAGATACCAGACCGTCTTCGCAAAAACCGAAGGCTCCGTTGCCGCACCCACCGCCGGTCTGCATTACACCGAAGGTGTTCTTTCAGCCTTGAAAGAAAACCACGTGAATCAAATACAAGTGTGTCTGCACGTCGGAGCAGGTACCTTCAAACCCGTCAGCTCAGACCGCATTGAAGATCATGAGATGCACGCTGAATTTTTAGAGGTCACCAAAGCATGCATTCATTCAATCCTAAATTGTAAAGGAAGAATCATTGCCGCAGGCACCACTTCCATGAGAACCCTAGAGAGTTTATACTGGCTAGGTGTCCGCGTTTTAGAGGGCAAAGAAGCGCATGTGGTTGATCAGTGGGAACCTTATTTCTCTTCCTTAACTTATTCAAGAGAAGAGGCCTTAACGGCGCTCTTGAATTATCTCGATTCTACCAACAGAGATTCTATTTGTGCATCCTCAAGCATTTGCATTGCGCCCGGATATTCATTTAAGATTTGCTCAGGTCTGCAAACGAACTACCATCAGCCTAAAAGCACTTTGATGTTGCTTGTTGCAGCAACAGTTGGTGAAGAGTGGAAGCGCATTTACAAACACGCGCTGGAACAAGATTACATGTTCTTGAGTTACGGCGATACGATGCTACTCTGGTTTTAGAAAATGAAAAAGGATGCCTCGGCATCCTTTTCAATTATCGCGATTTTAAAAATCAATCTTCAGGGAAGAAACGGTAGTCTTCAATTTCTGCTGCCTCACGAAGTGAGTTGAACAACGTCATTGGAGCACTCGCCTTTTGTCCACGCATTTTATCTTTTCTGAAAGAAACGTAGTTGTCTGGGCTTTCAACACGAGTCACATCGGCAACACGTTGAATCACATAAACACCACCCTTTCCTTTAATAGGAGCAGAGATGTTACCTGTTGGCAAACCGAACGCAGCACCAATCGCAGCACTTTCAGTTTCTTGAACACCGCTTGCTGGAATGTTACGCATTGCCATTGAAAGGTTTTCGTAAGTCATCACTTTGCCAGAAACTTTTCCAGCGATTTCTTCTAAAGAACTGCCGGTCATCATTGCCATGTACTTTTCAGCTTTCTTTTCTTTAATAACCTCTTGCTTCACACGGTCGTATACGTTACGCAAAGATGGAACTCCTTTCTCTTTGACCTCCATTAGGCAAACCACTACGATTCCATCATCAACAGAGATAGGTTGCGAAATAGCTCCTTCTTCAGTTTCAGGGTTGTAAGTCCAACCGATAATTTCAGATGCATTCTGAACACCGCTAACAGCAGTTGCTTCAGGACGAACATTCGGAGAATAAGTTAATCCACCGTAGCTTTCAACAGCACCTGCACGGAAGCTTGCGCTGTCTCCGTGATTTTGAATGAAGTCGATAGCTTTTTGGTAAGTCTCTTTTTTAGTTGCAGCACTTGGTGCAATTGGTCTCTCAACTTGAGCGTAGTATGTAACTGCTTTAGGAGCTCCTTTCTTGGTTACTTCAATCAAGTGAGTTCCGAATTGAGTCTCTACAATTTGTAGATCACCAACTTTCCCGTTGAAACAAGCAGCATCGAATTCAGCAACCATTGCGCCTCTTCCGAACATGCCAAGATCTCCACCTTTAACAGCTGAACCGGGGTCGGTGCTGTATTTAGAAGCCATTTCAGCAAAGTTCTTCTTCGATTGGATCACTTTTTTCAAAGAATCTGCTTTTGCTTTACCAGCAGCACCTTTCTCTTTGAAAAGAATGTGACGTGCTTGAACAGAATCAACTTCAGTTCCGCGTGAAGTCAATTTAACTACACGAGCAATACCACCAGAAACGAATGGACCCATAACACGTCCAATGCTATCTGAAGCTACTTGTGAATTGAATGGTTCTGGGAAACTTCCAAATGCATATTTCACTTTTCCGTTTGCCGGATTACCTGAATTCAAAATGGCAAATGTTGAATCTTCTTTTGCTGTCTTGTTTGCTTTGAACGAAGCGGCAATAGCTTGAAGGCTCTCAAGTGTAGCAGAGCTATCTGATGCGCTAGTCAACAAAGGAATACGAACATAAGCAATGGTGCGGCTTCTTTCTTGTTTGAAATCGCGATCGTTCTTGTGCTCGTTGTAGTAGTTTTCAATGTCGTCATTCGAGAATGAAATTTCACTCTCCATAATTTGAGCGTATGGCTTCACAACGTAAACGATAGAAGCTTTGTCGTTAGACTGATGGAATAAACTCTTTGCATCCAATGAGTTTACATATGCACCTGCACCAACCAATGCGTCATACTTTTCTTTCAAGCGCTTTTCAATAACTAATCTTCTGTATCCTATGAAAAGGTTAGGCTTTTCAGTTTCCATTTGCTTGAAACTTTCGCGCATCTGCTCTTTGAATGGCAAAGAGTCTTGTCCTTGGTAGAACGTACTTTTTACGTATGAGCTTAAGAAGTTACCGAAAAGTATTTCGTCTAACTCTTCATCAGTAATCATTAAGCCAAGGCTTTGGTATTCTGGTTGAAGAAGCGTGTTCTCGATTAAGTTGTTCCATACATCATTTTCCAAACCGTGAGCTTGGCTGTTGTTGTAACTGAACAATTCCGATTGCTCTTGCAGCATAGCTCTCCACTGGTCTTGCTTAATGCTTTCGCCATTAATAACACCAACTTTGTCTGACGGGCCGCCGAACATTGCCATTACAGCATCATACGGAATTAAGAAGCCGACAATACCAATGCCGACTAGGGCTAGTACTAGCCATCCTTGTTTACGAAGGGTTGAAATCATTGCCATAGTTATGGACTATAAAATTTAGGAGTGCGAATATCGGAAATTTGCTCGAAAATTCCTCGTTTTTTTTTGAAGAGACTAGCTATTTGTCGATTCTTCAATGTTTTGGAGCTGAACAAGCTTGATCTGGCGCTCATTCACGGCTAGAATCGTGAATCTAAATCGGTCAATCACGAATTCCTGATTCACCTCAGGAAAGTCTTGGTGGAAATTCAGAATTAGACCGCCAAGGGTATCATACTCTTCTTCGTTTTCAGGAAGCTCGAGTTTGTATTTCTCATTGATGTAATGCACGTCAAGCCTTCCAGAGAATTCATAAACGCCTTTTTTCAGTTCACGCTCAACATTGTCAATGGTGTCGTGCTCGTCTTCAATCTCGCCGAAGATTTCTTCAATAATATCCTCAAAGGTGATCAGTCCGCTGGTTCCACCGAATTCATCTACAACGGCGGCAACACTTTTTTTCTGACTGCGGAAAATTTTCAAGATCTCGTTCGCAGCCATAGGCTCGGGCACAATAGCAATCGGACGAAGAATTTCTTTGATTTCTTTCGGGCTTTTGAAGAAGTCGCTGAAGTGAACATAGCCAATCAATTGATCAATGTTTTCGCGGTAAACAATGATTTTCGAAAGTTTCGTTTCAATGAAAAGATCTTTCGCTTTGGCAATACTCTCGGTAATGTCAATAGCTACAATTTCATTGCGAGGCAGCATGCAATCGCGTGCCTTCAACAACGAAAAATCGAGTGCGTTTTGAAAGAATTGAATTTCCAGATCAAGTTCATTCTGCTGCGAATTAGAGCCTGTGAATCCTTCCAAATAGTGATTCAAATCTGTTCTTCCAAAAACGATGTCTTGCTCTTTCGGTGAGTTTCTAAAAAGTATTGAAATAATCCACTCGCTCACCTTCGTTACGCTATAAGCAAAAACAAAAAGTATAGCGTACCAGATTGCAATAAGCGGCGATAGACGAAGAAGCCATTTGTTGGGTTGTGCAGACAGCAAGGCTTTCGGAATGAATTCACCAAAGATGAGGACGACCAATGTAGAAATAATGGTCTGCAAAATCAACACACCGTAGGAGCCTACAACTTCATTTAATGAAGGAAAAGAAGATTCGAGCATTGTCGTAAGGACATCGCCGAAAACAATTCCATAAATAACTAAGGAGATATTATTTCCTACCAATAACATTGCAAGAAAGAGCTTCGGCTTTCCAACAAGCGAGGAAAGGATAGATGCCCCGAAGACGCCTTGCTTTTTATCCAGTTCAATTTTTAATTTATTGGAAGTAAGGAACGCGATCTCAACTCCTGAATAGAAGGCGCAACCGACAAGGGTGCCAAGAATAATGAATAACTGAGAAACTTCGATATTACCCATTGTCCTTTTTCATGTTATTCATTCTTCGGTACATTCCAGAACGAAACAAGAACCACATAAGCGCAATGCCGGGAATAAATAAATTCTCGGCGCCTTTGTCCCAACCTTCAGCAGAGATCATGTAAAGCGCATAGCCAAACGATGCAACCACCACAATGGCCCAAAGGATAAGCACGATTTTATTTAAGTTATTCATTGTTTGTAGCGTTAAAATTACCTGAAGTCTGATTGATTTCATAGTTGGAAAAGTTGCCATTGCTGCGCAATCCTTTTCCTTCAAGCATGCTGTTTTCAGAACTTATCTTCACAAAATCTGGCGTGTAGACCAAATCAGAATCGAGGTAAAAGGTGAGCGAATTCGTTTCGAGTTTTTCTTTCTTCCAATTTTCCAAAACCAAGTCTCCTTTGGTCCAAAGCGTGTTGCTCTTTTGCGAGAAAATGGCTTCGTTTCCTTTCATGGTTGCTGTGTATTGGCCCAATGAATCGAAGAATTCAATATGAAACGTTTTTGGAGCAATTAAATACGAACTGTCGCTGACATACTGATCCATTTGAAGCGCATAAATTTTAGTGCGAACAACCCCATCAATCGAATAACTAAAAACCGAATTAAACGTGCTTTGCACAGGAACAAGCTTCGGATCAGTAATGGCTTTGATTTCTGAAATTTCATTTTGACACCCAATCAAAATGAACACTGCTGCGAGTGCAGCGAATATTTTTCGAGCGGGATCAATCATACTTTCTCTGAACGAACCAACGCTCGAACGGATGAAGTTTAAATCCGATAAGGAAAGAAGCGTAGTTCTCTTTGGTCGAAGTCTCTACTGCGTTACCATAAGTTCCGAATTCAGCAGAAAGACAAATTGTACTCGTAGTTTTCGAAGAACGCATTGGCATTTGAAGTCCGCACGTAAATGCTTCTTGAATAATGTTGTTGCCATTCAATCCAACATAAGTTTCAGAGGACTTCATTCCCAATCTATAGGTGCATGCTCCGAAGTAATTGTTTTCACCACCGTTGGCGTTGGGTATATATTCTAAACCTAATCCAAAGCTCGTTGAATTGTGGAAACTCTGATTTGAAACTTGAATCAGGGAGTTTAAATTTTCAATTGACTTCCAATCTTGCTGACGGTACGATGCACTCAGCGAGAGTGTTCCAGATTTTTTGAATTCATGCGAAACCGCAGCACCAATTTGTATTTTTTGCGGAAGGGTAAAGGATAAATTCGTGTAAGTTGTATCTAGTACGGTAAGCACTGCTAATTCAACACCTGAAACGGTGCGGGTAGACTGACGAATATTCTGCACGTCTGGATTTACGTTGTTCTCTAGCTCGTAAGTTCCCGCCAAATGAAACCAAGTGGAACGCGAAACTTTTCCGGCTGATTTTCTTTGATGAATGGGAAACGAGTAGTGAGCTCCGAAAGTGAAATTTGCATCTGAAAATGTTTTACGCTTCGTAATCTTACTGTTGTACACGGAAGTATTGTCGAAGACAATGCGATCAACTTGAAGAATAGAACCAAACCTGAAATTTAAGTTGCTACCAATAGACAGCGTATGTGTTCGCGAATGAGTGCTATCTGAATATAGAATGAACGTTCTTGCCATACCCAACTGAACTTTATTCACCCCGCCTTCACCGGTGTAACTGTTGTTAGCATTTAAACTATCATTCACAACATTAGCACTTGAGAATTGATATCCAACAATGCTTTCAGGAGTAATACCCATTGCAAAGCCCCATTTGCTGCCGGTGCGTTTGAAGCCAAAGGCTATTTCACCAATCTGACCGCCCAGGTAATTTGTTTCTCCTGTATTTGAGAGTAATTGAGAGCTCTTTGCAAAAACACTTCCTTGAAAAGTGGTTTCAGAGAATAAGGCGAAGGAAGCGGGATTCGATAAGTTTACCCCAGACAGATCAGGAAGAGCAATGGACGCATTGCCCATTGCGCTGTAGCGCGGATTAAATCCAATTTCGGTTAAACCAATACCAAATCTTGAATAGGGAGAATTCACAGGAATTTGAGCTTGCATGCGCATGCACATTGCCGAAATCAAAACAAGAAAAATATATTTAAGATTCATTCGCACAAGAGATGGCATAAAGTCCAATTAATGTTAAATTCAATTCTACAAAGATGCGGTAATTAAGCTGTTTAGCAAAATGAACAGCGTCGGTGCCCGTAAATACAAGTTGAATATCGGGAAATAGGCTCGTTGCCTCGTCAATATATCCTTTCAGTTCAGATAGAATTCCGAAATTCACACTGCTGAGCATGGCGCCAGAAGTTGAATTTTGGAATGGTTCCAGCGACTCTTCAAAATTTATTTGCGGCAGTTGTCCAGTGAATTCATTCATTGCGCGAAGGCGCGATTGCGCTCCCAAAGAAATAACTCCTGATTCAAGTGCCTTGTCTTTTGCAATGGAATAGGTGATGCACGTTCCAAAATCAATAATTAGACAAGTTGCACCTTTTGAAATTTGAAATGATCCCGCAACGTTAGCAAGTCTATCTCTTCCCGCAATTCCAGATGAGTAATGAAAGGCAGGGAAATTATCTTCAGGAATAATTCGACAAAAGGAAAAGCGATTTAAAAATTCGGTTTGCTCAGACTCACTCCTCACGGAAGAATAGAAAAAAGGTAAGCTGTGCTTTGAATGTAAATCTTTAAGTTCAGGACTAAGATTTTCATCAAGAATTCGCCCGGATGCAACTAAGGAATCGTTTACGAAAAGTCCCCATTTTAATGAGGTGTTGCCTTGGTCTAATACAATGCAATTCATTTGGGAAAGGCTAGTCTTTAAGCACTGTTATTGTTCCTCTGCGTTCATACAAAACGCCAATTCCATTTTTCACGGTGATGTAATAGACATAAGCGTTTTCATGAACGAAATCGCCCCCGTTCATGCGTCCGTCCCATTTTTCGGAGAGTTTATTTGTTTCAAACACGTAGTCACCCCATCGGCTGAAAATGTTCATCGTGTATTGATTGGTATCGGCAAAGGAAATGACAGGAAAAAATAAATCATTGTTGCCATGAATCATCATCGCATTTGGAATCCAAATGATAGGCTCCTGATCCAAACATTTTTTGTTGCTATACGATGAAAATGTTTCATTGGGGAAATAGCTAATTGGTTCAGAATACGCCTGAATGCGATAACAGAATTGTCCCTTTGAGGAAAGGAAGGGCTCAAGGTCATCTTGAAATGATAAATAATTGGAAGGGCCTGTCGAAGCTTGGGTTTCCGCCGTGCCGTCTATCGAACGAAGCACTTCGTATTCTTGCACACCATTTTCCCAATCTTCGTATTTCGACCAGTTCAAACTGTTCAATAACAATTCAGAATTGTTCGCGCCGCGCAAACGAATATTTTTTCCAACGTTTGTTGTATCTAGGTAATAGCCACAAGGGTTTTGCACGATTACGCGATAGTCATAAATGATATCATCTGAATTCACATCGGTGTCAGTGAAAACTATGTTCGCAGCAGATTGGGTAATGTCCATGCGGTATTCCCAATCGAAAGGAGCGTATAAGTTTTTTCGTTGAAGGATGTACTTGTGCGGCACCAATGTCGCTTCTGATCGGACTGTAATGTCTATGGTTTTAGCACTATTTACACTAACCGAAGTGATGTAATTGATACCAGGCGGTGTCGGGTACGAAACGCTTATTGTTTGAATATTCGATGCCGAAGTAGCCCCATTACTTGCGTAGGCTATCACCCCGTAATAATTCAATCCGGAAGAAATAGATGAGAATTCATGAGTGCCTTGAAGTGTACTTCCATTAACGGTGTCAACTGGATTGAAATTAACACCGTTGGAACTGTGCATGAGAACATAATAATCCACACCCGAATTCCATCCTGAATAAGCACTCCAAGAAAAGTCAATGCTGTTTTCACAGAGGGTGTAGGTAGATGGACTTA
>JANQWV010000034.1:13451-21791 GCA_030729695.1 Flavobacteriales bacterium | reverse complement strand
CCGGGAGTAAGTGTATGCGAATTACTCAGAATGAATTGGCTGGTATCGGCCGCATTGCTCGACTCGCGCATGTATTGAACATCCCACACTTCCAGGTGTGTTGTGTTATTCGTGTTGGGAAGATTTCGAATGTGGTTCGCGTAATCTGGGAAATAGAGATGGCTCGAATCTTTTCCACATAGAAAAAGAAATGCATCGTTTGCGGCTTGACCTTTTGAAAAAACAAGGGAGTTGTTTTTAGATAGGCCTTGACTGAACGCTGTTGATTTTACAACCGGCGTGTAGGTGCTCTGCGCGAAAGTGATGAGCGAGCAAAAGCAAAAAAGGAGGGTAGAGATTTTTTTCATGGGTTTAGTAGTATAAGGTGTATGTATTGATTTCATTGGCTTGTAGAGGGTCTAGGGTTATCCATTCAGAAGAATAATTTCCAGAAGCGTAGTGCTTTTTTATTTCAAGTTCTATAGGGAAATGTGCCGGCACTTCAAAGAAGCATTCTGCTCCATGTCCGGCTAAATCGGCCTCTTGTGTTATTCCGCGAAAGCCATTGCTCACTTCGAAGGAAGCGCCCACAATGTTCTGCTGCGTGTTAGCATCGTCAACGAGTTGAAGGCGAAGTGTGGATTTGCATGAAACAGGAATTGCCATTGAAGGACTTCCTGCATGGAAGGAAACATCTGTAAATCCGAATTCGGAATATTGATCAGATGAATTCGCCAAGGCTTTAGCAACGTCTACTGTTGCATCTTTCGGCATTTCGAATTCACCGTTTTCATTTGCAATGGAGATGAAGGAAGGCACGTAGCTAACGGTACTTCCGAATCCTTCAAGTTCGTACCATTGCACCTGCGCGAAGGGAATAGGCACGTTGGAGCCTTGCTCAACAACGCGACATTGAATGTTGGGAATGGGGTTCTCTTTGTCGCACGAATAGAGCGCGAGCAAAAGAGAGAGGGAGAGAATTGTTTTTTTGGTTTTCATGACTCAAATAATTTTGAGCCAAAGGAAAAACCACTTGGCACCTCATGTTTATGCCAAATTCCTATAAGTTATATGCTGTTTATTCGTCAGCAAGATTCTGCGAAAGGTCTTACAGAAGGTCGACTTCGTCGAAGACGACCTTGCAAAGCACCTTGCTTAACATCTTGATTTACTCCGTTAAATCAAGTTTATACTTGTCAGCAAAAGACTGTTGCGCGTTTTCGAAATCTTGTTGTGTGAAGACAGATTCGTTCTGAATGAACATGCGCAGAACCCTGCAGCTGTCGGTGGTTGCGAAAGATATTTGTTCTTGCGGAAGTTGATGCAAATTGCACAACGGCTTGTAGTAGGTGGAAAGAATTTCCTGAAATTTTTCTACGGTTCGAATAGCTGGATTAACAAGAAGTGTGTCTTCTTTGAAGTTTCCAATTTCAGTCAAATTTTCTTTAGCACTGTTCAACGTGGTTTCCGCTTTGGAGTAAAATTCATTGAGATTGTGCGGCTGGCCCAATTGTTCTTCCAACTGAAAAATAGCAACCCCGCACGTTTCTAATTCAATCGTTATTTTGTTGTTGTAGTCGCGTGCCTTCTCTTGATCCGTTGCGCACGAAACGAGGGATAGCAAAAGTGTTATTCCAACTATTCGTTTCTGAAAAAAAATCGCACCGGTCATGATGCAAATGTAAGATGCTTTGCAAGGTGCTTCGCAAGGAGCCTTCGGCTAGTTTAGTTTTTTTCGAAAATCGATATTCGAAATAAATCCAACTTGAAGCGTGTGGTTGTTTTCAATTTTCACTCCGTCGGCCTTTAAAAGTAGTTGATTCATGTAACCAACTTCCAGTTTTCCCCACTTGGGAAATTTGTAACCGATGGCAGCGTAAGCGCGGTTTTGATCAAAAATGTTGGCCTTCACATTTTCTCCGAAATTAACGAATGCTTCTTCGTAGCATGAGAAGTACAAAGATTTGTCCTCAATGGTTTTTCCTTTGAATGGTATTGATAGACGCACAAGAACACGAGCGCGATTTGTATAGACATCGTCGCCCGGCGCGTATTCTCCTGTTGACTGCTCCACAGGAAGTTTTGAGAAGCGTTGTTCCAAGCGCAAACGCGTAATCATTTCAATGCGTCCAGCTTGCGATTTCACTTGAAGCTGTTCCCAAAATCTGTTTTCTGGAAAACCCGATTTAGCTGGAAATACGCCATAAGGCGAAGTGTGCACGTAGCAATATCCAGCAGTCGCAAAAGCATTCGGAGCGAAATGATAATTGACTCCGGTTCTTAAAAGAAGTTGAAGAGGTTTCGCTACAATTTCATTTCTTCTGAATTGGGCTTCCAAATGAATTCCCCAATGTTCAGAAAATTTATGGTCCCCGAAATACATGAACCAACTGTTGTTGTTGGTTTGTGTGTTACGCAAAGGAGATTGTGCTTTGCTTGAGTAAGCAAATAAAATTGTTACTAAAAGTAAGATGTAGTTCTTCATTTACAAAAATCCAAGCTCAAGCTGAGCCTCTTGACTCATCATGCTTTTATCCCAAGTTGGCTCCCAGGTAATTTCAACTTTACAATCTGAAACGCCTTCAACCGATTTGATTTTGTCTTCTACTTCAGGAGGTAATGTTTCAGCAACCGGACAAGAAGGCGATGTGAGGGTCATGGTTATTTTCACAGCAGCGTCTTCCGCAATGTCAATCCCATAGATCAATCCCAACTCGTAAATGTCTACCGGAATTTCAGGATCGAAAATGGTTTTTAGTTTGGCAATAATTGCTTCTGTTAATGCGGCCTTCTCCATAATTAATTGCTTTTTTGTTGTGCTTGAAAAACTGTGGCATACAACAAGATTTGTTTCACCATTGCTGCAAGACCGTTGCTTCTTGTCTGACTTAAGTTCGATACCAATCCAATGTCATTCATGAAATGAATGTTGGCATTCAATATGTCTTGTGGGGTTTCATTATCGAACACGGAAACAACCAAGGCCACCAACCCACGTGTAATAATGGCGTCGCTATCGGCCTCGAAATTCACTGTTCCATTTTCTTGAAGCGATGCTTTTAACCAAACTTTCGATTGACATCCGGCTACAAGCAACTCTTCTTTTTTCTCATCATCGGTTAGGCCTTTCATTTCTTTTCCTAACTCAATAATGTGCTCGTACTTGTGCATCCATTCTTCGAAAAATGCAAACTCCTCAATTATCTCTTGTTGCTTTTGCTCTATCATTATCTCAACATATTTACGCTTTTGTTCAGCGCAGCAATAAATAATTCAACGTCTTCAACGGTGTTGTAACAAGCGAAAGACGCTCTTACAGACCCTGTGGTTCCAAGCTTTTCCCAAAGGGGTTGTGTGCAATGATGACCCGTTCTTACAGCAACACCTTGCTGATCGAGCAACGTTCCAATATCGGCAGAATGAATTCCTTCCACATTAAAACTCAATACACCCACTTTGTTTTCAAGGTCAGCGTAAATCGTTGACCCTTCAATTTTTCTTAATTCTTCCGTCGCCAATTTCAACAAGTGAAGCTCATGCTTGTGCATGTCTGCTCTTCCAACTTCTTTGCAGAATGAAATGGATTCATTGAAGGCAATCACGGCTTCAATGTTCGGAGTTCCTGCTTCGTATTTGAAAGGCAAGTCGTTGAAGGTGGTTCCAGTAACTGAAACCTTCCGAATCATCTCTCCACCGAAACGATACGGAGGAAGTTTTTCAAGCAATTCTTTCCTTCCCCATAAAACACCAAGTCCAGTTGGACCGTACATTTTGTGCGCAGAGAACAAGAAAAAATCGCAATTCAATGCTTGAACATTTATGTCGAAATGCGCTACTGCTTGAGCACCGTCTATCACTACGTAAGCGCCTGCGGTCTTCGCGAGGCTTATTAATTCGTCAACGGGATTAACAGTACCCAACGCATTTGAAACCCAGTTGAAGGCTACAATCTTCGCACGATCTGTTATCTCGTTTTTTGCGTAAGCTAAATCCCACTCACCTGAAGGCAACATGGGTATGTATCGAAAATGTGCTTTTTTCTTTAACGCCAACATTTGCCACGGAACGAAATTCGCGTGGTGCTCCATCTCGGTTACCCAGATCTCATCGCCTTCTTCCACTTCATTTTCTAAAATGGTTGAAAGCATGTTCACGCTGTCTGTGCTGCCTTGCGTGAAAATAATTTCTTCACGGAAATTAGCATGAAGCATTTCTGCTAAGGCACTGCGCGTCGCTTCGAATTTTTCAGTTGAAGCGTTCGCTAAGTAATGCGCACCTCTGTGAATGTTCGCGTTCCATTTTGAATAGTATTCTGAAATGGAATCAATCACTCGCTGTGGCTTCTGCGTGGTAGCAGCGTTATCTAAATACACAAGTGGTCGTCCGTATACCGTTTGATTCAACGCTGGGAATTGAGTTTTCAATTCTCTCATTTTATGTTGAAGGGTATCGTTGTCCATATTTTAAAACCGAATGATTATTCGGTTATGATTTCATTTTGAATAAGTGTCTGAAGAACGTATTCTTTCCAACTTGGAATGGAAATGCGATTCATCACATCTGAAGTGAATGCTGAAACCAAAAGTCGTTTCGCAGACTCTTCGCTCAATCCTCTTGCGCGCAAGTAGAACAGGGCTTCTTCATTGAATTGTCCGGTAGTACTTCCGTGGCTACACTTCACATCGTCGGCATAAATTTCCAACTCAGGCTTGGTGAAAATGCTTGCGTTGTCGCTCATCATGATGTTCGCATTACTCTGATAGGCATTGGTTTTCTGCGCATCAATGTGAACATAAACCTTTCCATTGAACACGCCTTTTCCGTTTTCAAACAACACCCCTTTGTACAATTCGTTGCTGTAACAATTTGGAACCTGATGGTCTACGAACGTGTGATTGTCGATTAGTTGATCTTGTTTTGGGAAGTATGCACCGCTCAAGAATGTTTCGCAGTGTTGTCCTTCAATTCGAATGTTCAATTCATTGCGCACCCATGTTCCGCTTGCGGTAACAGTGGTGATTTTGAAAACACTTTTTTCTGCTTGAGAAATAGACTCTCTCAACAAGATACATTCGTTCTTCGATGTGTTTTGAAGTTGGTGAATCTCAAGTTGGGCAGAAGCTTCAACATGAGCATATAGATTCACCAAGTGAAACGACTGTTCTGATTCTCCTTTGAAGTCAACGGTGAATTTTGCAACCGAGTTTTCTTTCGAAACAATGAATACGTATGGCGCACTCATGCACATGTTCGAAGAGTTTCCCAATTCAATGGCTAAAACTTCTTCAACTAATTTACCTTTTTCTATTTCAATTAAAACAAGATCGTTCGAAGCGTTTTCAGATATCGCATCGAAGACGTCTGTTCTGTTTTCTTTCGACAATAAGGAAAGAATAGTTTCTTGCTGATTGGCAGAAAGATCCTTTCCCAAAGTCAATTGAATCCCAGCAATACTTGTTGAAGGAAGAGTAATGAATCCGTTTTCAATGCGAATTGCATTTTCTAACGCAGTTGAATTTGAATTACGTTCCGCTTGTTTCCAATTGGTATCAATGGCTCCAACGCGGGTGTACTTCCAAGACTCTACACGGGTAGTTGGCATTGGAAAATCAGCAACCGAATGTTTGTTCGGTTTGAAGCTGAATGTGTTTGTGGGTTTTATTTCCGCTACAATACTCATTTTGCGTCTTCCGTTTCTTTTAACCAGTCGTACCCTTTTTCTTCAAGCTCTAAAGCCAATTCTTTCGTTCCACTCTTTACAATTTTTCCTTTGTAAAGCACGTGCACGAAATCTGGAACAATATGATCTAAGAGTCTTTGGTAGTGCGTAATTACAACAAACGAACGCTTTCCGTCGCGCATTGCATTTACACCCTCTGACACAATGCGTAATGCATCAATGTCAAGTCCGCTGTCGGTTTCATCCAATACGCACAACGATGGATTAAGCATCGCCATTTGGAATATCTCATTGCGTTTCTTTTCTCCACCACTGAATCCTTCATTCACTGCGCGGTTCGCAAGTTGACCGTCTAATTCAACCAATTCAGATTTTTCTTTCACCAGTTGTAAGAACTCTTTCGCTGTTAAGGCTTCAAGTCCTCTGTGCTTGCGAACCTCGCCAACTGCCGCTTTCAGGAAGTTCATGTTACTCACTCCTGGAATTTCTACGGGGTATTGAAACGCTAAGAAAAGTCCTTCTCTTGCGCGCTCTTCAGCGGGCATGTCTAGTAAATCTTTTCCATTGAATGTGACTGTTCCTCCGGTTACTTCGTAGTCTTCTCTTCCTGCAAGAACAGATGCAAGGGTACTTTTTCCAGATCCGTTTGGACCCATAATCGCGTGCACTTCGCCTTCACCAACGGTTAACGATAGTCCTTTGAGAATTTCTTTCTCTTCAATGCGCGCTTGTAAATTTTCAATCTTTAACATAGTTATCTTTTTATCCTACGCTTCCTTCCAAAGAAATGGCGAGTAATTTTTGTGCTTCAACTGCAAACTCCATTGGGAGTTTATTCAATACATCTTTTGCATATCCGTTTACAATCATGCTCACGGCTTGCTCTTCATCGAGTCCGCGTTGCAGACAATAGAAGATCTGGTCTTCACCAATTTTTGAAGTCGTTGCTTCGTGCTCCACTTTCGCGGTGCTGTTGTTTACTTCAATGTATGGGAAGGTGTGGGCGCCGCTAGTATCGGTCATAAGCAAAGAATCGCATTGCGAGAAGTTTCGCGCGTTCGATGCGTTCTTTCCAATTTGAACCAAGCCTCTGTATGAGTTCTGACTTCTTCCTGAAGAAATACCTTTTGAAATGATGGTGCTCTTGGTGTTTTTTCCAATGTGAATCATCTTCGTTCCGGTGTCTGCTTGTTGGAAGTGATTCGTCACAGCCACAGAATAGAATTCACCCACACTGTTGTCGCCCTTCAAAATACAACTTGGATATTTCCAAGTAACAGCGCTTCCTGTTTCCACTTGGGTCCAAGAAATCTTTGAGTTCGCTCCTTCACACATTCCGCGTTTGGTAACGAAATTGAAGACGCCGCCTTTTCCATCTTTATCTCCTGGATACCAGTTTTGAACGGTGCTGTATTTTATTTCAGCATCGCGCATGGCAACCAATTCAACCACTGCAGCATGCAACTGATTTTCGTCGCGTTGCGGAGCGGTACATCCTTCCAAATAACTCACGTAACTTTCTTCGTCGGCAATAAGCAAAGTGCGCTCGAATTGACCCGTGCCTGCTTCGTTAATTCGGAAGTAGGTGCTTAACTCCATAGGGCAACGAACGCCTTTCGGAATGTAGCAGAACGAACCGTCTGTGAAGACAGCTGAATTCAATGCTGCGTAGTAGTTATCGGTGCGCGGAACAACGGTTCCGAGGTATTGCTTAATAAGTTCAGGATGCTCTTGAATGGCATCGCTGATGCTGCAAAAGATGATTCCGAGTTCGCCTAATTTTTCTTTGAATGAAGTAGCAACGGAAACAGAGTCCATGACGAAATCTACCGCTACGCCACTTAATCTTTTTTGTTCTTCAATGGAAATACCAAGCTTCTCCATGGTTTTGCGAAGCTCTGGATCCATTTCATCTAAACTGTTCAACACCTTCTTTTGCTTCGGTGCAGCGTAAAAAGAGATGGCCTGAAGATTTGGTTTTTCATATTTAACATGCGCCCATTCCGGCTCTGTCATTTTCTGAAAAATCTTGAACGCCTCTAAACGCCAGTCGAGTAGCCATTGGGGCTCGTTTTTCTTCGAAGAGATTAAGCGAATAATGTCTTCGTTCAATCCAGCCGGAGCTTTGTCTGATTCTATGTTGGTTGTAAATCCGAATTCGTACTCTTTCGAGGTTACGTTTTCTAACAACTCATCGCCTTCGTAAGCCATATGTTTTTAGATTGAAAAACTTTCACCACATCCACACGTGCGAGAGGCATTCGGATTGTTGAATACAAATCCTTTTCCGTTCAACCCTCCTGTGTATTCCAATTCGGTTCCAACCAGGTACAAGAAGCTCTTGCGGTCTACGACCACTTTCACTCCATTGTCTTCAAAGGTCTGATCGCCGTCTTTCATCTCCGTGTCGAATTCCAGCTTGTACATAAGTCCGCTGCAACCTCCACCATCAACGCCTACTCGAACGAAAGCATCCGAAGGATGTCCTTCATCTGCAATCAGCTTGGCCACCTGTGCTTTCGCACTTTCTGTTATCTTAATCATTTGTCAAAGTTTAACAACAACACGTTCAACTTGTTTAACCTTTCAAAAACTATTTAGAAAAAATCTAAATAGAAGTCGTTTGGGCTGCAAAAATACCACATTTAAGGGATTTGATGCAAATGTTTTGCAAGGTTCTG